>JAISBL010000102.1 GCA_031266215.1 Tannerellaceae bacterium | reverse complement strand
GTACTGCATGTACATTTTTCTCTTTCATCTCTCTGTACTTTTATGTAGTATAACAAATATATAATGCCAATCTTGTCTGACAACTATTTTTATTTACACAATTTCTTGGACAGTGCCCCAACCGGAGTGACCCCGGCCATTCACTCGCTACACTCGCCGGTTTATTTCTTTACATGATATTAAATCTGTCTCACGTGAGATGAAACTTATCTCACGTGAAATAAAACCCGTCTCACGTGAAATAAAACCTGTCTCACATGAAATGAAACCCGTCTCACGTGAGATAAAAGCCTGTCTCACGTGAAATGAAACCCGTCTCACGTGAAATGAAACCTGTCTCACGAGAGATGGAACCTGTCTCACATGAAATGAAACATGTCTCACGTGAAATAAAAGTCTGTCTCACGTGAGATAAAACCTGTCTCACGAGAGATGGAACCTATCTCACGAGAGATGGAACCTGTCTCACGAGAGATGGAACCTGCCCCGCGAGGGATGAAACCTATCCCGCGAGGGATGGAACCTATCCCATGTGGGATGAAATCTATCCCACGTGAGATGAAAACTATCCCACGAGGGATGGAACCTATCCCACGAGGGATGAAATCTATCCCACGAGGGATGAAATCTATCCCACGAGGGAGATGGGATTCATTTGACGGTAAATAAAAAAATCATTGCTACCCGCTAAAGATATAATCTCGCTCATAATTAAAGGCTTATATTCCTGGTATCACCCTTTTAGCGATAACTTTGTACATGCAAACAACAAAAGAATCACATGAGTAAAAGTGCATATTTTACCGGACAGCCACTTTACTCCCAATTGTTGAGATTTGTAGATAAGGGAGGGCTTACTTTTCAAAATAAAAACTATTTCCGCCTGAAATCAGGCGCCAAAAGATAGTCTTTTGTTTGTTTTTCGTTTTAGCGGACAGTAATAATTGTTTTTATTACATTTGCCCGTAAAATAACCTTAAAAACATAAATGTATGATTAATAGAAAGATCAGAATGGGTATGGTCGGCGGAGGAAGCGATGGCTTTATAGGAGCAGTCCACCGGCGCGCCGCTTTTATGGATAACCAAATCGAACTTGTTTGCGGATGTTTTAGTGTTGACCCTGAGATATCTATTAGCTCAGGACGCTCTTATTTCCTGCCGGATGACAGGATTTACAAGACATACCAGGAGATGTTTGAACATGAAACAAGCCTCCCCGAAAGCGAACGCATGGATTTTGTGACCATTGTGACACCTAACAGGTGGCATTTTGAACCGGCCATGATGGCGCTCGAAAGAGGCTTCAATGTAGTGCTGGACAAACCGATGACATTCTCACTGGAAGAAGCTAAACAGTTGCAGAAAAAAGTGGAAAAAACAGGACTTGTACTTGCCCTGACACATGTCTACTCAGGGTATCCGGCTGTAAAAGAGGCCAAAGAAAGAATTGCTAACGGCGAACTTGGAAACCTGCGCCGCATATATGCAGAATATTCGCAGGGATGGCTGTCGGAGCGGCTGGAACTCCAGGGAGGTAACAACGCAGGGTGGAGAACCGACCCCAAACGTTCGGGCAAAGCCGGCAGCGTAGGCGATATAGGAACGCACGCATGGCACCTGAGCGAGTATATAAGCGGATTGAAAGTAACCGAACTTTGCGCTGAATTGAAAGCTTTTGCCCCCGGACGCCCGATAGACGACGATGCCGCAGCTATGCTGAGATATGAGAAAGGTGTAGCGGGAGTGCTGACATGTTCACAGATAGCCGTGGGCGAAGAAAACAAACTATCCATCCGCATATACGGAGAAAAAGGAGGGCTGGAATGGAACCAGGAAGAGCCTAACACCCTGTACCTGAAATGGACAGACAGGCCGAAAGAGATTATACGCGTAGGGAATAACGGTTTTCTCGGAAGTCTGGCCAAATACAACACCCGCACCCCCGGAGGGCATCCGGAAGGATTTATAGAATCATTTGCCAATATATACCGCAATTTTGCAACCGTTCTGCAAGTCCGTGCAAACGGAGGAAAGCCTTCTGCCGAGGAGCTGGACTTCCCCACCGTTTATGATGGCGTAAGAGGCATGCAGTTTATTGAAACGATGGTAGAATCCGGGTACAACGATAAACGGAAATGGCAAAAATGGATTGAATGATATAATAATGGCGAAAAGAGATTCTAACCGCTACTCTTCAGGAAAAAGGAAATCAAAGAGAAAGAAGTCGCTCTTTTTTCTGGCCGGCTTATTGCTGGGCATGTTTTGCATAACCGGATTGTACCTGACATCTGTTTACTTCTCAACCGACGAATCGTGTATGATGTGCCATGTACATCCGCACGTTGAAAACAGTTGGAAACTGTCTAAACACGTAAATAACCGGAGCGGGACGAAAGTGCATTGCATAGATTGTCACCTCCCTCCCGGTCATGACACCCGGGCGCATTATGCGGCTAAGGCCCGGCTGGGGATTAAAGACGTGTGGGGATGGATGGCTAAAGACAGCGCAGACTTCGACTGGGACAGATTGTCGGAACTTGAACATGCCGTAACCTATATCCCAAACGAATCATGCAAAGAGTGCCACCACAACCTCTTTCCCGAAGGTATCACCAATGACGCTATCACAGCCCATCTGTATTACGAAGAAAATGAGAAAAAACTTGACCTGCAGTGTATCAGTTGCCATCTGGACGCCGGGCATTATAACCCCAGTTACACACATGGGAAGATGACAGGTATACCGGGACTGAACGCCTCCGGTCAGTCGGCTGCCGACACTAGCCTTTTCTTCAAAACACCGGCTGAAGTCACCACATTCACCGATTACGCAGAGCAGATACCCGGAACAGCCGTGTCCATCCGCATGATAGCGGTCGGCGGGGGCACATTCACTATGGGTAGCCCGGAAAAAGAATCGTTCCACAAACCCGACGAATCACCCCTCCGGACCGTCACCGTAAGCCCTTTCTTCATGGCTGAAGCAGAAACAACCTGGAACCAGTACTGGGCATTCTACGCCAATACCATGAGCGAAGGGCGCACACCTCCCGAAACGGTTTACGCAAACAACAGTAATCCCGGTGTAGACGCAATCTCAGGGCCGACGCCGCCATTCGGATTCCCCGACCAGGGATGGGGATCAGGCGACCGTCCGGCCATCACAATGACCCATTACGCCGCGGAGACATTCTGCCAGTGGCTGTCGAAGAAGACAGGCCGTAAATATCGCCTGCCCACAGAAGCCGAGTGGGAATATGCTGCGCGTGGAGGCACCGAAACGCCTTATTTCTTTGCCGGAGACCCCGCCAGGTTCTCCGACCACGGATTCCTGCGCAAGTTCTTCGATGCTAAAACCGACAGTATCAGTTCCTATGTGATATATGCCAAAAACAGCAGGAATAAAACGCAGGAGCCTTCTGAAGTGAAGCCTAACCCCTTTGGATTTAAAAATCTGTCGGGTAATGTCATGGAATACTGCGCCGACAGATACGACTCCGGAGCCTACGGCAAAGGAGGAGGAAGCGCAGTGAAAGATCCTCTGGTCACCGAAGGCACCGAATGGGTTGTGCGCGGAGGTAATTACGCCTCAGACGCCGCCGATGTACGTGCGGCCGCCCGCGATCATACACAGCATGAGTCATGGCTGAAAACAGACCCTCAGCAGCCTAAAAGCATCTGGTGGTATTCGGATATTCGCGGAATAGGCTTCCGTGTAGTATGCGAGCCCGACACATCCATTATAGCAAAATAATTTGAACAGTAAAAAAAGACCATGAAACGAGCATGTAAAAACTATTTACGCCAAAGGCGATAAGTAAAACGTACTGCGAGTTCCATATCTACATTAGAATTAAACATTTTATTCGTATGAAAAGAGAAAACAGTATCGACAGAAGAACTTTCCTGAAGAGTTCTGCAATGGCAGGCGCTTTTGGCGCTTTAGGAACCGGTAGCGTAGCTACGGCATTGACCTCGTGCGGCGGAGGGGAAAAGACCAGCTCCCTCAAACCGCTGAAAGAACCCGGCGCTTATTATGTGCCTGATTTAGCAGACTTAGCCGCCGACGGGCAAAAGCTTAGGGCCGGCATTATCGGGTGCGGCGGACGCGGATCGGGGGCCGCTTTCAATTTCCTCAGCGCTGCCAACGATGTAACAATCACTGTGCTGGGTGATACCTTCAAAGACCGGGTGGACGACCTTGCGGCGCAATTGAAAGAGAAAAAGGATATCGACATACCGGAAAGCCTGCGTTTTGTAGGCCTGGATGCTTATCAGCAGGTAATCGACAGCGATATCGACATAGTCATCATCGCCACGCCTCCATGTTTCCGCCCCCTGCATTTCCAATATGCTACGGAAAAAGGCAAACATTCGTTCCTTGAAAAACCTATCTGCGTAGACCCGGCAGGATACCGCACCATTGTAGCAACGGCCAGACAGGCTGCTGCCAAAAACTTATGTGTTATAACGGGAACCCAGCGTCACCACCAGCGCAGTTACGTGGAATCGTACAAGCAGATACAGAGCGGACTTATCGGTGAGATCACCGGCGGTACGGTGTATTGGAACCAAAACATGTTATGGTTCCGCGAGCGTCAGGCGGGATGGAGTGATTGCGAATGGATGATACGTGACTGGGTGAACTGGAAATGGCTTTCGGGAGACCATATTGTCGAGCAGCATGTGCATAACATAGATGTATTTACATGGTTTACAGGATTGAAACCTGTCAGCGCCGTAGGCTTTGGCTCGCGCCATCGTCGTGTTACGGGAGATCAGTACGACAACTTCAGTGTAGACTTCGAAATGGAAAACGGTATACATATGCACAGTATGTGCCGTCAGATAAACGGCTGCGCCAACAATGTAAGCGAATTTATACAAGGGACCGGAGGTTCATGGAACAGCGCTGCTATGGAAATAAAGGATCCGGCAGGCAACATACTCTGGAAATTCGATGGTGAAGCTGAAAATAATAACTTCAAACAGACAGATCCCTATGTACTGGAGCATGTCAACTGGATAAATCACATCCGTAGCGGCAAACCCATAGACCAGGCTTCGGAAACGGCCGTTGCCAACATGGCAGCTATTATGGGACGGGAGTCGGCTTACACGGGAGAAAAGACAACATGGGAATCTATGACTGCCTCTGCATTAGACTATACCCCGGCCGATCTGAATATAGGAAAGATGGATATGAAAGGCTTTACAGTCCCTGTACCGGGCAAACCACTTGATAATAAATGAAAGATATGGCAATCAACAGGAGACGCTTTATAAGGACTACCCTGTCCGGAGCTGCAGTAGCCGTAGCCGCTACCGGCGGTTCCGTACTGGCAGGCTGTGCCGTTAAACCGGCACAGGAAGACGGGACGAAAAACAACGCCGCCGCACTGAATCTCTCTTTCCAGGAAGGTATTGCCCCCGGAGATAGTTTGAATGAGAAGTTTGATCTCATGGAAAAACTTGGTGTAACGGGGTTCGAACCCGGAGGCAAAGGGCTTGCCGGGCGGGTAGACGAGATCAGGCAGGCTTTAAATGGTCGCAATATCAAAGTCAGCGCCATCTGCGCCGGCTTCGACGGCTTTATCCTTTCTTCGGAAGAATCAGTGCGTAAGCAATGCATGGATACGATGAAGGAAATCATTGCAGCGGCAGGGGAATTAGGTTCTGTGGGAGTAATAATCGTCCCGGCCTTTAACAGCCAGGTTCCGGTATTTCCTCATACGCAGGAAACGCGTGATTTCCTATGCGAGCAGTTTGCCGAAATGGGAACATTTGCAACCGGACATAATACCACCGTTATTTTCGAACCGCTTAACCGGAGGGAGGCCTTTTACCTGCGGCAGGTCGCCGACGCAGCCTCCATCTGCCGCGACGTCAACAATCCGGGCGTACGCTGCATGGGCGACTTCTGGCATATGACATGGGAAGAGACCTGTGATATGGGCGCTTTCCTCTCTGCCGGAGAATATCTGCAACATGTGCACGTGGCCAGTCGTAAACGCCGCAGCATGCCTGGAGAAGATGGAGAAGCAGATAACTATATCGCAGGTTTCAAGGCTTTGAAGATGCTGGAATATAATAAATACGTGAGCTTTGAGTGCGGCTGTCAGGGCGACCGTAATGTTGCCGTTCCTGCTGCGGTGGAGTTACTGCGCAAACAATGGGAGGAAGCCTGAAGATGCCTTTGATATATCCTGATATGCAAATGAGTGAGGTGGTGGAAGAGCACCCCTCACTCATCCCTATTATTAACAGGTTCGGCATACGCTTAGGATTGGGTGATAAATCGGTTCAGGAAATATGTGACGAATATCAGTTGGATCCCGACTTTTTGCTTATTGTAATTAATACTTTCCTCAACGAAGAGTATTTCCCGGAAAAAAAACTTCAAACGTTTCACACGTCGCAAATCATTGATTATTTGGTAAAAACCAATAATTATTATCTGTACTTCCAATTACCAAATATCGAACATCATCTCACTTCTTTTATTTCCATGAATATCTCCGGCAATCAAACGCTCGCCCTGATAGGGAAATTCTTTTTTTCTTTCAAAAACGAATTAGTAGCGCGTATAGAAAACGATGACCGGCAATGGTTTCCTTATTGCCTCGCTTTGAGCGGGAAATTGCAGGAAAAAATACATAAGAAGGATAATCAGGCGCTTTCGCTCAACCTCGAAAAACGCTCGGAAGACGTTATCGAAGAGCTTCTGGCAGACCTGAAACGAATCATAGTGAAACATTTGTCGGGCGACTATAACCTGAACCTGTGTTATGCTGTTGTCTCTTCTATAAGTAGCCTGGAAAAGGATATAAGGCAGCATAACCGTATCCGTTTCCGCATTTTAGCGCCAATGGTGGATGCTATGGAAAAACTCAGTGTAAAGTAATTTCACACTTGATGCGAAGAACGAAACAAATAGCTATTATACTGTCCGATACGTTGCAAAGCGCCGGTCTGCAAAGTCTGCTGGCGGATTATTTCCCGCCGGTTGAGATTCTCAACTTCCACTCGTTCAGTGATTTCCCGGAAAATGGAAACGATTTTCATTATTATTTTACCAAAGCCGACACTTTCATGCTGAATGTTGATTTTTTCCTCCCCCGCCGCTCCAGAACGCTGATTATAACATCAGATGAAAAAACATCCGCCAGTTCCATGGGATACAACTACCTGAGCACCGGATTGCCACAGGAGTCGCTTATCGAGCAGCTACAGCAGTTCTTTTCCACGGAAGAAAGCAATGACATGACGGAACGAAGCAAAGAATTATCCCTGCGCGAAAAAGATGTACTTAAACTTATCGCGCAGGGAAGTACCAATAAAGACATAGCTGATAAACTGAATATCAGTCTGAATACTGTCCTGACTCACCGGAAAAACATTACCGCCAGACTTGGCATTAAAACCGTTTCAGGTCTCACTTTTTATGCCATTATGAACGGCCTCGTGTCTTCCGAACTGATTGGCTAATCGTTTTTTGTCGCAGGTATACTTTTTAATAAGTGAAGCAGGTGCTTCCACCACAGGCCCACAGTATCAATCAGCACACGTTCCTTTACAGAATGAACATCGCGCAGGGTCGGACCGAAAGATATCATATCCAGATATGGATACTTTTCGAGGAATAGTCCACATTCCAGTCCGGCATGTATTGCCTTTATTTTTGGTTCTTTATTAAACAATTGTTTGTAGCTGTCGCTGGCTGCTTTCAGTATCTGCGACTCAGTGTTGGGAACCCATCCCGGATAGCCGTCGCTTTGCTTCACTACTGCCCCGGCAAGCAGGAAAGCAGAAGCTATCTGACTAGCTATGGCTTCTTTGGCTGATTCTATAGAACTTCGCTGACTTGTGACAACAGTAATTTTATTGCCATTCATTTTTACAGCCGCCAGGTTAGTAGAGGTTTCCACCAGACCTTCAATATCATTGCTCATGCCTGCAACCCCATGCTGGCAGGCGTTTAGAGCATAGATGAGTTTTTCCGCAGCCTGAGTATCTATATATGTATCCGGCCTGTCTGTTGATTGCATTACGATCTGTACATCAGAGTCTACATGCTTTAATTCATGTTCGATACAGGCGGCAAAGCAATTCAGCATAGCACGTACTTTTTCCTTATCTTCAGGGTTTAATCCTATTACGGCGCACGCTTCGGACGGAATGACGTTATGCTGGCTGCCTCCCTTTATCACGCAAAGCGTAAAATTAAAGCTGTTTTTCAACAGGTACAGGAAGCGCGCAAGTATTTTAATGGCGTTACCAAGTCCCTTGTGTATTTCACCTCCTGAATGTCCTCCGTTCAGACCTTTCACCTCAATACGGAAGTAATCAGGCTCCGGCGAGGCAGGCAGCGGATTATAAGACAACTCGGCTTGTGTGTTCTTTCCTCCGGCGCATCCTATAAAAATTTCCCCTTCGTCTTCGCTGTCAAGGTTAAGCAGTATTTTCCCGGTCATAAAGCCGGATTCAAGAGCCTGCGCTCCGGTCAGTCCGCTTTCTTCGTCCACGGTGAAGAGGCATTCTATTGGGCCGTGTTCTATATCATCAGAGGCTAAGATTGCCAACTCCGCGGCCACGCCAATGCCGTTATCGGCGCCCAGAGTTGTTCCGTCGGCGTGTACCCAGTCGCCGTCTACAATAGTTTGTATGGCATCTTTGTCGAAGTCGATTTTTTTTTCATTATTGCTGACACATACCATGTCTATATGCGACTGCAGGATGACTACAGGCAAATCCTCATATCCCGGTGTAGCCTTTTTCGACATCAGGATGTTGCCGGCGGCATCCTTCTTTATGGGGATGTTATACTCGCCGGCAAATGCTTCGAGATATTGGATCATCTGGCCCTCTTTTTTCGAAGGGCGCGGTACTTGCGTAACCTGATGGAAAAATTTCCAGACAACTGCTGGTTTTAAATCTGTAATATTCATTTTATTGTTTTGTTTTAGTAAATATATTTTGTCAAACGTTTATAATTTTCTATTCATAAGAGCTACTCCGGAAAAAAGCAGAATATATATTAAAAACTCGCAATGTAATCAGTTTAACTCTTATATTTGCGTCCACAAATATAAAGAAAGAAAATGCTCACGACGTTATTAGTTACGGTTTTAATTGTTTTTGCCTGTGTTGTTATGCTTTGTGTAAATATCTTATTGAAAAAGAACGGAACATTTCCCAATTCACACATTGACGGAAACCAGGCGCTGCAAAACCGGGGTATCCGGTGCGCCAGGTCGCAGCATTACGAGCAGTCACATAGAAAAAATCTGGAAGAACTATTGCAGGAATATGCAGCAGAAAATTAAAAGCGCGCAAACTGAGGAGTGCAAAAACCGGAATTAATAAATAATTATTATAAATTGAATTTTATGAAGAACATTAACTACATTTTGAATGGCGTACTTGCTGTTGCTGTTATCGTTTTGTTTATACTGCATTTTACGGGGAAAAATGAGGCGGGAGAGACGAAGCCGCCTTTAGCTCCGGAAGGTGGGGGGAGTTTGTCGTCACTCCTGCCTGTGGCTTATGTGAATATGGATTCCCTTTTACAGAACTATAACTACTATAAGGATTTGAACGAGATCATTGTGCGCAAGGAAGAGAGCGCTCGTGCAAATGTCAATCAGCAGGGCAGCCAGCTTCAGGCTGAATTACAAGACTTCGAGCGCAAAATAAATAATAATGCCTTTTTGACCCGCGAGCGGGTGGAGCAGGAACAGCAGAGACTGCTAAAAAAACGCCAGGAACTGGAAGCGCTTGACAATCGCCTGACACAGGACTTAATGGCTGAGCATCAAAGACTGCTGGAGCAGCTACGCGATTCACTTTCGGCCCAACTGAAGATATTTAACCAGGAAAAGAAATACCAGATTATTTTCAGCAATATATCAAGCGATAATATTTTATTGGCAGATGATATATTCGATATTACAAATGAGTTACTAATCTATCTGAACAAGAATTATTCACCGTCTAACAATTAACAACAAGCGGGCGGAGGCCAAACGACCCTGCCCGCATATTGTTTTAGTATTCTTCCTCAAATTCAATAGGTACCTGTTTTTTAAATGCCTCTTTGAAAGAAATAAGCGATTCCGTACGGGATAATCCGAGAGGTTGCAGTTTTTGATGGATAATGTTCAGCAAATGCTGATTGTTACGGGCGTAAATCTTTATGAACAAGTCGTATCGCCCGGTGGTATAATGACATTCCACTACTTCCGGTATCTTTTCCAATGCTTCCGAAACTTCTGCAAACTGTCCGGGCGAACTTAGAAACAGTCCGATGTAAGCGCAGGTCTCATACCCCACCTTCGAGTTGTCAATAATAAATTCAGAGCCTTTAATAACGCCTAAAGCCGTAAGTTTCTGTATTCGTTGATGAATCGCCGCTCCGGAAACATTACATTCCCGGGCTACTTCGAGAAAAGGCATACGGGCATTGTTGATGATTAAATTCAATATTTTCTCATCTAATGCATCTAACTGGTGATGTGCCATAGTAATTTATTTTGAATTTAAGTGATTAGTTGCTTACAATTTAAAACAAAAGTAATCAATGGCGGCATATTTTATGTATGTATTCCCTGAAAAATATTTCTGATTGTCAGGGAAGGTCCTGTTTTTCTATTTCAATGAAATAAAAAAGCCCTAACTGCCGGTAAAAGGGCTTAAACAGCTTTTCCACAAACCGGGCAATGCCAAAGAAGCAACCAGGCAATAAAGAAGGTTTCGACAATCCTCCGCTTAGTATATACAGGAAAGGTGTGTGATGCTTTATGATCTTGATCCTGAGAGTTGGATAATGGCGATTAAATTCCCTTTCATCCCTTACGAAATATATATAAGGCAGCGCCTGGTTGGCGTTACTGAGCGGATTGCCCTGCCTGATCTCCATTGCTCCTTCGGGATCGAATGCCTCATGGTGGAAATGTGTGTAAATAAACCGGCTAAAATGACTGTTCGCAGGTTCTATCATTACTATCTTTCCTCCGCTGAGGAGCGTTCTTCCGGCTTCTTCCAAAAAAAGGTATGGACGGGGTATGTGGTGGAATACATTCAACATCATGATGCCCTGAAGGGTGTTGTCGTCAAAGGGAAGCTTTTCGGCATTGCATACGATATCGACTGTGTCGAGGGGTAAAATATCGGAGGTGATTACTTCCGGAAAAACTTCTTTTAAAAATCCTCCCCCGGAACCGATTTCCAGGTATTTGCCGGGTATCAATGCCACTCTTTCCGCCAGATAGCGGTACCATACTGTATACAATTTCTTTAAAAACGCTTTCCCAAGAATAATATCCTTATGCACTAATGTTCTTCTTGCATCGTCGAGGTCGTAGGACATGGCTTCTTTGATTTTAGTTTTTACGTCCGGCATTCTTTCGGGCAATTCGAGGCCTTTTTTCATGGAATTCAGGCCTTCTTTCGGGGAACTCAGGCCTTCTTTCATGGAATTCAGGCCTGTTTCCGGGGGATTCAGGCCTGCTTTTGGGAAATTCAGTCATGCTTTCGTGTATTCATATTTTGGATGTAAAAGTAAGGGATTTTCTATTCCCGTAGCAGCGGTAGAAGCGGACCTGTCACCGTGAAGATGAGGGCAGTTCTTTAATCCAGCATCAGGCTCATATATGCAGCCCGGTCGGAATAGCCTGTCAGATGTGCGGTAAGTGTGTGAATATTCATTGAACGCATGTCGTTTACAGACAGTTCGCTCTCAGGATGAGCCGCCAGCCACAGTCCGATCAGCCGTTCGGCATCTATTACACGCGCCATGCCGTATGGAAAGGTCGGTAGATGCTGACGTACAGGGGTTCTGTAAATGGCTCTGACAAGGTTGTGCCGGATGGTTATTTCATGCAGCAGGTGCTCCTTTACCGCTTCGGTATCATATAATATCTCCTTTATCAATATGCTGCTTTCTTCCGCATTTGTTTTGATTTCCTGAGTCGAAACAAAAGCCATGCCTGCCGGTTGGCCGCCTGAATCAGAAGCAACAAATAATTGCCCGTTGTCTATCTCCAGATCTTTAAGGATCAGGATGAAATCGTCATACGAATGTTGGATAGCCATCGGCCGTTTGCGCAATTGACGCTCCAGATAAGCATATGTTATCTCATCCGGTTTGTTATTCTGATGCACAAAAATATCGTCTGAAGCAATAGGTTCATTCCGGGTATATGTCTCTGTCGAATATTCAAATACCTCTGTATAGCCGTGTGCGCGGTAATATTCAAAAAGCCCTTTCCCGGCAGGAATCAGGGCGCTGAGAGCTGTCTTTTTTCTTTCCATCTCGCTGACGGCTTTCTGTAAGAGCTGCTTCATCAGTCCTTTGCCTTGTTCCGAGGGTAAAGTACAAGCGCCTGAAATATAGGCTACCGGTATTTCTTCACCACAAAAAGTCATCGTATAAGGCAGCATCTGTAAAGCGGAAACCACCTGTCCGCCCTTCTCGATGACTAATGCGTTATCGTCTTCATATACCTGTCTGAAATAAAATTGAACAAACTCGTCGGTATCGTCAAAAACGGTTTTCCAGAGACGCCTGATCTGACTTCGTTTCCCTTTCTCTACTGCATCTTTTTCCGGCATATCACTTCAGTCTTTTCACAGGGGCCACATATTCAAGGTTAACACTTACGGTGGCTCCCAATTGCTCAAGATACAGCACTATATAATTCTTTTTTATCTTTCTGACCTGCCCGGAAACGTTTTTCATAGCCCCTGCCAGTATCTCTACTTCATCGCCTACCAGGAGAGGATGATTGGCTGATTGCACCAGAAAATCCCTGATGGCGTCTATCTCCTGCTGGCGTATGACGGCAGGTCTGCCGTCATAATAGACAATACGGGAAACACCATACACTCTGAGCAGGAAATGTAGCTGGTTTTCGGGGCATTTAACAAAAACATATGAATTAAAAAGAGGAACATCTACTATTTTAACCCGGTCAGACCATGCACGCGGGCAACGATGTAGCGGCAACCAACATTCCGTTCCCATAAGTCTTAGTCTTTCGATCACCTGCTTTTCCGCCCGTGGCGATGTGTATAAGACAAACCATTGGTGGACTTTATTTGAATATTCATTCTGTATCATATTTTTATGCATTACCCCTAAGCCAGGAGTTTTCATTTTTCCGGTACCGTCGCGCAAAAATACATTATGTTATCCTAATTTTCAATAACCGTGTAATCAGATAATGCGAAAATACCACTCCCCGTCATTGTTTCGCTTAGCCTGGCGTCTACATGACGGGGAGGGGGTAATTACTATGAGAAGGGAACGGAAGGTTTCTATTGCAGACGACCTGCCAGGGGGGCGCTTTGCTGAGACCCTGCGTTGTTGCTCAGGGTCATCTCCATCCGGTCAGGATAGAAGCGGCAGATATAGGTCTCTTCCTGATAGTCTTCTATATAAAGGAGGCGGAGGCGGAGCTCATCACCGGCAGTCCAGCTACCGTACCCTGCTACAGTGAAGGGAGACAACCCTTCGGGGTTTCTCCGCGGGACGAGGAAATACGGGCCTTTGCAGTCTGTCTCCCCATATCGCCAGGTATCAGCTCCGAAAGAAAATGAAGAGGGTGCGCTCCCGGCCGGTGTAAGCGTCAGGAGGCAGTCGCCTGACTCGTCAAAAGCGAAGGATACGCTTTGCAGTTGCCTGTCGTTAGGCTCCATGACGTAGGAACGGACGGTGTTGCGGGGCGTCTCCAGTTCCTCGTCGGTACGGAAGGGGTCGGGTACAGACAGGGCGCTCAGCATGGCCGACAATTCTTCACTGTCTTCTTCCCTGATGGTATACTCGCCCTGCGTCATGACCGGTTGCAGGTATTCAAACACCAGTCGCATGGTTTGCTGGGCGTCGTTTGTATTTTCGGTGATAACTACAACAGCATCCTGCTCAGGCATTACGATGATAAGCTGCCCGTTGGCCCCGTCGGCCCGATAGGCGTTATTGCTGCAACGCCATATCTGGTATCCGTAACCCTGAACCCAGTTGTCGTGCAACTCTTCTTCCAGCGTGAGGTTGTCGCGCTGGAATATATGCAGTGACGAGGCTTCCTTTATCCATGCTTTGGAGAGCAGTTGCCTGCCGTTCCAGCGTCCCTGCTGAAGGTAGAACTGCCCGAGCCGGGCCATGTCCTCGGTTTTAATGCGCAAGCCCCATCCGCCCATAGTTATACCCCGTGCGTCGGTCTCCCACTGTTCGCCGGTTATGCCCAGCGGGTCGAACAGGCGGGGTTTGAGGTAGTCAAACGTGGTTTGGCCCGTCACCTTCTGTATTATGGCCGACAGCATATGCGAGGCATACGAGTTGTAGAGGAAAACCGTGCCGGGCCGGGTCACTATCGGTGTGGCAAGGAAGAGCTTCACCCAGTCGCCGTCCCCGTCAGCCAGGGTAAAGTCCGGCGCCGGGTCCTGCCCTACGCTCATGGTAAGCAGGTTCTTTACGGTAAGCTCTTCAAGGTAGGGTGATACCTCGCCGGGAAGTTTGTCGGGGAAGAACGAGATGACCCTGTCATCCACGGTGAGCAGCTTCTCATCCACGGCAAAACCAATGGCGGTGGAGGTAAACGTTTTGCTTACCGAGTGCATTATGTGCCTGTATCCGGACTTATAAGGATAACTCCAGCCCTCGGTCACCACCTTGCCGCGCCGCAGGATCATGAGGCTGTGCATGTCTATCCCTCTGGCTTTGACCTCTTCAAGGAAGCGCAGTATACCAACGGTGCGCATACCCTCTTTCTCAGGCGTGCTGCGGTATAAGACGTCTTGTTTCTCCTGCCCTGGCACGCATGACAGCATGCACGACATGAGCGCCGCGCCTGCGACAACAACCGGCAGGCATAGGCGAAGTGTGTTTCTGATCATAAGTCGCCGGCTCTACTTGAACAACATTGGTACGAACTCTGTCAGGTAAATACGCCAGTTTTTCCATATATGGCCTTCTTCGGACTCGTAATAGGTGTACGGATAACCGGCAGCGTCAAGCTTCTTGCGGAAGTCTTCGTTGGCCTTGTAAAGGAAGTCGGTCTTACCTATCGCTATCCAGTAAAGCCGCGGCTTTTTGTTGAACTGCGCCTTCAGCTTTTCATCAGTGTTACTGTAGGCGGGAGATTCTGCGCCCTCGTTCGGCAGTATGGCGGCCGAGAACAGCCCTACGTAATCAAACCTGTCGGGGTACTCCTTTGAGATATGCAACGAGTGGAACCCTCCCATAGAAAGCCCTGCAATAGCGCGGCCTGACTTGCCGGCTATGGTTCGGTACGAGGCGTCGATGAACCGTATCACGTCAGGGAAGCTGCTTTCCATCGATCCATCCATCGTTTTAGGCAGTCGCATCCCCGGTTTATACAATCCCAGCGACGACTCTCCGGGGGCCGCCTCCTGTGCGGCGTTGCCGTTGGTCATGACCACGATCATCGGTCTGGCCAGGCCACGGGCTATGAGGTTGTCAAGTATCTGGACGGTGCGTCCCAGCGTGATCCAGGCCTCTTCGTCTCCACCCATGCCGTGAAGAAGGTAGAAGACAGGGTATCTCTGCCCTCCCTTTTCGTATCCCGGAGGCGTGTAAACGGTTATCCGCCGGGTCATGCCGAGTGTCGGACTGTCATACCATCTGCGCGTGAGGCTGCCGTGGGGTACGTCGTTTACGCTGTACAGGTCTCCTCTCCCTCCCCTGATGATGAATATGTTTGTGAGCGAAGCCACGTCACGGTTGATAAACACATTGTTGGGGTCGATACATTTCAGTCCGTCCACAATGAAGGCATAGCTGTAAAGCTCTGGGGCGAGCGGTGCGGGCGTTGTGTATTCCCACAGGCCGTCTTTCCCTTCTTTAAGCGCAGCGGCGCCCTCGCCGGAGAGGAAGTCGCCCATAACTTCCACCTTCACCGCCTTGGGGGCCAGAAAGCGGAACGTCACCGTACCGTCGGCATGTATCTCAGGCGAGACAATATCCTGTCCGCCCCACAATGCCTGTTGCGCAACAGCCGGCGCCAAAGCAAGCCAGGCTGTTGCCATTGCCAATAAAAAGTTTTTCATGTCATTGGAGTTTTTTGATAATTAATGCTTGTGAGCGACAAAGTTAGAAAAAAACCGGACAATCCTCCCGGCTCCATTAGCCATCCCGCTCGTCATAATTCCTGTCGTTCTCGTGTAGTCAATTGTGAGCGTAACTAACGCGCACGGCGGAGCCTTACATTGAACCCATCGACGAAAATACATGGGGGTTCGACGAAAGGCAGGATAATTCAACGGAAAGACCCTGGTTCGACATAAGAGAAACCCTCATGTGAGCGGCGCCAGGGGTGTGTTTTACAGAAGCGACTCCTTATCCCGGACTCCTGTTTTTCTATCCGGCGTTTTTGAAGGAGGGTGTGTCAAAAGTATCTTATCCTTCTTTTTATTGAAAATGTTTCATGCAGCATTTTTCATATTGAAGCGCCACTTTTGACTCACTTTTGATTGTGGGAAGGGCTGATACTCCATAGCGGAATATCAGCCATTAGTTATGAAGACAATTATGTTTTTAGCGGACAGTAATGATATTTTTACGTTGAACCCGGGTTCAGGATGTTTTTCGTCTGTAACAGGACGGAGAGGAAAATTAGCGCCAGGCCTATATAGAAGGAAAAGTTCAGCTCCCTGGCTTCGCCCAGAAAGAGCATGGCAATGGCTATGCTGTACACAGGCTCCAGGTTATAGCTCAGGTTCATGGTGAAGGCCGATATACTCTTAAGCACTTCTATCTGCAGGAGGTAAAGCAAAACGGTGCAGAAGACCGAGAATACCAGCAGCCAGATCAGATCGCTCACCCCCGGCGTAAGGCTTTCCACAGGGAAACAGGCAAGATAGAACGGCATAAGCAGGCTAATGCATACGAAGCCTCCAGCCATCTCGTAAAACAGTGTTACGCCCGGGGCGTGCTCTCTGGCGATCTGCTTGTTGACGATGGTGAAAAGGGCGGCAAGCAGCGCAGATGCTATGCCAAGCAGTATCCCTGTACGGTAGCGGATGTCAAAATGGAATACAAGCAGTATGCCCGCAAGGGGTATCAGACTGATCAATACTTCCCTCACGGATATGCTCCGCCTGTTGAGCAGGGGTTCCAGCAAGGCGGTAAACAGGCTTGTGAGTGAAAAACAGACGACGCCGATAGATACGTTAGAAGCTTTGATGCTGCCGAAAAAGAACACCCAGTGAAGCGCCAGCAACATGCCCGTTCCCATCATGTGCATGGTCTGGGGCCAGGCGGGCGTTCCTCTCTTCAGAAGGCCCGACGGCAGCAGTATCAGGCCCGTCACTACGATGGTGATAAGTATTCGATACCACACCAGCAATCCTTCATTCAGCGTGATGATCTTTCCCAGTATGCCGGTGAAACCGGCCAGCAGGATGGAGACGTGTAACTGTATGAAGGCTTTACGCATAAGGTCAGTAAATGAAGTCGCCCCCGCCCAGAAACTCGCGGAGCAGTGAAACGCCGGGCAGCTCCTGGTCTGCGACAGGGTTGAAGTACTTCAGGAAACGCATCAGGCGGTAAGCTTCGGCATACTCTTTTTCTGATTCCTTCACCTGATGCAATATAGGTTCGGCAAACAGCCGCAGAGCTGCAAATTCGTACAGCATGGCGCTGTTGAACATAGCGTCGGCAGTTTCCTGATAAGGAAATATCCATTTGTTTTCGCCATTGCGCACGCTGGGCCACCGCGAGATGGTCTGGCCTGCCGAGTAATTGCGGAAGCGGAAGTCGCGTATGATACGGCGCAAAAGCCGGTTGTCGGTCGTCGGTATCCAGTTGTGGTTATCCAGCGAGATAGACGTCAGGGCCGACACGTAAGCCCGGTACTTATACACCTCCTCTATGCAGGCCGTCAGCTCAGGGTTGAGGGCGTGGATACCTTCGATTATAAGGATAGAATTGTCCTTCAGTTGCAGCCTGGCCCCCTTGTAGACACGCCGGCCTGTAGTGAAGTCATAGCTGGGCAGGCTGATATCTTCGCCCGCGAGCAATTTGCCAATATCGTTGTTGAAGTACTCCAGGTCAAGGGCATAAAGCGACTCAAAATCATACTCGCCGCCCTCGTCCCTTGGAGTATCCTGACGGTTGAGGAAATAGTCGTCGAGCGAGATGCTCACGGGATGGCAGAGGCAGGTTACCAGTTGTATTGCCAACCGCTTGGTAAAGGTTGTCTTCCCCGACGAGGAAGGGCCTGATACCAGCACGATACGCGCGCCGCCGTTCCTGTGCCTGGCGGCGATCTGCTCTGCTATGCCGGCGATCTGCTTTTCCTGCATAGCCTCGGCCACCAGCACTATCTGCCGGGTGTGCCCTCCGGCTATCGCCCGGTTGAGGTCTCCGGCGTTATTCAGTCCCAGAGTGCGTTTGAGCATAAGGCTCTCTTTGTAGACATCAAACATCTTGTCCTGCCGGATGACCGGCTCAAGCGCGAAGGGATCGTCCCTGCGGGGAATGCGCAGTAGCACGCCGTCGAAATAAGGAGATATGTCAAACAGGTGGATGTAGCCCGACGAAGGTGTAAGGCATCCGTAGAAAAAGTCGATATGCCCGTCAAGCTCATAGAAGGACGTATAATTCATACCGGCCGTTTCTATCAGCCTGGCCTTGTCCTCCATTCCCCGCTTGCGGAACAGGGCGGCGGCGTCAGAGGTGCGGACGGTATGATGCCGGAAAGGCATGTCGGCATCTATAATGTCCTGCATGCGTTGCTTTATCCTCCCTATCGTTTCAGGGCCGATGCTTTCGGCATGGCATATCACGCAGTAATAACCCCTGGAGACGGGATGTTCCAGGTTCAGTGTAGCCGAGGGAAGTACGTCGGCCACCGCTTTGGAAAAGATATGGCATAGCGAACGCACATAGGTGCGCAGGCCCGAAAGGTTGGTATAATCAATGAACTCAACATCTTTAGGCTGCCAGCAGCGATAGTTCAGGCCCTCAACCCTGTTGTTCACCAGGGCGTTCATCGGGCGGTACGGCAGTGGCTTCCCGGCCGCTTCATATATCTCAAGGAGTGAAGAGCCAATGGGCACATCGTAGCGGGCCGCATTGTTCTTGCAATAAATACAGATCATATCACGCATAATTCGGAATGGTTACGTTATTTAAGAGTTGTGAAAGTCCTGGCCGCCTTAGCTCCCAAAAAGGCGACTACCAGAACCAGTATTATGAATGCGCCGGAGGGTACGTCAAGAAAATAAGAAAGCGCCAGTCCGGCAGTGCAGGCCAGGAAGCCGATGACTATACTCCCCCATACGATCTTCCTGAAAGACGAGGTAAAGAGGTTCATTATCATCTGGGGCAGGGTAAGCATACTCATCAGCAGCATGATGCCCACAAGGCGTATGGAGAGCACAATGGTTGCGGCTGTGAACATCATCATCACATACTCTATACATCTGACCGGCAGGCGCTGCGTGAGGGCAAATTCTTTATCAAAAGCAATGCAGACGATTTCCCTGAACAGGAAACCGAAGAACAGCGACAGCAGTACGGCCAGCGCAGCCATCCAGTATATATCGGCCGATGATATGGTGAGTATGTTGCCAAACAAATAGGCCGACAGGTTGGGCGCATATCCGGGCGTAAGGAAAATGAAGATAACCCCAATCGCCATACCCAGCGACCATACGCCTGCGATGGCCGAGTCTTCGCGCACCTGCCTCGAACGGCTCACCCACTCGACGCCGAAGGCTGAAAGGATGGAGAACAGCATGGCCGTCACGACCGGGTTCACGCCCAGGAAAAAGCCCAGTCCCAGTCCGCCGAAGGAAGCATGCGTAATACCCCCGCTGATAAATACCAGCCGGCGCGCAACGACATACGTCCCCACCATGCCGCAGGCTATGGCGGTAAGCAGACTGCCCAGAAGGGCGTTACGGAAAAAGGCGTATTGAAACAGCTCTGTCATACCTCGCCCGCCATCATAAACGCCTCGTCTTTCAGGCCGTCGGGCAGGTTTATGCCCCTCATATGGAGGCTGTGCAGCCAACCGGCCACCTCATTGGTACGCATAGTGTATAACACCTGCCTGAACTCCTCCACGGCCTCCCCGGTATAAGCGTCCGGCGCTGTTTCGCTGAACCTGTCCAGCTCCTCGTCGTCATAATACTCTATCCGTTTGCTTACGGGGTCATGCATAGCGCTGCGCATGCAGGTCGCATGCTGTCCGCAGCATCCGGGCGGCGGCGCGACGACCGGATGCTCAGGTTCGCCCTCACTCCCCGGCCTCCTGCGGCGGAAATATCCCATAAGGGCTGTCAGTGCGCCCAGGGCGCAAATACTCAGTATAAGATACCACATAATATTATTCAGGTGATTGTATGATTTCAAAACCAGCTTTTCGCATGTCGTTCCAGAAAGCCGGGTAACTCTTTGTCACCACCTCCGGGTCAGCTATCACTATTCCGGCCGGGCAGACCAGCGACAGGGGGGCGAAAGCCATAGCCATGCGATGATCCTCATACGTATTGATGAAGGGGCGCTCCGACTCCGTGGTGCACCTCTCTCCGTTCCACTCCAGTATGCTCTCACGGCTTGCGTCGATGACGTATCCCAGCCTGCGCAGTTCAGCCCTCAGAGCCTCCATGCGATCGGTCTCTTTTATCCTCAGGCTCTGCAATCCGGTGAAGCGGAACGTGACATTCAGCCCCGCACAGGTAGTGGCGAAAGTCTGCGCCAGGTCAGGCTCGTTGACAAAGTCATACTCCATCCTGCCTGCCCTTGCACCCGTATGCCTCAGCCTCACGCCTCCGGCGGTATACTCCGTCTCCACCCCCAGGCAGGCGAACAGTCCGGCCACAGCGGCGTCACCCTGCAAACTCTCCTTACACAAACCTTCAAGGCCAATCTCCGCCCCGGGCGACAGCGCAGCCACGGCATACCAGTAAGAAGCCGCGCTCCAGTCAGGCTCTACCGTAAACGGAGCCGGCCGGTATCCGCCGCGCGAGACCTTCAGTGTGTTTCCCCGGCGTTCGACTTCTGCGCCGAAATGCTTCATCAGTTGAACCGTCAGGCTGATATACGGAGCCGAGATGACCTGCCCTTCCATGTGAACTGTAAGTCCCTCCTCCATCATGGGCGCAACCATCAGCAGGGCCGAGATGTATTGCGAACTGACGCCTCCCGATAGCCTGACCTCCCCTCCCCGCAAAGCCTTCCCCCATATACGCAACGGAGGGTATCCGTCCCTCTCCATATACTCGATGCGTGCGCCAAGTGAGTTCAGAGCGTCTGCCAACAGCTTTATGGGCCTGTTCTTCATCCTCTCCGACCCCTGCAGCGTCCATACCCCCTCCTTTTGTGACAGGAAAGCCGTCATGAACCGCATAGCCGTCCCCGCGGCCCCGGTATTGATATCGCTGGCGCCGGAATAAAACGCTTCCTCCATCACTCTGGTATCATCGCTGTCCGAAAGATTGCATATATCATATGTACTGCTGCTAAGCGCCTTCAGCACCAGTGCACGGTTGCTGATACTCTTGGAAGCCGGAAGCCGTAAAGAAAGCCTGACCGCCCCGCAGGAAGGAGCTTTTATCCTATAATCCATTCTTTTTTAGCCGCGAAGGTAAGAGTTTTTTCCATAAGTCCCCGGCCCCGGTTTTGTCGCATATTCCCTCATACAGTCGTTTTATAGAAATTGAGCATAAGGTTTTTAACCCCATGATGTTTTTTATCAACACCGCCTGTTTGGGCGAATGTATCGGTATAACCTGCACCGACAGATTAGAGGTTGAGATGCGTTTATTTTTATTCTGTTTCCTTTTGCTTATAATTCCTTATCCCTTATCCCAAACTCCGGTTACAGAGACGCCTCTTTACTCAGGACTTCGGTTTTACCCGGCGTTTTAGAAGGTCCTTCTTAAGCGCTTATGAAGGTCCTTCACTAACGCTTATGAAGGTCCTTCATAGGGGCTTAAGAAGGACCTTCATAAGGCCTTAAGAAGCACCTTCTAAAAAAACCGTGTAAGAAACCCGTGTCCGGGATAAGGAGGCGCCACCTGTAAAACGCACCCGTGACGCCCTCGTACGTAGCGCGGGCAGAGGCGGAGACCGCATGTCTTCGGCATTAAAAACTATGGGCGCAGGCCCGTTGCCTTCGACGAACACCGTGGCGCTGCCGGAACTGATTTTCTTACACTGTACTCAGGTTATTTCATTACATTGAGAGAAGTTTGAAGGGTAGTAGTTATATTTGCCGCCGGTTTAAACAGGTATAACTTTAATGTATAGAAAGGAATAACAAAAAATGAACAAGAAAGCGCTATTAATTATTTGCGACGGATGGGGTATAGGCGACAGGAAGAAAGACGACGTCATATATCAGACGCCAACGCCTTACTGGGATTATCTGCTCGAGACGTATCCCAACTCGCAGCTACAGGCTTCGGGTGAAAACGTGGGACTGCCCGACGGGCAGATGGGCAACTCTGAAGTGGGACACCTCAACATAGGCGCCGGACGGGTGGTATACCAGGACCTGGTGAAGATAAACATCGCCTGCCGTACAGGCGAGATATCGCAGAACCCCGAAGTAAAACGGGCTTACAGCTATGCGAAAGAAAACGGCAAACAGATACATTTCCTCGGGCTCGTATCAGACGGGGGAGTGCACAGCTCGTTGGAACATCTTTTTAAACTAACGGATATATCAAGGGAATACGGCGTGGCCGGCAGGTCTTATGTGCATTGCTTCATGGACGGCCGCGACACAGACCCCAGGAGCGGCAAAGGGTTTATAGAACAGTTGGAGAACCACCTGAAGCAGACGGGCGGCAGGATAGCTTCCATCATAGGGCGTTACTATGCAATGGACAGGGACAAACGCTGGGAGCGCGTCAAAGTGGCTTACGACCTTATAACCGCCGGCAGTGGTAAACCGGCCGGGTGTATGCTGACGGCGATGGAGGAATCTTATGCCGAAGGCGTGACCGACGAGTTTATCAAACCCATCGTACATACCGAAAACGGCCGGCCGGTGGCCTGTATAGAGGAAGGGGATGTGGTGATATTCTTTAACTTCCGCAACGACCGGGCCAAGGAGCTGACTGTCGCGCTGACCCAGCAGGACATGCCGCAGGAGGGGATGAAGACCGTACCCGGACTGCAATATTTCTGCATGACGCCTTACGACGCTACGTTCAAAGGGCTGCATATCCTTTTTGATAAAGACAACGTGACAAATACGCTGGGCGAATACCTCTCGGCGCTAGGAAGGACGCAGCTCCATATCGCCGAAACAGAGAAATATGCGCATGTGACATTCTTCTTCAACGGAGGAAGGGAAGAGCCTTTCCCCGGCGAAGACCGCATACTGGTGCCCTCTCCAAAGGTGGCTACCTATGACCTTCAGCCCGAAATGAGCGCCTACGTGGTGAAAGACCGCCTGGTGGAAGCTATACTGACAAAGAAGTATGATTTCATTGTCTGCAACTATGCCAACGGTGATATGGTGGGGCACACCGGCGTTTACAGCGCAATTGAAAAGGCTGTGACAGCGGTAGACGCCTGTCTGCGCCAGACGGTGGAGGCCGCTAAGGAGAGCGGTTATGAGGTAATCATTATAGCCGATCACGGTAATGCCGACCATGCCCTGAATGAAGACGGTACGCCGAATACGGCGCACTCGCTCAACCCCGTCCCCTTTGTCTATGTGACGGCCGGCAGCACTGCTAAGACCGGCAACGGTATACTGGCCGACGTGGCTCCTTCGATCCTGAAAATAATGGCGTTGCCGCAACCGGCTGAAATGACTGGGAAAGCTCTGAATTAACCCGACAGGTCATGCTTCATATAGGAGACACTTTAGTCAGCCTTGATATATTGGAACGGCAGTTCGTCTGCGACCTGGCAATGTGTAAAGGCGCCTGTTGTGTGGATGGAGATGCAGGCGCTCCGCTGGAGGAGGACGAACTGCCGGCCCTGCATAGGGTCTTACCCGTAGTGTGGGACGACCTTGCGCCGCAGGCGCAGGCTGTTATAAGGGAACAGGGCGTTGCCTGTGTTGATGAAGAAGGTGATACGGTCACATCAATTGTGAATGGGAAAGACTGCGTGTTTACCTGTTACGACTCGTCGGGGACATGCAAATGCGCCATAGAGAAAGCCTGGAACGAGGGGCGGGCGGATTTCTGCAAGCCTATATCCTGCCACCTGTATCCTGTACGTGTAAAGTCCTTCGAAACGTATAAGGCGGTGAATTATAACCGTCGGCGGATATGTGCCGCCGCAGAGGCGCTGGGGAAGAAAGGGCGTACGCCTCTGTACCGCTTCCTCAGGGATGCATTGATAAGAAAGTTCGGAAAAGACTGGTACGAAGAGCTCGAACTTTGCGCCGGTGAGTGGATGAAGCAGGCGAAACATCCATAACGTCAAACCTGCAACGCGAGCCCTTCCCTGGCGAGTATGGTCCCGGGGAATATCCCGCAGGCTTCGCGCCTCAGCACGTCATCGTCTTCGTAACGGGCGGAGAAATGCCCGATAACAAGCCTTTTTACATCTGCCTGCCGGGCTATTAAAGCGGCTTGCGCCGCCGTAGAATGAGCGGTTTGCCGTGCGCGTGCGATGTCGGCCTCAATGAAAGTGGCCTCATGGTAAAGTAAATCCACCCCTTTAATAATTGGCGCTATTTCCGGAGCGAAGGCCGTGTCGGAGCAGTAAGCGTATCGCTTCGGCGGTTTGGACGGGCGCGTCAGCCGGGCGTGAGGGATCAGTTCTCCCTCAGGCGTAACATAATCGTCGCCCTGTTTGATGGCGCGTCGTAAGCTGACGGGGATCTGATAGAAATCCGCCATTTCGCGGATAAGGTGGTCGGCCTCCGTTTTTTCTTCAAACAAAAACCCACACGTGGGGATACGGTGTTTGAGGGGGATGGACCAGACCTTCAGCGACCGGTCTTCCATGACCGGCGCATGTTTCCGGGTATCCACGGAATTGAAAACCACTTCGAAGGCCAGCCCTGCACAGAAGCGGTTCAGGACAGGCCGCAGGTAGTCTTCCACCTCTTTAGGCCCATGAATAAACAGGGGGCCTCGCCTGCCCAGCATGCCGAGGGTAGAGATAAGTCCCGGCAGTCCGAAGCAATGATCGCCGTGCAGGTGTGAGATGAAGATATGATTCAGGCGGCTGAATTTGATTCGCGCCCGTCGCATCTGCACCTGTGTTCCCTCTCCGCAATCAATCATATAAAGTTTGTCTCTCAGGTTAACTATCTGCGAAGTAGCCAGGTGCCGCATCGTGGGCAAAGCCGATCCGCAGCCCAGAATATGAAGATCAAAATCAGCCATAGCGTAAATATTGTTTCTATTATGCAGTTGCAAAGGTATGACAACAGGTGCTGCAAAGAATTACAAAAAAGAAAAAACCTGTTAGGAAAACTCATTATAATATATATCTTTGCCGGCAGTAAAAACACACTTGAAGCCTGCTTTGAGGCTAGGGTGTGTTTTTTGAGACCTTGACTAACTTTTTCTTTTTGTTTAAAACGGTTAAATGTAGAAACGGCCAGGCGTGAGCTTCGCCGTTTCTTTTTTGTGCATTTCCCGCGTTGTTTTCATGTAAAGAGCCAC
>JAISBL010000078.1 GCA_031266215.1 Tannerellaceae bacterium | reverse complement strand
TTGCTTTACAACTGGTATCTGCCCAGAAAGATAAGCTAAGCCTGAAGAAGAGGTTATACAAGGCTGCATTGGATATTGGATATCTAAAAAAGATAATACAATTTTGATGCGGTTGCCCTGGTAAACTTTAGCCATTTTTGTGCAATAATCAATTTTTCACTACTTTTAGGCCCATTAATTCTAATATCATCATAATCACAATCATTGTAACACTCAAAAAAATGAAGAAAAACATTTTCGAACTTAGCATTGACCAATTGAAAGAGATTTCGCAAGCCCTCCGGAACAGAGTAACAGAAGGACTTGGTAAAGAAAACCAGGAAGTGCAGTGCATTCCTACTTTCATTAACCCGAAAGCAACCAATGTGGAAGGACAAGCTGTCGTTCTGGATTTGGGGGGAACCAATTACCGGGTCGCCTCCGTCGATTTTGTAGACGGGAAAGCTTCCATCCGCCCGGAAAACGGTTTTAAAAAAGACCTGTCCGTCATGAAAACACCCGGTTTTACCGAAGAACAATTGTTTGAAGAACAGGCTGACCTGATCAAAGAAATCAAAATAGATAAAGAATCTTCCATCGGTTACTGCTTCTCCTACCCTGCCGAATCACTCCTCGATGGAGATGCCAGACTGCTTCGCTGGACAAAGGGCGTCGATATTCCGAGCATGGTAGGAAAATCCATCGGGAAACCACTGGTGGACTACCTTAACAGGAATGGCGACGCTCCGAAGTTTACCGGAGTGAAAGTGATCAACGACACGGTGGCCAGCCTTTTCGCCGGTCTTACCCGGAGCGATTACGACGGTTATATCGGACTTATCGTAGGTACAGGCACTAACATGGCCACCTTCATCAAATCAGACAGGGTGTCTAAGCTAGACAAGAATATCAGGGCTGAAGGCTTACTGCCAATCAATCTGGAATCCGGCAATTTCCGTCCGCCCCACCTGACGAATATTGACGGCATCGTAGACGCTCTGTCGGATAACAAGGGTGCGCAACGTTTTGAGAAAGCTGTCTCAGGCATGTACCTTGGCGAGATACTTAAAGCCGCCTTCCCGTTCGATGAGTTCGAAAAGAAGTTCGACGCTCAGAAACTCACTACCATCATGGGTTATCCCGATATACATAAGGAAAAACACGTACAGGTAGCCCGGTGGATATACGAACGCTCGGCAAAACTTGTAGCCGCTTCGCTGGCCGGCCTGACGCTGGAACTGGTGGCGCACGACCCCTCCGTCAAACGCATACGCCTGATAGCGGAAGGCAGCCTCTTCTGGAGCGAAGACCGCAAAGGAGTAAACTACAAAGACATAGTATCCCAGTCGCTACGCAGCCTCCTGGACAGCTTTGGCCATAAAGACGTCGTTATAGACATCGACAAGATGGAAAACGCCAACCTGATTGGCTCCGCCATAGCGGCTCTCTCCTGATACCTCCGCTGCCCCGCCGACGGTCTGCAGACATACACGATCCGCGAAGCATCTCATCGACGCTTCGCGGGTTTTTTATGTCTCCCCGGTATCATACTCCGACGGGCATTTAGTTGTTATAGAAACCCGGGTTCATAGCGGGGATAATTTTGCCGGCGATGGATTGTTTGCTACTTTTACCTCCGGAAATTTAGTATTTAATTTTATGTAGTCAGATTATGAAACAATTATCCCGAAACCTGCTGTTGGTAAGCACCCTTATGGCTTCCATTCAGGCAGTAACACTGAACGCCTCAGAAAAGAAAGTAAACAAACCTTACTGGCAGGATGTAGAAGTAGTGGCAGTAAACAAGGAGTTGCCGCGAACGTCTTTCATGACGTATAAAGATCGCCGGAGCGCCTTATCATCGCGATACGAAAACAGTCCGTATTATCTATTGCTTAACGGCATATGGAAATTCTATTATGTGGATGCATATGGGGATTTGCCTGAAAATATCACTGACCCCTCTGTCTCGACAGACTCCTGGCACGACATCAGCGTACCGGGCAACTGGGAGGTGCAGGGACACGGGGTTGCTATTTATACAAATCACGGGTATGAGTTCAAACCCCGCAACCCGCAGCCGCCGCTTCTGCCCGAAGACAATCCGGTAGGCGTATACCGCCGTGACATTGAGATACCCGGCGGTTGGGAAGGACGCGATATTTACCTGCATATAGGCGGGGCAAAATCAGGTCTCTACGTCTACCTTAACGGCGATGAAGCGGGTTACAGCGAAGACTCTAAAAATCCTGCCGAGTTTCTTATCAACAACTACCTGAAGCCGGGCAGGAATGTTCTAACGCTAAAGATATTCCGGTGGAGTACCGGCTCTTACCTGGAGTGCCAGGACTTCTGGCGGATTAGCGGAATAGAACGGGATGTGTTCCTATATGCCCAGCCCAGGCTTGCGATCGGGGACTTCCGTGTGATCTCAACTCTTGATGATTCTTACAGGGATGGGATATTCAGACTAGCCATTGATATGAAGAATCATACCGGTAGTTCCAGGGAGGCTGTCGTCGCTTATGAATTACTGGATACGAAAGGCGAAGTAATCGCTGCGGAAGAGCAGAAAATGCAGATGGGCAATGAGTCAAAGACCGTAGGGTTTGAAAAAATGCTACCCGGCGTTTCCCACTGGTCGTCGGAGCATCCCAACCTGTACAAGCTCCTGATGACCGTCAAAGAAGATGACAGGATCACTGAAGTCGTCCCCTTTAACGTAGGCTTCCGCCGTATAGAGATAAAAGAGACCGAGCTGAAGGCGCAAAGAGGAAGACCGTATACATTGCTATTTATCAACGGGCAGCCGCTCAAGCTGAAAGGCGTTAACGTACATGAACACAACCCGGAGACAGGGCATTATGTCACTGAAGCCCTTATGCGCAAAGACTTCGAACTGATGAAGCGCAACAACATTAACACGGTGCGCCTCTGCCATTATCCGCAGGACAGGAGGTTCTATGAACTTTGCGACGAATATGGACTTTACGTTTACGACGAAGCGAACATAGAATCGCACGGAATGTATTATAACCTGAGCAAAGGAGGCACCCTGGGTAATAACCCGCAATGGCTGGCTCCGCATCTCGACCGCATCATGAATATGTATGAGCGTAACAAAAACTATCCTTCCGTCACCTTCTGGTCACTGGGCAATGAAGCCGGCAACGGGTACAACTTCTACCAGGCCTATCTATGGATAAAAAATAAGGATAAAGAACTGATGGATCGCCCGGTCAACTACGAACGCGCCCTGTGGGAGTGGAATACCGATATGTACGTACCTCAGTATCCCGGCGCCAGATGGCTGGAAGAAACAGGAATGGCCGGAAGCGACCGTCCGGTAGTCCCTTCGGAATATTCGCATGCAATGGGTAATTCAAACGGCAACCTGTGGGATCAGTGGAAAGCCATTTACAAATACCCCAACCTGCAGGGCGGATATATCTGGGATTGGGTAGATCAGGGCCTGCTTGCTGTTGACAAGAACGGACGCGACTACTGGACTTATGGTGGCGACTACGGCGTAAACGCTCCAAGCGATGGCAACTTCCTTTGCAACGGACTGGTGAACCCCGACCGTAATCCGCACCCGGCAATGGCCGAAGTAAAATATGCCTATCAGAACTTTGGTTTCGAAGCTGTAGACGCGGCCAGGGGAATATTCCGCATAACCAACCGCTTTTACTTCACCAGCAGCGATGCGTATGATATACATTATATATCACTTGCAAACGATAAAACACTGGGAAGCGGCAGACTGCCTCTTAACCTCGCCTCACAGACATCGCAGGAGGTGACCGTTCCCGGCGTCGGATCATTGAAAGCCCTGCCCGGAGTGGAATATTCCGTAAACTTTAAGGTAACAACCACGAAAGCTGATAAGCTGATCCCTGCCGGATACGAAATTGCACACGACCAGTTCATCCTACCTCTTTCTGCCGGGAAGAAAGCCTATAAGGTCGCCGGAGGCCCGGAACTGATCACGGCTTCCGAAGGAGACATGCTGACGGTATCTTCCTCAAAGGTTTATGTGGCTTTTAACAAAAAGACAGGCATCCTCTCTTCATACAAGGTTGACGGGACAGAATACTTCAGCGAAGGCTTCGGCATACAGCCCAACTTCTGGCGCGCTCCCAATGACAACGACTACGGTAACGGAGCTCCCAAACGCCTGCAAATATGGAAGCAAAGCAGTAAAGACTTCCACGTCACAGACGCAGTTCTTCAGATAATAGACGGGAATGCGGAGTTGAACGTTACCTACCTGCTGCCGGCCGGAAACGCATACACAGTGAGGTACAAGATATACCCGACCGGCGTCGTGAACGCTTCAGTGCACTTCGCCCCGGCTCCGACAGATGCCAACGTGCCTCGCATAGGCGTACGTTTCCGACTGCCGGCAATCATGGACAAGGTGCAGTACCGGGGACGCGGGCCTGAAGAAAACTACGCAGACCGTAACGCCGGTACGATCATAGGACTGTATAAAAACACAGCCGGAGGCATGTATTACCCTTACGTCAGGCCGCAGGAGAACGGGCACCATACCGACACCCGCTGGGTGGCGCTTACCGGTGGCAGAACGTCCGGACTACTGATTGAGGCCGGTGAGCAGATAGGTTTCAACGCCCTGCACAATTCCATTGAGGACTTCGACTCCGAAGAAGCGTTGCCACATCCCCGCCAATGGTCTAACTTCACCGCTGAGGAGATCGCAAATCATGACGAAGAGCTTGCCCGGAACGTATTACGCAGGATGCATCATGTAAACGACATCGCTCCCCGCAACTTCGTCGAAGTATGCATCGACATGAAGCAGCAGGGTGTAGCCGGATACAATAGTTGGGGAGCACGTCCGGAACCCGGGTACAATATCCTGCCGGACAAGGAATACAACTGGAGTTTCACACTCATCCCCCTAAAGAACGATAGCGCCATCCCCGGCAGAACCGGATACAAATACTAACCGCCGCAACCGGGCTGCATAAAGCATATTCACTCAGATTCTTAAATGCGTCTGCCCTGGGAGGGACAGCAGTCTGCCAATTAAAAATATATTACTTTTGCGTAGATTAAAGAGGATTATGATATACATCTAAATGGATGTATAATATTATGCATATAATGTGAAGAGACTGTCAGAATGATTGAGATAGAACGAAAATTTATGGTAACGGGTGACTTCAGCGGCGGAGTGACTTCTCGGAAGTGTATCATACAAGGGTATCTGACCGTTACTGACGGGTGTATCGTTAGGATTCGCACGGCAGGCGACAGGGCGTTCATTACTATCAAGGGGCCTTCGGACGAAAATATGTGGAGCAGGTATGAATTCGAACAGGAGATTGCGACCGATGATGCATCTGAACTTATGAAGCTGGCTACGGGCAGTGTCATCAGCAAGGTTCGTCATTATGTCCCGTACGGGGGACATGTATGGGAGGTGGATGTATTCTGCGGAGATAACGAGGGTCTGGTGGTGGCCGAGATTGAATTGACCTCCAGGGACGATGTCTTTGACCTCCCACCTTGGGTGGGAAGAGAGGTGACCGGCGATAGTCGCTATTATAATGCTTCGCTGGTCAAGGCTCCTTACAAGGAATGGAAGGATAACGAATAATTAATACATATACATGATGAAAAGATTGATTACGCTATGGGCACTGTACACGCTCTTTATTCCCCGTGTCGGAGCTGACGAGGGGATGTGGACGCTTCCGCTTCTGAAACAGCAATCTGTTATTGACAAGATGCAGGCCCTTGGGCTGGAATTGCAGGATTATGATCTATACAACCCCACCGAAGGGGCGTCGTCGCTTAAAGATGCTGTTATCATCTTCGGTGGCGGATGTACCGGGGTGGTTATTTCGCCTTACGGACTTATGTTGACTAACCATCACTGCGGGTACAGCCAGATACAGCAACACAGTACGGTGGAACACGATTATCTTAAGGAGGGTTTCTGGGCGATGACGCGAGGTGATGAGTTGCCTAATCCGGGACTGAGTGTTACGTTCATTGACCGGATTGAGGACGTTACCGCCTACGTTATGTCGCGCCTCGAAGCAGACGACAACCAGGATGGGATGAGCTTCCTCTCAGCCCGATATCTCAATGCTCTGGCAAGGGAAAAGGCCGGCGGGGACTTCCTTAAGACTAATCCCGGCACGGAAGTGGAGATACGACCTTTCTACGAAGGCAATCAGTATTATATGTTTACCAGGAAGAAGTACACGGACGTCAGGCTTGTGGGAGCGCCTCCCTCGTCGGTGGGGAAGTTCGGCGCCGATACCGATAACTGGATGTGGCCTCGCCATACAGGTGACTTCTCGCTCTTCCGTATCTATGCCGACGCAAACGGCAATCCTGCGGAGTATTCGCCCGCCAACGTGCCGCTCAGGCCGAAGCGCTGGATGAAGATTTCGCTCGATGGGATAGAGGATGGTGACTTTGCCATGATGATGGGATTCCCCGGACGTACCAACAAGTATTATACCTCGTGGGAGGTAGCCGAGCGACGCGATATAGACAACGCCGTCCGCATCCACATACGCAATCTCCGCCAGGAGGCCATGCTGGCCGAGATGCTTAAAGATCCCGCTCTCAGCATCGGCTACGCCGCCAAGTACGCCAGTTCGACCAATGCTTACAAGAACGCCGTTGGATCGAGTTGGGCCATAAGCGAGCGCAATTTTGAGGGTCTTAAACGCGACGCACAAGACAATCTCATCGCCTGGTCACAGAAGACTAACCAGCCCGAATACTCTGAAGCCCTGCGGATGCTGGAACAAATCGTCTCAGACCGCCGCGATCTACGTTATCGTAGTTGGGTGCTTGACGAAGCTCTTTCGCGCGGCATAGAGTTCACCGGCATCCCAGCGGAAATAGAACCTGTCGTAGAAGCTCTTCGGGGAAAAGACAAAGCCGGAAAGCGAGAGCAGCTCCGTCTGCTCACCCTGGCCCGACAGCGCTTCCTCAGCTCCGGTTATTCCCCGGAGGTAGACCGTAAGATAGCCCGCGTGATGCTAGATGAATACCGACGTATGGTTCCGGCCAGCCAGCAGCCGGAGTATTTCAGGATAATAGACAAGAAGTTCAAGGGCGATACCGGCCGTTTCATAGACTACCTCTTCAGGAAGTCTATCTATGGTAACGGCGTGGTGTTTGCCGACTTCGTCAGCCGGCCCTCGGCAAGGAAATTGGAGCGCGACCCGATGATACTGTTTGCCAAAGCCATTCAGGGGGAGAAGAAGGCTCTGGCCGAAGCGCTGGCGGGTTTTGACGCCGACTTTGCATCCGAAAGGCGCATATACGTACGCGGTCTACTGGAGATGGGAGCAGCGAGCTTCCCTGACGCTAATTCGACACTCCGCCTGACCTACGGACAGAAGAGGGGGTACAGTCCGCGCGACGCCGTCTATTATCAGAGTCATAGCACGCTTAACGGCGTGATTGAGAAGGAGGATGCCGGCAATTGGGAGTTCGTAGTTCCCGCCCGCCTGAAGGCGCTTTACTCTGCCGGCGGTTTCAGCCCTTACGGTATGGAGGATGGGGGTAAAATGCCGGTTGACTTCCTTATAACTACGCATACGACGAGCGGTAACTCCGGCAGTCCTGTGATGAATGCCCGGGGCGAACTTATCGGCCTTAACTTTGATCGCAACTGGGAGGGGGTAGGTGGAGACATCCAGTACCTTCCCGATTATCAGCGAAGCATAATAGCAGACATCCGCTACATCCTTTTCATAATCGACAGATACGCCGGAGCCAGTTATCTGCTTGAGGAAATGGAGATCGCCGACAGTTAAAGGCCGTGTCGCTTCAGCACGCAGATTGTAATTTGCGATGGAGTTGCCACCTTTATTTGGACAAACAAAAAGGATTATATTAGAGCCTGTTTAAATTTAAATGAACCCAAATTAAGCAATAGGTTTTCTACTGCTAAGCATTAGAGATTTATTAAATTAGCATATGGATTTTGAGATAGCATATACCAATAAAGAAATTACTCCCAGGGGCGGTATGGTTCTAGTGAATAAGATGCTTAAGCAAATTGGTTTTTCATCA
>JAISBL010000059.1 GCA_031266215.1 Tannerellaceae bacterium | reverse complement strand
GTTCTTTAAGGAAGCGGTTCCGCTTGTTCATAAACTGCGTAGTGATCTCCAGCCTGTGGCGCCGGACGCAAGCTCAGGCACTACAATCATCAGCCCGGCCGGGTAATTGCTCACGATGTCTCTATTCTGCAATGTTCCCAATATAACATCATTAATATTTTCCTGCTTTAAAATTTAAACAGACTCTTAAATGAGGAGATTGAATAAGAGTTTACGGAAAGAGTTAAATTGCCCGGCAGGCACGCATTTTACAGACACAGACGGTGCAAACATTTTCTATAACGCAGTGGCACAGTGTTTAAATAAGTTATATATTTGCGCTCATTCTCAAATATTCTCAAATAAATTTAATATTACAAGTATTATGCAAAACAGACGTAATTTTTTGAAACAAGCATCCTTTGTGCTTGCCGGAGGGATGGTAGCGCCTCAATTACTTACATCATGCGGCGGAAAAGCGACTGCCGCCACACCAACAAAAACAATTGGACTTCAACTGTATTCGCTTCGCGACATGGTTAAAGACGAAGGCATCCGGAAGGTGCTGGAAACGGTGGCTAAAATGGGTTATAAGAACCTTGAAGCGGCCGATTACAGTAATGGCAAAATCTATGGATTAGCCCCTTCGGAATTTAAAACAATTATAGACGACCTTGGGTTGAAATGTACCAGCGCTCATCTGAACCAGACCTACACGAAGGAGACGGAAGCAGAAGTGATGGCCTGGTGGGATCAGGCCATAGCCGCCCACAATGAGATAGGCGTCAAATACATCGTACAGCCCTGGATGTTCGTAAATGAGCTGACTACGCTGGATGATATAAAGTTGTATTGCGATTATTTTACTTCCGTTGGTTATAAGGCAGCAGCGGCAAGTATCGCTTTTGGTTATCATAATCACAACTTTGAATTCAATAAGATAGGCGACCAGCTTATATACGACTACATGCTGGACAACGTAAGTAAGAACCATGTTTTCTTCGAACTCGACGTTTACTGGTGTATCGTAGGCGGAGGCGACCCTGTTGCTTATCTAAAGGAACGCCCTTCACAGTTCAAGGCCATTCATATAAAAGATGAAAAAGAAATCGGCGCAAGCGGAGAAATTGACTTCCAGCCCATCTTTGAACAAATGAAGGCTAATAACATCAAAGACTGGTACGTAGAAGTGGAAGAATATACCAATAACGACCCGGTTGCCAGCGTACAGGAAAGTTTTGACTACCTGAACAAGGCTGAATACGTTTATTAAACGCAATTGGCGAGTGACGTCCTGCCCGGAGTCACTCGTCGCTAAAACTTAAAGCATTATTCTACACTCATGGTTTGCCATTCACTACCGGCTATAAATATTTATATTTGCCCTGTTTAATTCAAGGAAACATCTGGAATGGAAATTCTTATCATTTTGGGGCTTATTTTACTGAACGGACTACTTTCGATGGCTGAAATAGCCTTAATCTCAACACGCAAATCAAGACTGGAAGCAGATGCAAAAAAAGGGAATAAGTCGGCGCAAACCGCACTGCAGCTGATCAGCCAGCCGGACAGGTTCCTTTCTGCCATCCAAATAGGTATTACACTGATCGGCATCCTGACCGGTTTATATTCCGGCGAAGCTTTTGCCCATGACATGGCCTGCGTACTGGCGTCGGCGCCGGTGTTATCGCCCTATGCACTAGTAGTTGCCAAGACCACGGTTGTCATCACGGTCACATACTTTACACTGGTGCTGGGCGAACTTGTACCCAAACGTATAGGCATGAACCGGGCCGAAGCGGTTTCGCGTATCATGGCGCGGCCTATGTACCTGCTCTCCCGCATCACCACTCCTTTTGTATGGTTGCTTTCCAAAAGCACATCGTTGACGGTACGCCTGCTCGGCATCGGCAAAACCGACGACAATAAGATAACCGAAGAAGAAATAAAAGCCATCGTAAAAGAAGGGTACGACGTAGGAGAAGTGCAGGAGGTGGAGCAGGATATAGTAGAGCGCGTATTCAATCTGGGCGACCGTAACGTGGGAAGCATAATGACACACCGCAGCGACCTGGTATGGCTGGACATAAGCGACAGCAATGAGAAAATACGCGGCAAAGTACAGGAAAACCTCTACAACACCTATCCGGTAATATCCGATACATTAGACAGGATGCTGGGAGTGGTGAACCTGAAAGACCTGTTCGGAAAGATATACTCAGACAACTTCTCACTTCAGGAACTTGTACGTCCGGTGCAATACCTGCCTGAAAACATGAGCGTCTACAAAGCGCTGGAGCAATTCAAAAACGCCCGCGTAAAGTACGGCATAGTAACAGATGAATTTGGAGACGTACAGGGCATTGTCACCCTGAAAGATATTATGGAAGCCCTTGTAGGCGAAATGCCTGAAATAGGGGAAGAACAGGAGCTTGTGGAACGTGCGGACGGCAGCATTCTGGTAGACGGGCAATATTCTTTCTACAACTTTCTGGAATATTTCGATATGGAAGATTTATACGCAGACTATGATTATAATACGCTGAGCGGACTGATACTTGAGATACTACAGCACGTACCTCAGACGGGCGAAAAACTGTCGTGGCTCAACTTCGGGCTTGAAATTATGGATATGGACGGAGCCCGCATAGATAAAGTGTTAGTGAAAAAACAGGACCAGGCCGGCCGGTAACCTGTTGGCGGAGCATTACGGATATGGCGTTATTGTTAGTCTGATAATTCTACTTACCTTTGCGGAAATCAGATAGATAAGTCATGGCAAAAAAGGCGGTTAAAAGAGGTGCGGATGAAGAGAGGTTCTATGTTACCCTGAAAAAGTTCCTTACCAATGAGCATACCCGTTTCATAACGGGGTTGATCCTGTCTTTCCTGGCTATATACATCGGGCTGGCTATCCTTTCGTTTTTCTTCACAGGTGCGGCCGACCAGAGCAAGATAGAAAACATACCGCTGAGCGACCTGGTTTTCTATAAAGGTTCTATTGAGAACTGGGCGGGCGTGCGCGGCGCCTATATCGCCGATTTGCTGATAAACCGCTGGTTTGGCATCTCCTCTTTCCTGATCCTGTTTTTCCTTGGTTCAGTGGGCGCCAGGCTGATGAATATTATACGTATATCAATCCTGAAGCGCTTCCTTTTCAGCGCCTCATGGCTGATCTGGGGGTCGTTGTTTTTCGCTTTCGCATTTGTCAAAGCCTATCAGGACTCATTTATTTTCCTTGGAGGAGAACATGGGCATTTACTTTCGGAATGGATGACGGGCAACATAGGCGTGCCGGGGACTATTTTGTTTCTTTTAGGTTCGTTCATCATCCTTTCTATCCTGTCGAGCCGGCGAACGCTTCCGCTGCTTCGCAGGGTGTTTACATTCCGCCGGTTAAAACCCATAACTCTATGGAAGAAAAAATATAAGGAACAGCCGCAGGGCGAAGAAGAACCTGAAATACCCGGCGTTTACAGCTCGGATGAAAAAGAAGACACTCCCATCCCCTTCACATTGTCAGGCAGTTTAGACAGAGAATTTGAAATTACGATCGCCCCCGACGAAGAGCCTTATACACCTCTTACACCGGAAGCGACTGCGAACGAGGGGGCCCCTCCGAACGCATTCGTACCTGAAAGCATCCCCGGGACAACGTTCCCGGCCGATGATGACGACGAGACATACGATGCCTCGGAGCAGGGCGAATACAACCCCAGGCTTGATCTTTCGGGCTACCGCAATCCAACCGTCGAGCTGTTGAAAAAATACGACAACAGTGAGCACCACGTAGACCGGGAAGAGCAGACCAACAACCAGAAACGCATCAGGCAGACGCTGGAAAACTTCGGTATCAGCATCGCCTCCATAAAGGCCACGGTAGGCCCCACCATCACGCTGTATGAAGTTGTGCCCGACGCCGGTGTACGCATATCCAAGATACGCAACCTCGAAGATGACATAGCCCTTAACCTCGCAGCCCTTGGCATCCGCATAATCGCTCCGATGCCCGGCAAGGGAACAATCGGCATCGAAGTGCCCAACAAAGACCCGCAGGTAGTATCGATGCAGTCGGTCATCGGTTCGCGCAAGTTCCAGGAATGTAATTACGAACTGCCCGTCGCCCTGGGAAAAACAATAACCAACGAAATATTCATGTTCGACCTCTGCAAGATGCCGCACCTCCTGGTGGCAGGAGCTACGGGACAGGGTAAATCAGTTGGCCTGAACGCCATTATCACCTCGCTGCTTTACAAGAAGCACCCGTCCGAACTAAAGTTTGTACTGATCGACCCAAAAATGGTAGAGTTCAGTATTTACGCAGACATCGAACGGCATTATCTGGCCAAGCTGCCCGATATAGAAAAGCCCATTATAACCGACTTTACCAAAGTCATACAGACCCTTAACTCGCTGTGCAAGGAAATGGACGACAGGTACGACCTGCTGATGAAAGCGCATACCCGGAACATAAAGGAGTATAACGACAAGTTTATCCATCGCCGCCTCAACCCCTTCAAAGGACATAAATTCATGCCCTACATCGTGGTCATCATCGACGAGTTCGGAGACCTTATCATGACGGCAGGCAAGGAGATAGAACTCCCTATCTCGCGCATCGCCCAGAAAGCCCGCGCGATAGGCATACACATGATCATCGCCACCCAGCGGCCTTCCACCAATATTATCACAGGCACGATCAAGGCCAACTTCCCGGCGCGCGTAGCCTTCCGTGTATCCTCAATGATAGACTCGCGCACTATCCTCGACTCACCCGGGGCCAACCAGCTTATAGGGCGCGGAGACCTCCTCTTCTCGCAGGGTAACGAGATGGTACGTGTCCAATGCGCCTTTGTAGACACGCCGGAGGTGGAGCAAATATCCAGTTATATAGGTAAGCAGACTGGTTTCGCCACCGCCTTCGAACTGCCCGAATACGCCGGCGAAGGCTCCGAAGACCGGCTGTCTTCGGTTGACCTGCAGGACCGCGACCCGATGTTTGAAGAAGCCGCCCGCCTGATCGTCCGCGAGCAGCAGGGCTCAACCTCTCTCATACAACGCAAACTGTCGCTCGGATACAACCGCGCCGGCCGGGTGATGGACATGCTGGAAGCCTCCGGGATCGTAGGCCCTTCAGAAGGCAGCAAGGCGCGGCAGGTGCTCATACAGGATGAATACAGTCTGGAACAGATACTAAAGAATTTAAAATAGGATGAAGAAATACGTTGCTTTTATAGCGGGGCTGTTACTGTGCACGCCGCTACTTCCGGCCCAGAACGCAGCAGATATACTGGCGAAAGCCGCCGCCATATGCAAACAGCCGGGCGGACTGACGGCTTCTTTTGCCATGCAGACCCGTTCCGAACATATGTCGGAGAGTTTTGAAGGGGTCATACAGATAAAAGGCGACAGGTTCACCCTGTCCACGCCTGATTTAAAGACATGGTACGACGGCCTCACACAGTGGACATACATGGAACGCGCCGGTGAAGTCACCATCTCCACACCCGAAGGAGAAGACCTTCAGCTCACAAACCCGGCTATCCTGCTCGACTCGTATCAGAAAAACTTCACCGCCACATACCAGGGAGAAAGCGTGCCCGCAGGCGGAAAAGCCCGGTACAGCATCCTGCTGGCCCCCCGTAACAGGCGCGACATCGAGAGCGTAACCATTGAGATAGAAAAAACTTCAGGCCTGCCCCTGCGCATCGTCGTACAGTTAAAAAACCGCACGAGCAACATCATACATATAAGTGATATAAAAACAAACGCAAACCTTCCCGACCGCCTCTTTTCATTCCCGGCCGCCGGCTATCCCGACGCAGAAATCATAGACCTCAGGTGATGACAGACATTGTTTACTTATCGCAAAAAGAAAATTGAACGTGAGTTCAGGTTTTTGTCGAATCGCCATACCTTTTGGGTCGATCGCCATACCTTTTGGGCCAATCGCCATGCCTTTTTGGCCGATCGCCTTACCGTTTAGCGTGAGTTTTCTATGTAATGCTAATGAGAAATATCCTGCCTCTTCCTGGCGGCAAAGATAAAATCCTGAAGGGCCTGGTTGTTTGAGGAAACAACCTCCGTCCTGTCGCCCTTCCATTCCAGGACGCCCTCCCTGATGAAAATAATGCTTTCGCCTATATTCATGACCGAATTCATGTCATGCGTATTGATGATAGTAGTCATCCCGTAATCATTCGTTATATCATGTATAAGATCATCTATAAGAAGGGCCGTCTGGGGGTCCAGTCCCGAATTAGGTTCGTCGCAGAAGAGATACCTGGGGTTCAAAGCTATGGCGCGCGCTATGGCGGCCCGCTTCATCATACCGCCGCTTATTTCCGAAGGATACAGGTGCTCAGCCTCCAGCAGGTTAACACGTTCGAGGCAGAACATAGCCCTCCTGACGCGCTCCTTCGAAAGGTCGGATGAAAACATATCGAGCGGGAACATCACATTCTCCAGCACCGTCATGCTGTCAAACAGGGCCGAGCCCTGGAAAAGCATACCCATCTCGCGGCGCAATACATTGATCTCGCTCTTTTTCAGCCGCGTCAACTCCCGCCCGTCGTACAGTATCTCGCCGCCGGCAGGGCGTTGCAGACCTATGATGTTCTTAAGCAAAACAGTCTTGCCCGAACCGCTGCGGCCGATAATGAGGTTAGTCTTTCCCGTTTCAAACACGGCGCTGACGTCATTAAGCACCCGCCGCCCGTCGAAATCCTTGGTGAGATGTCTGACTTCAATCATAAGCTATGTCAACATTAAATGAGTCAATATCACGTCGGCGAGCAAAATCATAATACTGCTCATCACCACAGCATTGGTGCTGGCTTTGCCCACCTCCAGCGCCCCGCCCTTCACACCGTATCCGAAATACGAAGCTACCGAGGCGATAATAAAGGCGTAAACCACCGACTTGATAACCGAGTAGCCTATATAAAAAGAGTTGAAGTAAAACTGCAGCCCATATTCAAACGAAGCCGGCGTCATACCGTTAATATCGGCATGGCTGGCCGCCACGCCACCCAGCACGCCGGTAAACATACTGAAGATAACAAGCACGGGAATAAAGATCATCAGCCCCAGCACCTTGGGCAGTATAAGGAAATTGGCCGAGTTCACGCCCATGATCTCCATCGCATCTATCTGTTCCGTCACCCGCATTGTACCTATCTCCGAAGCTATATTGCTCCCCACCTTGCCGGCCAGTATCAGGCACATGATAGAAGAAGAAAACTCCAGCAGGATGATTTCGCGCGTGGTATATCCGATAGTAAACTTTGGAATAAGGGGCGAACTGATATTCAGTGAAATCTGAATAGCGATAACCGTACCTATAAATATGGATATAATGATAACGATCCACAGCGAATCGGCCCCCAGCTTATATATCTCTTTCACCAGTTGTTTGAAAAACATACTCCATCTATCCGGCAGCGAGATGGCCTTAGCCATCAGAAGCGCATATTCTCCAACCCTGTGTAACGAACGGTTCATACAAGAAATAATTAAATCAAACGGCGCAAAGGTACATTAAATAATTAAATCCCGGTGAGCGTATCAGTTCACGGCATTTGCCGTTTGCAGGACAGGGAGGGGTCGTCGCACAGGTCTTAACCGCCTGTCCGGGGAACATTGCCGTGGCTTACTGCGCGTAGTAAGCCACGGCGTGAGGCCTGCGAAACCCGCATGGAAAACGGACAAACGTACGTTCGTTTATGACGATGATAAGCCTCATTTTAACTAATAATCTGAGTTGATGTAAGAAAACCCGGCGAAAGTCGCCCACATTTCGATGGGATGTGTTCACATTCCGGTGAGATGTGCTCACATTTCGATGATATGTGCTCACATTTCGATGATATGTGCTCACATTTCGATGAGATGTGGCCACACTTCAATGATATGTGCTCACATTTCGATGAGATGTGGCCACACTTCGATGAGATGTGCTCACATTCCGGTGAGATATGAACACACTTCAACGAGATGTGAGCACACTTTAACGATATGGATAGATGTTTATGATCTTTTCCTCTGTATATGCCGGGTTTTTTGTATAAACATCATTAACCTGTTTGTAGAAAATGTTACTTTTGCGCCGAATAAAAACTAAATATAAATCATGATGACAAAACCGTTAAGTGCAAGACTGTGTATTATTGCGTGCTGGCTAATCCTACTATTCGCAGGCTGCGCCTCACGTAAAAATGTAGTGTACCTGCAGGATGTAGATCCGTTAAACCAGCAGGCTATCTCTCAGAATTATGAAATGATCATCCACCGCGACGACCTGCTGGCTATTATGGTAAACAGTAAAGACCCGGAGCTGGCGATGCTGTTTAATATGCCCCTGACCACCTATCAGCTGGGCACATCAGGCGGCAGTTACGGGCAACAAAGGGTGCTGGGCTACCTGGTAGACGCAAACGGGACCATAGACTTCCCGATCCTTGGCCTGATCAAAGCCGAAGGCCTGACACGCCTGCAACTGACCAACCTTATAAAAGAACGTTTGATAAAAGAAGACCTTATAAAAGACCCCATAGTAACTATTCAGTTCATGAACTTTAAAATATCGGTGGTAGGCGAAGTGGCCCGTCCGGGATCGTTCACTATCAGCGGAGACAGGATAACCCTGCTGGAAGCCCTCAGTATGGCGGGCGACCTTACCATTTACGGGAAGCGCGACCGGGTGGCCGTCATCCGCGAAAGGGACGCAAAGCGTACAATACTGTTCCACGACCTGCGATCGGCCGATATTTTCCAGTCGCCCTGCTATTATCTGCAACAAAACGATATAGTATATGTAGAGCCAAACAGGGCGCGCGCCGGACAAAGCGACATTAACCAGAACAATTCCGTAGGAGTATGGCTCTCCGCCGTATCAATATTAACATCCGTCATTTCGCTGGTTGTAACCATAAATAAAAAGTAATTCAAGTAATGGAACAAAATACCTTTACCACAACGCCCCCCAGGGAAGGGGAGGGCGAAGTCTCCCTGAGTGATATACTGCAGATTGTAAAGAATAACTGGCTATGGTTTGCGCTGTCGGTCATCATCTGCTGCGCACTGGCAACCCTCTATATACTATGGGCGCCCAAGGTCTACACACGTACGGCCGCCGTGCTTATCAAAGACGACACCAAAGGCGGCGCCATGAGCGAATCCGCAGCGTTCGAAGACCTGGGAATGTTTAATATCAAACGCAATGTAGACAATGAAGTCCTTGTCTTCCAATCCGAACAACTCATGTCTATCGTCGCCAGGCGCCTGAACCTGGACATCAGCTATACCATAAGGGAAGGGTTGCGTACCAGGGAACTATACACCCATTCGCCGGTAGTAATACAGTTTTTCGATGTAGAAGGAGCGCAGGAGTTCTCGCTTAAAGCCACTCCGCTGTCCGAAGATCAGGTGCTGCTGTCGGGCCTGCCCGAAAAGGACATGGTCGCTGCTCTGAACGACACAATAGTAACCTCCCTGGGCAGGGCTCTCGTCACGCCTACCCTGTATTATACGGATGAATATTACGATGTGCCGGTAACCGTCGCCAAGACCGACATGGCCGAAGTTGTCACCCATTACCGCGAAGAGCTCCAGGTAGCGCTGGCCAGCAAAACGGCCACTATCATCAACCTGACCCTGCGCGACGTGTCTATTTCACGCACCGAAGATATACTGAACACCCTGATAGCCGTTTACAACGAAGCCGCCATCAACGACAAGAACCTTATAACGGTCAACACATCCAACTTTATCAGCGACCGCCTGATCATTATTGAAAAAGAACTTGGTAACGTAGACGCCGATATTGAAACCTACAAACGCGAAAACCGCCTGACCGATATACAGTCTGAAACAGGGATGTACCTCCGTGAAAGCAGCCAGTACAGCCAGGAAGAGCTTGGGCTGGAAAACCAGAAGACGCTCGCCGGTTATATACACGACTACCTGACAGACCCCTCGCGCAGCGCAGACCTGATACCGGCCAATACCGGAATATCCGACGTAAACATAGAAACGCAAATCAGCGAATACAATAACACACTGCTCAAGCGGGACCGGCTGATAAGCAACAGCAGCAACCGCAACCCCATAGTGCTGGACCTGAACAACTCGCTCACAGCCATGAAGCAGACGATAATCAGGGCGGTGGACAACCTCCTCGTGGGACTGGATATTAAAATCCGCAACGTACGCGAGCGCGACAGGAAAAACACGCTCCGCATCACCGAAGTGCCTACCCAGCAAAGACACGTGCTGTCTATCGAACGCCAGCAGAAGATCAAAGAAGAGCTATATCTCTACCTTCTCAACAAACGGGAAGAGAACGCCCTCACACAGGCCATCACCGAGAGCAATGCCCGCATCATAGACTCGGCCACCGGAGACAACGAACCCGTAGCTCCTAAAACTTATATCATCTTACTGGCCTCTTTATTCGCAGGATTACTTATCCCCTCGGCATACTTCTGGCTTCTGAGCACGCTGAACACTACGGTACGTAACAGGAAAGACGTGGAAGACGCAGTCACAATACCATTCCTCGGCGATATTCCTCTGCGTGAAAAGAAGAAAAACAAGAAGGGGAAGGAACTGTCCGGGGAGGTAGTGGTGCGCGACAGCGGCCGTGATTCAACATCGGAAGCCTTCCGCATCGTTCGCACCAATATGGACTTTATGCAGGTGAAATCCGGGGCTTTGCAGGTAGTCATGTTCACATCTTTCAATCCCGGCTCCGGCAAGACCTTTGTTTCCATGAACCTGGCAACCAGCATAGCGCTGACGCACAAGAAAGTTGTACTGATAGACCTCGACATCCGGCGCCACACGCTTTCAAGCCTTCTGCAAAAAGAAGAATCCCCGGTTGGTATAACTCAATATTTGTCGGGACAGGTGACCGACTTCCGCTCGCTTATCAACAAGAATGTGATTGACGACATGCGCAACCTTGACGTTATCTACGCCGGCCCGACACCTCCCAATCCCGCCGAGTTGCTGCTGAATAAGCGCCTGGATACCCTGATTGATGAACTAAGGAAGGTATACGATTATATCTTTATCGACAACGTACCCGCCGGCGTTGTCGCAGACGCATCTATCATAAACCGGCTTGTAGACCTTACTGTTTACGTGATCCGCGCCGGACTAATGGACAAGCGCCAGTTGCCCGAACTGGAACGGTTGCACCAGCAGGAGAAGTTCAGGAACATGTCCATAATCCTCAATGCTGTCAACTACCGCAAGGCCGGGTACGGATATTACGGATACGGATACCAGTACGGATACAGCTATGGATATGGCTACTCCAATGGAAAAAGGAAATAACCACCGCATAGGCTGAAATGTTTTCCTGGCTTAATTACAAGAAGAATAAAAGCATCCGCTCTACACTGCTTGAGGGAATGACAGATGTGCACACGCATCTGCTTCCGGCTGTAGACGATGGCGCACAGCTTGTGGAGGATTCTTTGGAAATCCTCCGCTTTATGTGCAGGATGGGGGTAAGGCGGGTTTACCTGACGCCTCATGTCATGGCCGATCTGCCGGGCAACACGCCCGGCGCGTTGCAAAAACGGTACGAGGCTTTCCTGAAATTCTGCCCCGACGGCCCTGAACTGCGCCTTGCAGCCGAGTATATGCTCGACAGCAGGTTCACGTCTCTTATCAACGATGGACTGCTGGCCATGTCGGGCCGGCATGTACTGGTTGAGACCTCTTATCTCTCGCCTCCTTTGGGCCTGAACGATATACTGTATGATTTGCGCCTTGCCGGCTATCAACCGCTTATCGCCCATCCTGAACGTTACCTGTATATGCGCGACAGCGATTACCGCAAACTGAAGGAGATGGGATGCAGACTACAGTTGAACCTCTTTTCCCTGTCCGGCGTTTACGGGTCTTATGTGGCGAAGAACGCCGCTCACTTACTCAAAGAGGGTCTTTATGACCATGCCGGCTCAGACGTCCATAATCTGGACAGCTATCACGAAGGCATACTTCACCTCTCGCCTTCACGCTCTGAGGTCAGGGAGCTGGAACGCATTATGGAAAACAATCAGATGCTGTGGAAATAGCGCGCCGCGGGCGTCAGGTTACCCGTAGCTGATAAGGTATTTCAACTGATCGAGCATGAGCGGGACTTCCATCTCGCTTATGCCGGCGGCGATAAGGTCGGGAGCATCCTGTACGAACTGTTCCCTGAACCTGTAAAAGCCGCCATCCTCTTTACCGGTAGCCCGGAGGTAAAAATCAATGGCTTTCCTGTCGTTTTGCATAGCCCATTCGGTATGCCCGGCGTTCAGAAGATCGTGCATGTCGGGATTGTCCTCATGTATGATCTTGTTGTAGTAAGCGCGCGCCTGGTCGTACCTGCCTGTCAGGAAGGAACACCAGGCAACCGGACGCCATGCCCTGTGGCTTTTCGTATCCAGATAATCAACCTTGAAATAGTATTTCAGGGCTTCGTCATAGTCTCTCAGTTCCAGCAGGCAATGCCCGATGCTCATCTGCACCGACAGGTTACCGGGGCTTAGCTCGTCGTAACGGCGAAAGTACTCCAGCGCCCTGGACGGTTGTCTCAGACTGCGATAGCACATGGCGATCCGGCGGATGAGCCATTTACTGCCCGTATTCAGCAGGTCGGCATGCAGGTACGCCTCGAGCGCTCCGTCCATATCTCCCTCCATCTGCCGGCAGTAGCCTATTTTCTGTAGAAGCATATCATTCTCTGTCTGCGCCTTAGACAGGGAGGCGTATATGGTCAGCGCATCGTTGAAATAATTCTTCCTCAGATAGTACTCGGCAATTGTGATGAGGCTCTCCTGGTCCGACAGGTAAGGTTGCAGTATCGTAAGGTTATGGAAGTCGAGCGGCCACATAAAGATGTCTTCAAAGTCCGTCCTCGCCGGATAGAGCTTGAAGAATCGATATAAGTCCTGTATGTATTGCCCGGCCAGCGTCTCTGTCCTTCGCTGCGGGTCTGACATTTTTTCACGGCTTTGTTCATTGATCTCAGACGCCTGTCCGAATAACTGTCCCGACATTGCCTCCCGCATCTCGCGGGGAAACTGCATTATGCTAAGGTAAAAGGAGTACTTGTCCGAATTACACATAAAAGGCATCATGGTCATTATTCCGATGATATCCGTTTCGAAACTCTCTTCGCCCGGGGGCAGGTCCATGAATATGGAATGCCCCACGGTGAATGGCAGGAACCAGTTGCTCATCTCCCTGAAGAAGGGAAAGCTCTTGAGGTTGATAAACGTAGAGTGCATAACGTCGGCCCCTTCCTGCTGAAGTTCGTTGAACTCCTCGACCTTCTTTCCCAGCGAAGAGTTGGCCAGTATCTCATGCCATTCGGGGTTCCTGTCCTCCTGCGGCGCTTCCGGGTTGAAGTCGCCCGGGCGCGTCTTTTTGTTAATTCCCGGGTTCAGCTTCATCACCTCAGGGATGATCTCGTCATGAAGTTTACGTGTGATCTTCTCTGTCTCCCTGGCCAGTATAAAGCGCAGCGTGATGGCGCGCAGCGTCCGGGTAAAGTTCGGCTCTTCGGCAAGTATAGCCAGCCGGTCGGCTATGCCGGGATACATGGAGGTGCGTTTGCGGTAGACGTACAGGGTGAGGAGGATGCCGATAATGGCCCGTATGCGCACCTCTTCGCCGGCTGAGGCATGCACTGGTGAGGCATGTACGGCGTCAAAGAGCAGGAACAGCTTTTCTTTGTCAAACGACGTCTGTAGGCTGAGTACCAGTGCAGACATCGTCTGACAGGCTACGGTATGGGGCAGGTAGCCGTTTGCCAGCACTTCCCTGACGGCCGCGCTGTCGGCAGGGGTAAAGGGGTCTGACGTCCATATGAGGTTGAAGAAAACCGACAGCACTTCTTCATAACAGAGAATCTGCTTATCATTGTAATTTTCCTGCAATAGCTGGTGCATATTCTCCAGCCTGATGCCCCGCATATGTTGCAGGCTGCGGCGCCGGCTGTAGAAAGAGATGGTAGAGACTTCCGTTAGCAGTTTGTTCTTCAGCATATCCGCCAGTTCGTACGCCGAGGAGCGTACCGAACGGTATATCTGATCCTGCATCGGGTCTTTCACTCCGTCCATACGGTAGCGCAGGAGGTTTTTATACGTCTCCTGCATCTCGTCGAGGTTCTCCTGAAAAGTGTACTCCCTGCTGCCTGAGATGAGGGATTGAAGCGAGTCGAAAGCATTTTTCAGCTCCTTACTGTCCAGCGAGCCGATGATGCGATTGTATACCTGGTTTATTTCCTGCTGTGTCATATCACATTAACTACAAATGTGTGCCAAAAGTATTCTTTTTGGCACAATAATCCTATCGTTCCCCTGTAAACCTGAGTTTTCGGGATAAGAGAAACCCGCATCGTCGTTGCTTACCCTCTCCTGTTCTTTGCTGGCGTAGCGAAGTTCGTCACAGCAATGACGGCGGGATGAGTCATTAATTACAGACGGCGCACAACACAAAGGAAGCTGGCCGACAGACAGATAGCTTCCTTCCTGTCTGTCCCGGCCCGGCAGGGTGTCTGCCCCGCTTTTGGCAAGGCGCTTACCAAAGGGCTGGTAAGGTGTTTACCAAAGGTCTCTGTCAAACACCTTGCCGGGGAATTCATTTCTGCGGTGCATCCCCCTCCGGATGCAGTGGGCTGAGGGGCACTGAACAGAGCATGAGGCATCTTTTGCGGTTCATTAAAAAGAAGATATTTTCCTTATGAAAGATTAAGTAAATGTTCATAAATAGTAGACATTATATTCAATAAATTCATACATGATTAAAAATCAATGACATTGAAATTCTAAAATTATGGAGTCCGCAAGCGATAAGCATGACTAAGTCATCAAATCCGAACTTTCGGCATCTAAAACGTTCTTTGACAATACGACATTTTCTGGCATAGCCAATGGCATGCTCAACAAGGATGCGAAAACCGGAGATTCTTTTGTTATCTTCTTTCTGTGTATCAGATAAAGATTTGCCTTTAGGTTTCTTTGCCGGCATTTTGACTATAACGTTTTCAGGTTTATATCCTTGAAATCCGATATCTTCCTTTCCTGGGATATGTAG
>JAISBL010000056.1 GCA_031266215.1 Tannerellaceae bacterium | reverse complement strand
GTTCTTTAAGGAAGCGGTTCCGCTTGTTCATAAACTGCGTAGTGATCTCCAGCCTGTGGCGCCGGACGCAAGCTCAGGCACTACAATCATCAGCCCGGCCGGGTAATTGCTCACGATGTTTCTACTCTGCAATGTTCCCAATATAACATCATTAATATTTTACTGCTTTAAAATTTAAACAGGCTCTTATATCAAGAGCGATTATTTTGCACGAAAATATCTCAATATCACGCCAAACTGGAAAGAATCGCTGCAAGATGCCATTCAATCAGGGCTTTCACAGGCAGATGCTGCACAACTTTCAGAAGTATTGCAAATTGAGATGCCTGAATGTCTGGCAATGTGATAATACCTTCGTGATTTATATTTCACGCAATCGCAACTTATACTCCACCAGTCCGACAGCTATTGGCATTGCTAATGTGTACGTGCCCGCAGGTGTGGATTGACGGGGGCAGCGCAGGTGCTTACCCTGACTTCGGTGGCGTAGGTGAAGGCCATTTCACAGTAATCGGACGTCATTCCGCGACGGTAGTATGTTGTACGCGTCAGTGAGCCGGGAGAATATGCGGATGATGTGGCTCCCTGAATGTTTGTCCACGTCTGGTTGTCTGTGCTGATTTGCCACTGGTAGGCTGTGCCGGGGAGATCGGAAGCTCCCGTGACATTAAGTTGTTGTGGGGTGTTGCCTTCGCATATTGTCTGGCTGGGTAGCGTTATGGAGCCAGCGTTTACTTTTTTGACGTATGTAGTGGCTGTCACTATGTTGGGGTCCTGATTCATCACCAGCGTGTATGTGCCTTCTTCGGTGGCTACTATGGAGGTAGCTGTCGAGGTGGTGACACCGTCGGGGAATGTCCACAGGTGGCTGGTGGCGTATCCTCCTTCGATGGTGACGGAGGAGCCGCACATGTAGGTGGTGTCGGAAAATTCAAAGGTTCCGAAGGCTGAGAAGTAGCCGTAGGAGTCGTTGTTGCTTACAGCTCCGGTTATATATCCGAAGGAGAATGGGCTTTGGGAGCTTCTTACTGTTATGACCTGTCCGGCTGTTGGGGCTGAGGGCAGGTCGAAGCGGGCGATTTTCCATTCCGACACATTGGGTACGTCAAGTGGCGTTAAGGTCATTGGAGCATTGACTGTTGAGCCGTACGAGATGGTAAAGCTTCCCTGGGCGCCTGTGCGGAATAGGAGGAATCCTTTTTGTACGGGGGCAAGGTTTCCAACCTGATAGAAAGCTAACTGTGTCTGGCCGATGGCGTAGACGCTCGGTAACAGTGCGGCGCCTTCTTCGCCGTACCCGCTTCGCTGGTATAGGTATATTGGGTCTGTGGCGTCTACGTATATGGCGTTGACGCCTGCCGGGAAGGTGTAGCGGTAGGCCTGCCCGGCGGTCAGGGTGGTGGTGACTGTAGGATTTGTACCGCTGGCGTATATGCGTACGGTGGTTGTGCCGCTGGAAGCTCCGATGAGGTAGAAGCGTTCCATTGAGGTGTTTGTCAGGTATCCGCGCGGCACTATGTAGCGTGTACCGAGACTGGGGACGGGGACGATCTGGTCGCCGGAGGTGTCGCCGTTTACAAGGTCTTCGGTAACGGTGACTGCCACCGGTCTGGTGGCTGTTATCCTGGAGCCGGCCAGTGATGGGTTTTCGTCGTATCCGTATTCGATTATTTTTAGGGTTTCGCCCTTTTGCATGGTACGTGTAATTACGGTGTTTGCCGGGCTTAGTGTGGATGCACCCAGACGTATACGGGCTTTGGGTGTTACTTCGACGGTGGTATTGTCTTCGGTGGCGACGATGTCGACCTGGTCGTAGCCTCCGAAAGTTCCGCCTGACTTGGCGGCATTATCGCTCTGCATCGGTATGTAGAATAATGTTCCCAAGGCCTGGTGTCCCTTGAGGGTGAAGATGTCGCGCGACTCGGTGTGGTTTAGCATATAGTAGGCTGTGACCGGGACTGTGGAGCTGATGTGGGTGCCGTATTTGACTACACTGCCGGCCTGTCCACGGGGGTTTTCTATCTGTTTGATGGTTGTGGGAGTGCTGAAATCGTGCTTATAAAGCCCCCCGGGTGGTATTGTTGCCGGTATTGTCAGTGTGGAGCCGCCGTTGTAGAGTGTGATGACGACGTTTGCCGTTTGATACGTGCTGTTGGATATTGCCAGAAAGGCGGGGTAGTTCAGTGCTGTGGCAGGGCTGCCTGCTGTAAATTCCGACATGTGCGGGGCTACGAACCAAAAGGCTGTATCCTGTGCTGCGGCGTTTGTGAGAAGGCAACACAAGAAGGATATATAAATTATCTTTTTCATAATGTGCAAAAATATGGCATTTTTCTTTACATATAAGACATTATATGAGTTAAAATCATAGTAAACACTATTTCGCCCCAAATAAAATCCGTCTTACGAGAGATAGAAACAAACTACCGGGCAGATAAAAGAATCTCTTTCGCTGTTTTCCGGGCGTGTAAATTTAACTGTGTCAAATTTACACGTCTGCGAAAAGAAATCGTACAATCCCTCTTTAAGACCTGCTCACTTTGAAAATGAAAGATATTACCCCGCCCTAAGGCATGTAAAACGGGCCCGTAGCCCCCGACGGCATGCAGAATACCCAGGAAGGGGGTGTGGGGTCAGCGTGTGAGTATCTTCTTCCGCAGGAGGCGAAACCAGATGAAAGAAGTGATGCCTTTTGCCGTGCTGGTTAGGCTGATAGCCCACCAGATACCGGCCAGACCCAGGGCGGTGGATGAGAGTATTATGGCGAGTGGTATCCTCAGAAGGTTGAACCCGATACTGATAATGGCCGGCGGAATGGTGCGCCCGGTGCCGTAGAATAGTCCCTGCATAGTGATCTCAAGCATCATGAATAGCATGGAATAAGCTTCTATGCGAAGGAAGATTCCCCCAGATATGTACGCTTCATGCTCAGGTACGATGAGGGAAAATATTTCTTCTCCATAAAACATGAAAAGCAGCGTGCAGAAGATGCCGAAGACCGATGTCATCCCAAGAGTGGCGCGATATGCCCCCAGTACGCGCTGGTGGTGGCCCGATGCGTAGTTCTGGGCCGTGAATGCGCTAAGGGCCGTGCTGAATCCCTGCGAAGTGTTCCAGGCGAGGGCTTCTATCTGTCCACCAGCCGTAAGGGTCATAAGTCCGATATGCCCGCCGCTGGCCGAGGCGGTGCGACCCATACAGAAGTTGATGAAGGCAAACAGCATATTAAGCAGGGCCACGGGCAGGCCCAGACGGAATATCCTGCGGGTGTAACGCTCACGGAGCCTGACAAAGAAGGGGAAGCTGCCCAGCAGCCGGCTTCTGCGCCTCAGATGGTAGATGAACAGGAAGCAGACAGCGCCCTGAGATACACAGGTGGCACAGGCCGCGCCGGCGGTTCCCCAGTCCATGACGAAGATGAAGAGCGGGTCGAGCACGATATTCATTATCAGCCCTACGCCATTTATAAAGAATGGTATGCGGCTGCGTCCGGCGGCATTATGTATTCCGGTGAAAGAATATGAGAGGAAGACGAAGGGAAAGCCCAGTGTCAGTATCCTCAGAAAATCGACAGCCTGTTCGGTAATATCAGGGTCAAGGCGATAGAAGCCCACTATCTGGCGGGCGAAAAGGCAAAGCAAAGCCCCCCAAAGAGCAGACAGGAGCAGGCCGATTGTGAGATTATGCGACGCGAAGAGGCGGGCGTCATCCATATTGTTGGCGCCGATGCTCTGGCCGACGCTTACCTCGGCGCCCACCTTATTGAGCAGGGCAAGCGAGGTGGTCATCCATACCAGTATGCCGACGGCTCCGACGGCTGCCACCGATTCGCTCCCCAGCCGGCCTATCCATGCCATGTCGATAAGGTTGTATGCCATCTGTATGAAAGAGGTTCCCATAATGGGTATTGCAAGGCTGAATAGCTGGCGCCTGATGGGGCCGTTTGTCAAGTCGCGTATTCCCTGCATTCCTTCAAAAGCTAACTGAGAATAATGCTTCTACCCGCGGGGAGGAGCCGCTTGCGGCTGGCTGGGCTATACGTATGCCAGTGGTAAGGGGGAAAGAGATGCGCAGGGCGTTCCAGTCCATTATAAGATCGGCGCCATAGGAACTTTGTACGCTCCATCTGCTCCGGGCATTCTCCTGGTTATGAGTCAGGTCGTAGAAAAGATTGGCGCGCAGGCGGCGAAGGTATGCTATGGGGCCTATCGAGAGGTCGGGGGTAAGGATGGGGAAGGCGTAGTCGGCCTTAAGGGCTACCTGTTGCCTGGTACGGTATATATAGCTATGGCCGCGAGGGCTTTCGATCAGTTGCCTCGGGACGAATAGCGGTTTGTCCTCAGCCGGCTGGTATTGATAGGCCGCCCTGAGCATAAGCGAGTGGTCCTGCATTATGCCCGGCCAGTAGGTAGTAAGCTGCGCAGCATATAGCGGGCTGAAGTTGGACTGGTTGAAGGGGATGTTCAGGTATTGCAGCCGGAGCTGGAAGCCAAGGCGCGGCAGGATGTGCCGGTGCGCCATACGGCGGTAATTATAAAAGCGCAGTTCGGATAGCAGATATTGAAAGTATGCCATCAACGGCTTGCCGTATTGCTGGTAGGCGTTGTTTGTGAAGTGATAGCTCACCGTCGGCCGGATGCCGCGCACGTATTGGCCGGAGGTAAGGTTGAGAGGCAGGTAGACCTGCAACATGCCTTCCAGAAGAGTGCGGCCGGTGGAGTTGCCGACAAGCTGTATCTGGCCTTCGTTGTTCTCCGTCCACCTGATGTCATACGCCTTGTCCCCATAGTCCAGATTAAGACGGATGACGGGGAACCATCCCTTATACAATAAGTCGAGCATCCCGTGGTGGTATCCGCCGGAGTAATACCATGCGGCTTGTGTGATGGCTGTATTGAGGGCGTTTTGCGACAACAGTGTCACTCCGGGTTTTACGACGGAGGTGAAGTCTGAAGAGCCTCCGCCCAGTATGTCATTCACATTGTAGTAAACGGGCGCCCAACTGTGTATATTAATCAGGCCGGAGGCCTTATGGTAAGGGCGGGGCCGGAAGTCTGCCGGTTTCAGGAGAGAGTCGTCCAGCTTAAAGTTCTCCTGCCCGGCCAGAGTTTCGGCCAGCGTGAAGCGCAGGGGGCGGGAAAAATCAGCCTCTTCGCCGTCCGGCCGCCTGTCAAGAGGCATAGAAGCTATCCTGTAGCCCTTTGCCTGGTAGTCTGCGAAGAACAGGGTGTCTCCGCCGGAGGATAATGCCGGCTGGAAAGCTCCGAAGCGTGCAGACGTCAGCCGGTACGCCTTCCCCGTCGACGCATCCAGGCGATAGAGGTTATTGGTTCCGTTAAGCCCGGATTCGAAATACAGCCGGCCGTCCTTATAGACCGGCGAGGTTATATTGGCCGTGACAGGCTCCAGCAGTTCGCTCCATAGTCCGGTGCGGGCGTCGAGTTGCAGGATGGTTATTCCTTCGTCGGCGACAGCAACGGTATATAAGGTATCCGTCCCTCCCATAGCCAGCTCTTTGACAAAGGCGTTGGCGGGCGAAGGGTACTGCCGGTATTCTTCGCCGCTTTCCTTATCTATAAAGACGACGCGGCTCTCTCCCTCTTCGGTGAACAGTGAGGCGGCTATTACGGAGTCGGCGACAGCGAACGATATGTAACGCCGTCGTGCGGTGAGGGTTTCGAGACGGTTACTTTGCAGGTCGTAGTATTTTATCGCGCTGTGGTTCTCATGCTCCCACCGGATGCCGGGGATACGTTCAATCCAGTAAACGCGGTTGTTGTGGAGGGATATCCGGCTATTGAGGCTTCCCATATATGCCAGGCGTTTCTCACGCCCTCCGGTGACTGATACCAGAGACTGAATGTCCGACAGGCTTGATTTGACCGCAATAACGGCGGAGTCATTCCATACCTGTGGATACCTGTAAGATGTGTATCGCCTGGTTTCGGGGGTGTGATAGGTAGGCGCGGCATAACTGGTGTCGCGGCTCTCCCATTCATCATGCAGGAAGTCGAATGTCTCTTTGAAAAGCCGGTCGAAGCCAATGCCTGTGTGGTGTCTGAAAGCATTGGAGAAGGGTGGGAATGAAACGGGATGGCTCACGTAACGGCTTGTAGTCTTATCCCATATATCCGCCCCATATGTGTGCCGTGCGAAGGATGTGAGGTTGTAACCCAGGGCGTAGAAGTTGCCCGTCTCGTCTTTATACGATCCTAAGTACCATTTGTCGAAGGAGTAGAACGGAGTGTCGGAGAACATTTGCGCCTTGTAGATCATCTGGAACTCCGGCAGCCGCCCCCGCCCGGCGTCAGACATGGCCGTTTCGATACCGACGGCGTCGCCCTCGAAGAACCACCGGGGGACAAAAAAGGAAGAGATGCCGGCGGTCTGCTCTCCCAGCAGGTAATAAAACGGGCGGAAAACGCCTGTCATCAACTTTCCGGTCTGTATTACGTGCCGCGATTCGTGCACTACCAGATGCTTGTCCCATCGCTCGGCCTGCTGGGTGAAAGATGGCGTTGTGAGCAGTTCCATACGCCTGGGCGACCATGACACCATTCCGTTTGACGACATGTCAGCCGGGTGCAGCACGACTGGGAAGGAGGCTTTGACAGGCGTCCCTATCGTCTTCTTTATATGCGGCCAGGCATTCTCCAGATACAGGGCGTATCGGTATGCCATCGAGTCAAGTCCTTTGGGATAGATCAGCGTGTAGTGTTCCAGTGTAGCTTTATTCCATTTCAGGCGGGAGGGGTCTGTACCGTAATCCAGGAACTGAGCCTGCATAGCGAACGGTGCAAGCAGACCTGCCATCCATACACCTATCGCTCTATATATAGACCTTTTTTTCATCCGGTCGCAAAAATACAAAATATTATTACTGTCCGCTAAAACCAAAAACAAACAAATGAATACCTTTCGCCGCCTGATTTCAGGCTGGAATAGGTTTTATTCTGAAAAGTAAGCATATTAGCCGGCTCCGGGATAAAGAGGCTGTCCGGTAAAATATATAATTCTACTCATGTGATGCTTTTCTTGTTCGCAGGTACAAAGTTATCGCTAAAAGGGCTGATTATGTTTTTAGCGGACAATAATGAAACAATCGCCGGATAAAACCCGCTTCATGAAAAATGAAATCCGCCGCACATGAGATAAAATCTATCCCACATGAGATGAAATCCATCCAACGTCAAATGAAACCTATCCCATGTGGGATAAAACCTGTCCCACGTGAGATGAGATTCATAACACGTCAAATGAAACCTGTCCCGCATGAGATGAAACCTGTCCCACATGAGATGAAATCCATAACACGTCAAATGAAATCTATCCCATGTGGGATAAAACCTGTCCCACGTG
>JAISBL010000030.1 GCA_031266215.1 Tannerellaceae bacterium | reverse complement strand
AAAAACTGGGCTATGATAATGAATCAATTTATGGCTATATTTGAAGACAGGATCATAATTTAGATGAAAACAAAACTCTGACACAATTCAACGTTTACACAAAATTTTGGACACTCCCCAAAAATGTGGCCAACTTTCGACGATATGTGAGCACATTTCGACGAGATGTGGCCACATTTCGATGAGATGTGAACACTTTCCGATGAGATGTGGTCACTTTCCGATGAGATGTGGTCACATTTCGATGAGATGTGAACACTTTTCGATGAGATGTGGTCACATTTCGATGATATGTGGCCACATTTCGATGAGATGTGAACACACTTTCGATGATATGTGAACACACTTTCGATGATATGTGTCTCACCAGCGTATTGTAGGCCCGCCGTATCGCCATCTTTGTGAACCGGCGGAGGTTTTCGTCCGTAAAGATGACGGGAGAGTTAAACTGCTACTCAGTTCTTTCGTATGGGAGATGACGTACTCCGGGCTGCGCCTCCGGCTTGCCCAAAGTTACCCGTCTCAGACGCCTTCCGGCGTCGGCCCACACCAAAAGACAGTGCACAGGCATGTTATACACTGTCGCCATTGCCTCTTGTCGTGCAGTCTTAAAGACTTTAAGACTTTAAGTCCTCAGGGCCTTAATGTGAATCCCAGGTAAAACCCTCCGGCTTGCCGGTTACTCACATTTAAGGTCTCCGGCCTTACCGTTATGGCGGCGGCGTAATGTCCGGTGAATAGGCCTTCCATGTATCATGGCGTCGCATGGCATGGCCCGGCAGAACGGCCAGTGTTGCCTGGGCATCCGGTTTGCGCGGTAACGAGGCGGACAGGATAAGGGAAGTATTCGTTTTAAACATTAAATTTGATGCGTTTTACAACAATCTAAACTTGATGGAATATGAAAGACTTATGTATTGCCATGCTGACGGTGGGTCTGCTACTGTCGTGCGGCGAAAAGAAAGAGGAAGTGACGCTGTCGGGACTGAGGGCGTCTGACTTCGAGACTGTGGTGGAGGGTAAACCTGTCGCCCTCTATGTCCTGACCAATAAAAACGGTCTGGAAGCTACTGTTACTAACTACGGCGGACGCTGGGTTTCTATGATGGCGCCCGATAAGGACGGCAAACTGACGGATGTGGTGCTGGGCTATGACAGGATAGCCGATTATCTGGCGTCGCCGGGCAACTTCGGCGCTCTGATAGGACGGTATGGTAACCGTATCGCCAATGCAAAATTCACCATCGACGGTGTGGAGTACGCCCTTACTCCCAACAATAACGGCCATAACCTGCACGGCGGGCCCGGAGGGTTCGACACACGTGTATGGGACGCCCGCCGGATAGACGGGCAGACCGTGGAGCTGTCTTATTTGTCGCCCGACAATGAGGCCGGATTCCCCGGCGACCTGGGCGTAAAGGTGACTTACACCCTGACCGACGATAACGCTATGGACATTGCCTACGAGGCGGGTACCAGCAAGCCGACGGTCGTTAACCTTACGCACCACAGTTATTTCAACCTCTCCGGCGTTCCCGGGTCGCAGGTGACCGACGACCATCTTATCCGGATCAATGCCGACGCTTACACGCCGGTGGACGAGACGCTCATCCCTACCGGACTTATCGCGCCGGTTGAGGGCACGCCGATGGACCTGCGGACGCTTACTCCCGTCGGCCTGCACATCGACGAGCCGTTCGACCAGCTTCAGAGGGGGGGCGGATACGACCATAACTGGGTTTTGAACACCGCAGGCGACCTGAGCGTACCTGCCGCGCAGGTCGTTTCGGAGCAGAGCGGAATAGTGCTGGATGTGTATACCGTTGAACCCGGAATACAGTTGTACACCAGCAACTCCATGTCAGGCAGAGACCTGGGCAAGGGAGGCGTGACCTATCCGCGCCGGGGGGCTTTCTGCCTCGAGACGCAGCATTACCCCGACAGCCCCAACAAGGAAGACTTCCCCGGCGTAGTCCTGCGCCCGGGCGAGACTTACAGTAGCCGTTGTATCTACAGGTTCTCTACCCTCGGCCGGTAGAGGTTAATTATACCCTCAGGGCGGTATTACGGCTTTACGGCGGGCCTGCTTATTTTGTAATTCGATTTACTTTGAATTGTTCAGGTTATCCCGCTTTGATGCATAACGGCCGGCAGTTGAGACACTGCCGGCCGTTTTATGCGCTACTCCCCTACCCTATTACCTGCTGCGGTCAGTAAAGATTGTAATTGGTGCGCAGCACCCTGAACTCGGTGCGGCGGTTGATGGCGTCGGCCGTCGCCTGCTGGGCCGGGGTGAGGGCGGTGACGAATTCCTCGGTCAGGACGTCGCCTTCAGTCAGGAAATCCCACTCGCCGGCCATCTTTTTGCTTATCGCCTTCGGGACGCTTTTGCCGTAGCCCCTGGCTTCGAGCCGTCCGGGGTCGATGCCTCCGGCGATAAGGTAGTCCACTACCGACTGCGCCCGGCGTTGCGCCAGTCCTTCGTTGTAGACCTCCGTACCCATACGGTCTGTATGAGCGCCAAGTTCGATAGCGACGTTAGGATTATCATTCAGCATACGTATAAGTTCGTCCAGGGCCTCTTTGGATTCGGGGCGCAGTACGGCGCTGTCGAAGGCGTAGAATATGTTTTCGACAACCACCGGCGTATACACCGGCGAGAGGAAGAAATCTACCAGGTAAGTCTCGCTCTTCTCCTCCGGACCGGTATGCAGCTCGAAGTTCTGGTTGAGGTAGCCGCGTGCGCTGGCCATCATGACGTAGCTCACGTCGCGCTCCAGTTCTACGCGGTAAGAGCCGTCGCGGCGGGCCTGCACCTTCTCGTTCAGCCCGTCGCGGCCTACTATGCGTATGGTTGCCTCTTCTACCGGGTACTCGTCTGCGTCGGACACTATGCCTTCTATAACTACCGTTATGGCGGGCAGTTCGAAGCTGTACAGGTGATCGCTTCCCTTCAGGTCATTACGGTTGGAGCTGAAGAAGCCCTTTTCGCGGCTTCCGGCGAAGGTGATACCGAAGTCGTCCGACGGCGAGTTGACGGGGTATTTCATGTTCTCCACCTGCCACGTCCCGGCGCTGTCAAGCGTGGCCCTGAAGATGTCAAGCCCTCCCATACCGGGGTGTCCGTTGGAGGCGAAGTACAGCGTGACGGAATCGCGGGCGTAAGGGAACACCTCGTCGCCGGGCGTATTGATCATGGGGCCGAGGTTCTCCATCGGCCCGAAGTCGGCGCCCGTCCTCCTCGCCCTGAAGATGTCTTTGCCTCCATAGCCGGAGGCGTCTGATACGAAGTAGAGGTATTTGCCGTCGGGCGACACCGAAGGATGTCCGAGGGCGGTGACCGAGTCCCTTACTATCGCCACGCGCGAGCCTTTGCCCCACCGGGCGTTGGCGCGTGCGGAGACGTATATCTCAGACGTCCGGGAGCCTTCAGGGTCTTCGGCGCAGTAGGTGTAGTACATCGTACTGCCGTCGGCGGTGAACGAGGGCGTCCCTTCGTCAAAGCCGGTGTTCACCTCGTCTTCTATCTCTTCGGGCGCCAGCCAGTTGCCGGCCTCGTCCTGCTTTACGAGGAAGAAGTTATTGTTGGCCTGCCCGGTGATAGGGTTCGTCTTAGCCGCCTTATCTTTTGTGCGGGAGGAGGCGAAGTACAGTTGGTCGTATCCGGCCCCGTATAGCATGGGGCTGAACTCAGACCGCCCGGAGTTGAACCTGTCCATCCTCGTCACGCGGTACCTGGCAGGTTCGCGGCGCCATTGCTGGGCCATCTCGGAGCCTTTGATCCCGTTCATCGCCCATACGCTGGAGGGGTCTGTTTCGAGGTATGCCTTATAGTTTTTGATGGCCTCGGCGTAGGCTCCCTGCTTCTGCTGCATCAGTCCGAGACGGAGGCTCACCGAGCTGTCGGCGTACTGGTACCTCAGGGCGTTAAGGTAGGCGCTCACGGCGCGGGGCGTGTTGTTGGCCAGACGGTTGCACTCGCCCATGCGGAAGGCCACGTATCCTCTGAGGAAACGGTCCTGGGGGCTGATCTTTGCATAAACCTTACGATATATGGCGGCGGCTTCGTAGTATTCGCCTATCTGTTGTTTAGCCTCGGCGTCGCTCAGCCTGGCCGTCTTGCAGGCGGTCAGGAGGCAAACAGCCGTAAGGGTGTAAATAGCATATCTGATCTTCATCATGGTGCATGTTTCGGGGAAAAGTATAACTATAACGTATCTTCTACGTTCTTATTGCTTTAAGCGTCATCGGCCGGCCCCGTCATCATCGCAGCCTGAAAGCCGTCACACAGGCGTATGGGAATGCCTCTGTAACGCGCCCGCGACGCCGCTTTTGCCTTTGCCGTAAAAATTGGTGATATTTGTCCCGGTTGCCGGGGCGTAACCGGGTAGTTTATTATTATGAACCATTTAAACATACATGTATTATGATCAGAAGATTATTTATTGCCGGATGCATGGCTGCAGTAGCCTGCATGACGGTTGCGCCGCAGGCGCGTACTGCAGGCGCCGGTGAGACTCCGGCATGGGCCGTTGAGGCTCCGGAGAAGAAACAGGAGCGGATGGCGTGGTGGACGCATGACCGCTTCGGGATGTTCATCCACTGGGGCATATATGCCATGCCGGCACGGCACGAGTGGGTGAAACGTAATGAGAAGATAGCGGACGAGGACTACCAAAAGTATTTCGAGCGTTTTGACCCCGACCTCTACAACCCGCGCCAGTGGGCCGCCCAGGCGCGTGCGGCGGGGATGAAGTACGTGGTGGTGACAACGAAACATCATGACGGGTTTTGCCTCTGGGACTCTGACGTGACCGACTACAAGTCGACGAACACGCCATGCGGTAAAGACCTGATCGCCCCGCTGGTGGAGGCCTTCCGGGCCGAGGGTATACGCATAGGTTTTTATTACTCGCTGATAGACTGGCACCACCCCGACTTCCCCATAGACCGGATGCATCCTGCCTGGACAAATGACCCGGAGGCGGTAAAGGCCGCCAACGCCGGGCGGAGCATGGAGCGGTATCGCAGCTACATGAAAGCGCAGTTGACCGAACTGCTCACACGCTTCGGCGCAATAGATGAGCTGTTCCTCGACTTCTCTTATCCCGGCGAGAACGGGAAGGGGCATCAGGAGTGGCGGTCTGAGGAGTTGCTCCGGCTTATACGTTCGCTCCAGCCGCAGGTGATAGTAGACAACCGCCTCGACCTCGACCATACCGACTGGGGCTGGGACTTTGTCACTCCCGAACAGTTCATGCCCCGTGAATGGCCCACGGTGAGGGGCCGGCGCGTGCCCTGGGAGACCTGCCAGACGTTCTCAGGCTCGTGGGGGTATCATCGCGATGAGTATTCGTGGAAAAGCGTCAGGCAGTTGGTCGTCATGCTGGTCGAGACCGTGAGTAAGGGCGGCAACCTGCTGCTCAACGCAGGGCCTACGGCGCGCGGCGTTTTTGACGGTCGCGCCGTTGAGAGGCTGGAAGGGCTGGCCCGGTGGATGAGGTTTCACGACCGTTCGATATACGGCTGTACAGAAGCTCCGCAGGAGTTTGCCGCTCCGCAAAACTGCCTGCTTACTTACAACGCTGAGAAGAAGCGCCTGTATATCCATGTGTTGGAATGGCCCTTCAAATCCCTCCACCTGCCCGGCTACGAAGGCAGGTTCAAATACGCCCAGTTGCTGAACGACGCTTCAGAGATCAAATACAGCACCAATACCACACCGGGCAGTCATACGACGGAGAACTCCGCCGCGGGCGACGTCATCCTCGACCTCCCCGTCAACTGTCCCGACGTCGAAGTTCCTGTGATAGAGCTGTTCCTTGAATAGCCGCAGGTGCGCACCGGCAAAGGCTCCGCACCACAACAAGCGCCTGCCGTCGCATACGCTTCCCGCCACTCATCGTTCGTAGCAAGCGCTTGCTACACATCGTTGCAAGCGCTTGCTACATACTGGTGCAAGCGCTTGCTACACACTGGTGCAAGCGCTTGCTACACACTGGTGCAAGCGCTTGCTACACACTGGTGCAAGCACTTGCTACACACTGGTGCAAGCGCTTGCTACATATCGGTGCAAGCGTTTGCTACACACCGGTGCAAGCATTAGCTCCATACCGGTGCAAGCACTTGCTACACACTGGTGCAAGCACTTGCTACACACTGGTGCAAGCGCTTGCTACACACTGGTGCAAGCGCTTGCTACACACAGGTGCAAGTGCTTGCTACACACCGGTGCAAGCATTAGCTCCATACCGGTGCAAGCGTTTGCTCCATACCGGTGCAAGCGTTTGCTCCATACCGGTGCAAGTGTTTGCTCCATACCGGTGCAAGCGTTTGCTCCACACCGGTGCAAGCGTTTGCTCCACACCGGTGCAAGCGTTTGCTACACATCGGTGCAAGCATTAGCTCCATACCGGTGCAAGCGTTTGCTCCGCACTGTAGCCAGTGCTTGCTACACACCTGACTACCTTCCGGACGGCGTCGTCCTCTCTCGCTCAATCGCTCAAAGAACCTCACGCTTACGTACCTTATCACCGTCAGGTCAATATTGATTACCGGTATCGTCTTCGCCACCGGGCACACTGTATCTTCTACTTGCGTAATACAGGCAGCCCTGAATCCTGCCGTCTACTCGCAAACGCCCTTTCGCGTTACTGGCGAATGCCCATTCGCTTCACTGACGACGGAACACTCATTCCACTCACTATGGAGCGGGCGTTCCATTCACTGGTGGTAGTCCGATGACGAGTTTGCCGGGCACACGAGAATACCCCAGGCTGAACGATCGGGAGTATGCTGTGTACCTTATGTCATATTACGGATATTCAGAGGTTCCGTTTATGGGCGTCGGCTCATCACCTGGTTGTGCATGCGGGTGGGAATGTCTACATTTGCCGTCAGAAATAATTTAATGACACATAGATGGAAAACATACATTTCGCTGAGCTGATACACCGGCAGGCAGACGTTTATGAAACGAGAGTGGCGCTGAAAAGCCGCAGCAAAGAGACGGGGAGATGGGAAAAGTTGTCGTGGCGCGAATTATCCAGCCTGGTTATGCTTGCGGCTAAGGCGATGGCGGAGTTCGGGGTGGCTGAGCATGAGAATATCGGACTGTATTCGCAGAATATGCCCCAATGCCTGGTGACTGATTTTGCCGCCTTTGCCAACCGGGCGGTGCCGGTGCCGATGTATGCCACCAGTTCGCCTGCGCAGGTGGAGTATATTATTAATGATGCCGGGATATCGACCCTCTTCGTGGGCGAGCAGTTGCAATACAACAATGCTTTTATCGTTCAGCGCGGCTCGCCGGCGCTGAAGCGGCTAATTGTTTTTGACCCAAAAGTCAGGCTGAATCCGGAGGATAAGACCTCGGTTTACTTTGATGACTTTGTCCACCTTGGCGATAACGCGCATGCGGAGACGAAGGTGAAGGTGCGAATGAAGGCGGCGACGCCTGACGACAAGGCTGCGATTATCTATACTTCGGGGACGACGGGATGCCCCAAGGGCGTCGTCCTGCTGCACAGTAACTTTATGGAGGCTATGCGTATACACAGGGTACGGCTGCCGGTTATAACCGACCGGCAGACTTCTATGTGCTTCCTGCCCCTGACGCATATCTTTGAGAAGGCATGGACGTACCTGTGCCTGTGCTGCGGTGTGACGGTGGCTATCAACCGTGATCCCAGGATGATACAGCAGTCGCTGCGTGAGGTGCGCCCTACGATGATGTGCAACGTGCCGCGGTTCTGGGAAAAGGTCTACGCCGGGGTGCATGATAAGATACATGACATGCCGACGGCCGTCAGGAGTATTGCATGGGATGCCGTGGAGACGGGGCGGGTCTGTAATATGGAGTACAGGAGCAGGGGGCTGAGGCCGCCGTTTTGGCTGAGAGTTAAGTTTGGTTTTTATAACAGGACTATTTATGCGATGCTTAAGAAGGCGCTGGGTATTGAGCAGGGAGTACTTTTCCCTGTAGCCGGGGCGCCTCTTTCGGATGAGGTGAACGTGTTCCTGCACTCGGTAAACATTCCACTGGTCTATGGTTACGGACTGAGTGAGACGACGGCTACCGTATCCTTTTGCCCCCAGGAGAGTTTTACGATAGGCTCCATTGGTGTGGTCATGCCTGGTCTTGAGGTTAGGATAGACGAGGATAACCAGAGCGAGATACTGGTAAGGGGCAAGACCGTGACGCCGGGTTATTACAAGCGGCCGGAGGAGAATGCTGTGGCGTTTACGTCCGATGGCTTTTTCCGTACCGGTGACGCCGGGCGGCTGGAGGGTGACGTGCTTTACTTTACCGAGCGTATCAAGGATCTGTATAAGACATCGAACGGTAAGTACATCGCTCCCCAGGCCATAGAGATGTTGATGGGTAACGACCGGTTAATAGCACAGGTGGCGGTCACGGGAGACGGGCGCAAGTTCGTGGGCGCGCTCATAGTGCCTGACTTTGAGGCGCTTCGCCAGTATGCTTCCGGCAAGGGTATGGCGTACTCCGGCGATGAAGATTTGATAAGGCTTCCTGAGATTGTGCGGCTGATGGAGGCGCACGTTGAGGAACGACAGAAAGATTTGGCTTCTTACGAGAAGATCAAGCGGTTTGCCCTCCTGTCTTCTCCCTTCAGTATAGAAGGCGGGGAGCTGACCGATACGCTCAAACTCCGCCGCCCTTTTATCCTTGAAAAATATGCTTCGCTTATTGATTCTCTGTATGAGGAATAGCGCGTTACCTGATACCTTTTACGTTCATGCGCACGCTGTAGAGATACTGCGATGCGGTGATGAAGAGGGTTTGCATGTCCTGGCCTCCGAAGCATACGTTGGCCGTCCATCCGGCTTCCACTGGGATTTGTTCTATCTGCTCACCTGAAGGGTTGAAGATTGTCACGCCACGCCCCGTCAGGTAGATGTTACCTTTCTCGTCCATCGTTATGCCGTCGGAACCCATTGTGGCGAACAGCTTTTTGCCGCTAAGCGAGCCGTCGGGCTGAATGTTGTATACGTACGTCTTTTGCGCTCCTATATCCGCCACGTACAGCAGCCTGCCGTCGGGGGAACCGATGATGCCGTTAGGTTGTTGAAAGTCGGTGTCTATCAGTTGGGGCTCCCTGCCTCCGGGTTTGACGTAATAGAGGTATTGTCCCTTCTGTTGCATCTCAGGGTCGCGCGACCAGTAGCGCCTCTTGTAAAGCGGATCGGTAAAATAGATGCTTCCGTCAGGGTGCACCCACAGATCGTTGGGGCCGTTGAGCTTCCTGCCCTCGAAGTCGGTGACTATAACCGTATGCTTCCCGTCCATTCCGAAGCTCCATATCTCATTGTCCAGGTCGGAACATGAGAGCAGTCGGCCCTGCCTGTCGAAGTAAAGCCCATTGGCGCGTCCTGTGTTCTCCAGAAAAGTAGAGAGTTTGCCATCGATGGACCACATATAGATACGGTCGTTGGGCTGGTCGGTAAAGTAAACATTGCCCCGGCTGTCTACGGCAGGGCCTTCGGTAAAGCTGAATCCTTCGGACAGCTTCTCAACCCTGGCTCCGGGGGCGATCAGACTTTGGCTTGTTTGACTCCTGGCGGGAATGCCGGTCAAAACAGCGGTCAGGAATAGGAAAATCACAACTCTTTTTTTCATTTGTATTAAATTTATTTCCCCTGCACGTGTGGCCTTGCAGGTTTGCCCCGTTTTTGAAATGGTTCCCGGTCTCCATTCTTGTTATCTTGTTTCCAATGCTATGCGCCGTTGCCGTTACCCTTCAGCAATGGCTGCGAAGGGTATTCTTCCATCAGGTAGGTCTCTATATGCCGTTGTTTCTTCTCTTCCAGTATTTCACTGATGGCTATCAGGATACCGGTCTCTTCAACCTCTCCGAACCCATGGTTGATAGCTGTGCCGAAGCTCCGCATCTTCGGCGACAGGCTCATGTAGGCATTGACTAAGGGCGGGACGTTGATGTCAAACCTGCGTACTTCCTGGTTAAGCGTCTTATAGTTTTCCCTGAAGTTGTCGGAGTGGAAAAGGGCCTCCATCCGGGTTATATCCGGATTGGTCCGTAGCGGGCAGATCGGCGTTATCAGCTTATCGGGGTCGGGGAAGTGCTTTGACAGGAAATAGAGTATCATGTCGCGTGCCTTCGGGTTGTAGGTGTTATACATCGTCACCTTGCCGAAGAAATATTGCAGCGTAGGATCGACAACCGACAAAGCGCCCAGACCGTCCCACAGGTTGTCAAGTACAAACAGTCCTTTGGCAGAGCCTTCTCTGGTCATCTGAAACTCCAGCGTCACAAACGAACGCCCCAGTTCTACTGTGTATGGCAGGTAATTATCAATGAATTCTTTCGAAAAATCAAACAGGTGCGAGGTGGCGAGCATCGGCCGCCCGCCGGCATCGAACCTTACGTCAGAGCCGCACAGGAAGCGGTAGCCTCCCAGTATCTGCTTTTCCTCCGGGTTCCAAACGATCAGTTGCTTGTAGGCGCCTTCCATAGTGTCAAATTCGTCTATGTCCACAGGTTTGTTTGTCCCGCCCCCGTAATACCGGAAAGCAATCTCCCTCAGCCGCCCAATCTCTTTCATAACCCAGGGTGAGTCGTGCGCCGTTGTTATGTATATCTCATTATTTGATTTGTTTGTTCTGCGTAAAAGTTTATCCGGGATTAGTTCCGCTTCCAGCAGCGAGCGGTCAATGGGATTGATAATATCTTGATTGTGCATAAGACAGAGGCAGTTAATAAATTTCGTATATCAGTTGTTTTTCAGGTTGTAAACCTTTGCTCTTACCCATTCTCCCCATTCCGCCGGCGTCTTGCTTTTATCGAATGTTTGCCAGGCTATTGGTTTGCCAAAATATATATGAAAAGAGGCATGTTTGCTCTTGAACAGCTCATCCGACAGGTAAAGCATTTCCAGATTGGCCTTTATCCCCAGCTTCTTCCTCAAATTAGCCAGACGGTAGAAAAAATTTGAATTCCTTCCTTCAAAATAAACCGGAACAACGTCTCTATGGTATTCTATTGCCTTTTGAATAAATGACTTTTTCCAGGCAGGATCAGCGATCCTCCCCTTTATCCTGCGCGAACAAAGACCGGCTGGGAAGGTAAGTATCTGCTTGTCGGAAGCGTAGGCTTCATCAGTGAGTAAAGCCGTATGTTTCTTCTGGTTCCCGTGTTTATTGATCGGAACGAATATAGAGCGCAGGTTTGGAATAAAAAGAAGTATGTCATTAACCAGGTAGCGGATACCGTCGTTATAATAATTTCCGAGCACATAAGCCAGACAAACCCCGTCAAGACCTCCCAGCGGATGATTAGAGGCATATATATAACGTCCTTCCCGGCGGATATTTTCTTCGCCGGTCAGGCTCAGTGTTATATCAAAATAATGGATAAGTGCCGCCATAAAATCCACCCCATCTTTGTCACGGTAGCGATTCAAAACACTATTCACCTCTTCCTGGTGAATTATATGGATTAAGTAGTTTATCACAAAACGGGGCAGTCTCGAGGCAAGCCCGGGGGCTTTCTCCCGAAGGACTTCCTCCACATCGATAAACCGGATAAGCTCTCCTTCTTTAGTCATTTCCAATAAACTCTGTCAAGTAGCAAAGATACACGAATTTATGCACGCCATTACAGCCTGAAATGTTTTTTTATGGCTACGTTTTTAATAAGCAGGGGAGGTGGACAGACAAACATAGAGGCCGGCGAAATCAAGTTCCGCCGGCCTCTGTTTCTCTATGCGTAGCGCGCAGCAATGCTATCTGCCAGTCCTGCCTAGTGCAGAGTAGCTGATTTTAAGTGCATATGCTTCACGCAGCGACTGTTTTATGTCGGAAATGATTCCCATTTTCGTTTCCCTGTCCGCTTTTATGGATACGGTCATGAATGGTTGGTCTTCTTCTTTCATACTCGACTTTTCCTGTGCGATGTAATCCTGAATTTCCGATATTTCAGCAAAAGCATCATTCAATTGTACACGCGTCGTAGAACCCATCTTGGCTCTAAACTCCTGCGTAGGTTCACCTACGTATATAAACGTAATAAGAGATTTTTTCTCTAATTTCTGCAACTCGGTTGCCTGCGGAGCCCTGAAGGTCACTTTCAGTGTTACTTCACGCATAGATGTTACCATCATAACGAAGAACAGGAAAGTAAACACAAGGTCAGACAAAGAAGCCATACTTGGCTGGGGCACTTCGCGTTTTCCTCCACCGCCAAACTTTCCCATTACTTAACTCCTCCATAATTTTTAGGCTCGGCTTCAGATATCTTTTGCGGATAGATTGTCTGAACGGCCTTTTGTTGTTCTTCATCCAGGTCTGCAAATTTCCGTCCGAACTTTTGCAGGGAAATATCATCTCTCAATTCGTTATACGCTGCGGCAATCTCATTCTGCACGTCAATATAAGCCTGATAAGAAGTATCACGATTGTTTTGCAGGGAGATAACGTGATTTTTCGACACCTTCCGGACTCCAAAATAAGGAACGTCTACCTCAATCAGTTCAGGCATATGTTCATTGTTTGTTGGATTTTCAACAAACTCTTTAACTCTGTCTTTCAACTGGTTTAATTGAATATAGGTGTCTCCGCAGAGTATTTGGTTCGTACTGTTTATGAGTACCACGAGGATATTTCTCTTCTTGATATCCACATCCAGGTTTTTCTGGTCTTTCGGGACAGGCGGCGGCAGTCGCCGTGGCAACCCTCTGTCTGTATCCATTGACGAGGTCAATAGGAAGAACAGAAGCATCATAAAAGCAATATCGGCCGTTGAGGTAGAGTTCACCTGCGGCACTGTTCTCTTCTTTTTTGCCATAACTTTGTTTATAAATTTACTTCTCCAAAATTCTCTTAACGCTACCCACGATTACTCCTATAATTGTCAAAATACCCATGATATATATTGAGAAAAGGAACATATCTGTCAATTTCAGCCAGAAAGGTGTATTATAGGCTTCCAGGTCCGGCTTATTTAAAGTCTGCATAGGCGCGCCATCTCCAATAGAATACGTTACCAGAAACATGATGGCAAACAAGACGATGACACCTAAACCGAAAATAGCTTTCTTTGCGTCAACTTTAAAATTATTGGCAAATTGAAGAATTACAAAGCAAAGGATGGCTACAAGCGTCATGCCAAACAGGCCATACGTCCAGTATAGTAGCGCATCGGTATATTTGGGATTCCACTGTCCGTTGTAAGGCTCATTGTCCCCCCCAAAAAAGAATAGTACTACGACTACCAGCATGATAATGGTACATGCTACCAATACCCAACTGGAAAATTTTCTTATTTTAGTAACAGCCATGATTCAATTATTTGTTGTATTTATAATTGTATTTCAGCACCATATCAATCAAAGAGATAGATGCGTCTTCCATTTGATTCAGGATAGCTTCCAGTTTACTCAGCAGATAATTGTAAAATACTTGCAAAACCAGAGCAACCACCAAACCGGCGACAGTAGTAATCAAGGCCACTTTCATACCACCGGCTACAACCGTCGGACTGATATCTCCTACTCTTTCTATATTGTCGAAGGCCATGATCATCCCGATAACCGTACCCATAAATCCTACGGACGGGGCGATCGCGATAAACAAGGTGATCCAGGAAAGATTCTTTTCCAACAACCCACTCTGCACGCCGCCATATGAAATTACAGATTTTTCAACAATATCAACACCCTGGTCTACTCTCAGAAGTCCCTGATACAAAATAGAAGCTATAGGTCCTCTGGTGTCGCGTGCGATTGCTTTAGCTTCTTCTACATTCCCCTTGTCAAGAGCATCTTCAATTCCCTTCAATAGTTTGTTCGGGTTTATTTCAGCCAGATTCAGGTAAATAACTCTCTCCAAACAGAATCCCAACCCTAAAATCAATATAATAGCGATAGCTCCCATGAAACTGGCACTACCTTCTATAAACTTGATTTTCAATTGATGATGCACGCCACTTTCAATCACTTGTTCTGTGGCTTCCTGTGCAAAAAGGAGAGTAGATGTTCCAAGGGCGCACAAACCCAAGAATGCTTTAGCAAATAACTTTTTCATCGTGTGTCTAATTTTAAAGATTAATAATTTTCTTTTCTATTGTTGTTTTTATTTATATTCCGGTAAAAACTGCGGAGAAAGCGGGATTCGAACCCGCGATACGCTTTAGGCGTATACACGCTTTCCAGGCGTGCCTCTTCAACCACTCGAGCATCTCTCCAAAAGGTATGTTTCTCTCTTTCAAAAACGAGCGCAAAATACGAAAAAAATTATAATAGCAAATGTTTTTCACGTGCAAATCTTTTTAAATAGTTCATACGTGTTTTTCTTGGTAATATGCGCTATTTCATCAAAAGATAAATTATAAACTGAGGCTATTTTCGCTGCAGTTTCTATGATGTAGAGGGGTTCGTTTCTTTTACCTCTGTATGGAACCGGAGGAAGAAATGGAGCATCTGTCTCTAATACAATTTGCCCGGCGGTTGTATTGGCAAGTGTTTGCGGGAGTTTGGTGTTTTTATATGTAACTACACCTCCTATTCCTAATTTGAAATTCCCCAGTTGTAGAATTTCTTTCATATAAGATTCTTTTCCTGAAAAACTATGAAAAACTCCTTTTAACTTATCTTTTCCTACCTTATGGATGCTGTCGAGCACTTCAGGAAAAGCTTCCCTTGTATGTATAACAACAGGCAAATCCAGATCGATGCTCCATATTAATTGTTCTTCAAATGCTGCTTTCTGTTCTTTCAGCCAGGTTTTATCCCAATACAAATCAATGCCGATTTCCCCAATGGCACAGTAATCTCTTGTTTGCAGCAAAGCCTCCATCTTCTTGAGCACAGCCGTATAGCCTCCGTCGACACTGGTCGGATGAAGTCCCATCATGGGATAGGCAAAGCCAGGACAGGAGTCGCATAACTCATGCATTCGATCAATACTCGAAAGGTCAATATTGGGTAAAAGGATAGCTTCTACACCGGCGGTCTGTGCCGAGCGAATCACGTTCTTCCTGTCCGGGTCGAATGCTTCCAGGTACAAATGACAATGTGTGTCTATGATTCCCATAAGGTTTATGATTTACGGTGCAATAAGATTTTCCCGGTTTCCTTCAACACTGTCAGCCGTTCTTCAGGAGCGTTTAGTTGTTTGAGATTACTCAATGCTTCATCATAAAATGCTTCTATTCTCGACAGAGTTATCTCTTTAAGACCGAGTTCGTCATATATCCGTCTGAAAGTCTCTATCTTTCGCAAAGGATCTAATGTTTTTTGTTCGAGATACTGGTACATTTCTCTTTTCTGCTCTGCCGACGCATGTGTTAAAGCATGTATCAGGAGAAATGTTTTCTTGTCACATAGAATATCTCCTCCTATATTCTTTCCAAAAGTATGTGTGTCGCCATACACATCCAGCAGGTCGTCCTGCAGTTGAAAAGCCATTCCTATGCAGAGGCCGTATTGATATAAATGCCGGGCATCTTCCTTGGATGCACCTCCGGTTATAGCGCCCATTTTTAAACTACAGGCAATGAGTATTGCTGTTTTCAGGTGAATCATTTTCAAGTATTCTGCTTCGGTCACGTCGGTGCGAACTTCGAATTCCATATCATACTGCTGTCCGCCGCAAATATCCAAAGCGGTTGCCGTAAACAGGTCGAGCAGCTCTTTTAAATGCATTGGACTACTGTCTGCTATCAACCGGTAAGCGGCAATAAGCATGGCATCACCTGAGAGAATAGCTGTATTCTCTCCCCATAATTTGTGTACGGTAGATTTGTTCCTGCGCTTATCGGCCTGGTCCATCAGATCGTCGTGCAGTAATGTGAAATTATGGAAAACTTCCAAACAAAGCGCCGGCGCTATTGAGGGCTCAATAGTATCACTATATATGTTACAGGCAACCAGCGTAAGCGCAGGGCGAATGCGTTTGCCACCCAGCGAGAGTATATATTCTATAGGAACATACAAACTATTTGGCGATTTGTTAAAACGAAGTTGGGAGATTTCATATTCTACCCTTTGTAAAACCTCATTATAAGAAAACATCGTCTTTATGCAGGATGCTGGTTTATACAAAAAAAGCTGCATAAACAGCAGCCTTTTTTATACAAATAAATTTAATTTTTACTGTAATCTGAATGTGACAGGCATCATAAATCTCACGCGCACCGGCTTACCTCTTTGTTTGCCTGGCGACCATTTAGGCATGAGACCAATTACACGGAGCGCTTCTTTATCCAGAGATGGGTCTACGCCACGTACAACTTCGGCATCAACAACAGAACCGTCACGGTTGACCACAAACGAGCATGTTACTCGTCCCTGAATCCCGTTTTCTTGGGCAATGACAGGATATTTGATGGAGCTACTCAAGTATTTAAGCAACTCGCCCTCTCCGCCGGGGAAAGCCGGATTTTCTTCTACTATGGTGAATATCTGCTGCGCAGATTCTTCTTCTTCTTCCTGAATAGCCGCGGCCGGCGCCACATAGGTCTGAACCTGTGCAGCCGTTTGCGTATCTTCAGTTGTTATAATTTCCTGCTGTTCAAGTTCTACATTATCTTCAACCACATTCAGCACTTCTGTTGCAACAGGGGCTGGCGGCGGTGGCGGTGGCGGTGGCGCATCTTCCGGCCTCGTTATTTCTATATCTTCTTCGGCGATGATTTCTGCAATGCCTGAATCTCCTACCACTTGTACGTCCTGTGTTCCCCATTCGAATCCTACAAATAAAACAGCACATCCGATGATTATGCCCATCAGAAAACTCGGAGCTTTTCCACCCTCCAAGTCGGCTCTTTTAGTTTTTTTGACTTCCATACAATTTATATTTTTTTTGTTACGTGTTTTTCAATAGGGGCAAAAATACTATTTTTTTTATAGTTCAATAAATAAACGTCAAAATTCTTTTTGTTTTTTGTTTTTTTAGAGCATTCAGTAAAATCAGGTATTCCCGTGGTGCACGGTCAGTTGCGGGAACGGGAAATTAATACCTTGCAAATTATAGGCTTTGTAGATAGCCTGATTGGTGTCGTAGTATACATCCCAGTAATCTGGGGTTTTAACCCATACGCGCACAATGACATTGATACTGCTGTCTGCCAGGGCATTCAGAGCAATAAAGGGCGCCGGGCTGACCTGGATACGCGAGTCTTCGGCTAATGTCGCTTCTGTGACGGCTTTTACTTTTGCGTAATCTGTGCCGTAGTCTACGCAAAAGACCCATTCAATGCGGCGACATTCTACGTTGTAGTTAGTCACTACTCCGCTGCTCAATGAACCGTTAGGGATATAAACCAGCTTGTTGTCAGGCGTATTGAGTATTGTGTGAAATATCTGTATTTCCTTTACGGTTCCTTCTGTTCCTTGTGCGCTTATGTAATCGTTTATTTTGAAGGGTTTGAAAAGCAGGATAATCAGCCCTCCGGCAAAATTAGAGAGATTACCGCTCAACGCCATACCGATAGCAACTCCAGCCGAAGCCAGCAGGGCGGCGAAAGAAGTAGTTTCAATCCCTAACGCCCCGATAATTGATACTATCAGGAGGATAACCAACAATACATTAACGGTGCTCACAAGGAAAGACCTAACTGATAACTCTATATCCCGTTTATCCAGTAATCGTCTGAATAACCTGTTCAGCAATTTGATAATCAGCCGGCCTATGAGGAAAATAATTGCCGCCTTAATAATCGTAAATCCTAAAGAAGTTCCCTCGTGAAGGATGTCTTCAAATACACCGGCAAAGCGCGAAATTGAGTCAATTTCCAAAATTCTCATAATATATTGAGTAGAATAGTTAATCTGATAAATACTTTGCAAAAGTAAGATGATTTTCCAAATAAAGAGTGTATGTCCGACACCATTTAGCGGGAAGAGTTATCGGTCAGAAGCATGGCAAACCCCCAGACGAATCGTTATTGTCAGGCAAAAACCGGCAGAACGGCCTGAGGTTATCCGCCTCAGACGCCTTCCGGCGTCGGGCCGCACTAAAAGACAGCGCACAAGCATATTATACACTGCCGCTATTACCTCTTGTAGTGCAATCTTTAAGACTTTAAGGCCTACGGCCTATCCGGGATGGCGGCGGCGCATGGAATGCCCCGGCAGAATCCCTCTGACTCGTTAATAATTTAAGAGGCGCTCTTAAGTACGCTTAAGAGATGTTCTTAAGTATGCTTAAGAGATGTTCTTAAGTATGCTTAAGAGATGTTCTTAAGTACGCTTAAGAGATGTTCTTAAGTACGCTTAAGAGATGTTCTTAAGTACGCTTAAGAGATGTTCTTAAGTATGCGGCAGAAGTGTTCTGCCTTACGGGAGAGAGCCGCTCTGCCTTATGCGACTGAACCGATCATCCTTATAAGACCGAACCGTTCACCCGTACGCGACCTAAGCGTTCGGTCGTATGCTACCTAAGCGTTCGGTCGTATGCTACCTAAGTGTTCGGTCGTATGCTACCTAAGCGTTCGGTCGTATGCTACCTAAGTGTTCGGTCGTATGCTACCTAAGTGTTCGGTCGTATGCTACCTAAGTGTTCGGTCGTATGCTACCTAAGTGTTCGGTCGTATGCTACCTAAGCGTTCGGTCGTACGCGACCGAACCGATCACCCGTATAAGACCGGGCGGTTA
>JAISBL010000025.1 GCA_031266215.1 Tannerellaceae bacterium | reverse complement strand
TGCTTCTTCAATTCTTCAATAGCTTTCCCCTGCTCCAAAATGGTTTCACCCTGTTCCGCAAGAGCTTCATCCTTTTCTTTCAAAGCTTTTCCCTGTTCCAAAATGGTTTCACCCTGTTCAGCAATGGTTTCACCCTGTTCAGCAATAGTTTTGTCCTTTTCCTCAATAGCTCTTTCCTTGTCCTGGAGTTCTTTCAGGTAGTCGTCCTCCATCTCCATTTCTATCTGCATATCCTCGCTCTCGGAGGCCATACGCAGGCGGCGGATGATGGGACGGTATTTTTCGGGAAAGTCGTCTTCGTCTACGTTCAGGATGTGGTGGTTCCTTGTACGGTTTTCCTGGTCGAAGATGCTCAGCAGCTTCTCCAGATCGGTGCGGCGATGATACTTTAACTGCTCGGTCTGTACTATCCACGAACGGTGGTGAAGACTGTCAGTGAACTCATTGGGGCCGTTCAGCGCTTTGCCGGTCGTAACGTCCCTTATAACCGAATTGACACTGACAACCACACTGCCGGGAAAACCGATGTCATAGCCCAGCAGGAAGATGCAGTATATCTGGCGGGCCTTCCGGCTGTCGCCTTCTCCATACGAATTGTCGGGATTCTGGTAATGCAAACCGACATAACGGCGGAAACGCATGATGTCGGACGCCAGTTTGGCTTTCTGCAACTCTATCAACACAGTCTTGCAGCCTCCTTCGGATGTGGCGATGCGGGCCGAAAAGTCAAAACGGCAGACCGTCAGGTTTATCCCTGAGCCTTCAGTACTTTCATCCCGGCCGGCGTCCTTTGGGGGCTGTACGCGTATGATACGCTCCTGGGAGGCAAAATCAAGCTCCAGTACTTCCTCGCCGATAATGGCCGAAAGGAAAGCTTTTGCAACCCGGTTGTCTTCTATCATAAATTTGAAGACTACATCGTATATTGGATTAGCTATATGCATAAACGTCTTAAATTTTTAGTCATTGAGCACAAAAATAGTATATTATATTGAGATTTGAGAATGTCTGCATCAAAGGCGACAGGGCAGACGCATTTAATACTCCGGTAATTTCTGTCAGTATTCCGTTTGTTACCGGCGGATAGTCACAATAATGCGAGCACATACTTACGTTTATTTTTATTCTGTTTCCTTTCTCTTATAATCCCTTATCACGAGGGTTGTTAAGCGTTCACACGCCCCGTGTTAAGTGTTCACACACTACTGTGTTAAGTGTTCACACGCCCTGTGTGAGAATTCCATACACCCTGTGTGGAGCCCACACGCTACTGTATTAGATTCTCACAATGAGCCTTGTTGTCACTTCACAAGGAACCAGGTTATCGACATTTAAGGCCTGCGGTGTCAGCACACACCGGAAACCCTCACCCGGACAGCGTCACGGGCGCATTTTACGGAGGCGCATCAGGTTATGCAAAGAGCAATGCCGGTTTTTCTTACGTCTGACTCAGGTTCTTAAATGCGTCTGCCCTGATCAAAGGCGCATGACAAAAAACGGGGGCGTGTTCTCTGGCAACGGAGGCGAGAGGGGCGGCTGGTATGGTAGTGAGGAAACGAGGGCAGGGCAGGCTCGTGTCCGCACATGAATTTGCTATATTTGCGTACTAATTTTATTACCAGCATGAAGAAGCTATTATCATTACCATCTGGCATGGTTACTTGTTTCCACGATATAGAACATGCGCCGGAGGGCGAATGGTTCTACGCCTCCGACCCTGACGGATGGCAGTTAGGCTCCGCCGGCGGTGCACGCTGGCTGCTTGAGCAATGTAAGCGTAGTGAAGCTCCCGGTCTCACTATGGAAAAGTGGTTGGAGGCGGAGAAGCGCATCATCCTGCACGCCGGGGGACAAAGCCGCCGCCTTCCGGCATACGCCGCTACCGGTAAGGCGCTCGCTCCGGCCCCGGTATTCAGATGGGCCAGGGGGCAGAGATTGTCGCAAAACCTGCTCTCCCTGGCAATGCCCCTGTATGAAGAGATATTGACCAGGGCCCCGGAGTCTTTTCATACGCTTATAGCCAGCGGAGATGTGTATATACGTCGCACGGAGCCGCTTCAGGATATTCCGGCCGGGGCGGACGTGGTCTGTTACGGGTTGTGGGCAGACCCGCACCTGGCGGCGAGGCACGGGGTATTCCTGTCGCGGAGGGATCGCCCGGGCGTACTTGACTTCATGCTTCAGAAACCTTCGCCCGAAGAGCTTGGCAGGCTCTCGTCCACGCATCTGTTCCTTATGGATACGGGTATATGGCTGCTAAGCGACCACGCAGTGAGATGCATGATGAAGCGTTCGCCATCCGGGTGCGGAGGGGGAGGGAGACGCGGGGCTTACGACCTTTACGCCGGCTTCGGGCTATCCCTTGGGGCTAACCCGCAGGTGAGAGATAGTGAGATAGGTGACCTCACGGTTGCCATACTGCCGTTGCCGGGGGGCGAGTTTTATCATTACGGTACCGGGCGCGAACTTATATCTTCTTCGCTCGCGGTACAGAATCTAGTAGGAGACCAGCGTCTTATAATGCATCGCGCCGTGAAACCACATCCCGCCATGTTTGTGCAAAACGCCATGGTAGACGTTAAACTGACCGGGCGCAACTCGTACCTGTGGATAGAAAACAGTCACATAGGTGAGCGCTGGCATCTGTCGAGCGAACATATCCTGACCGGTATTCCCGTGAATGACTGGTCGCTGACGCTCCCCGAAGGCGTGTGCATAGACGTGGCTCCGGTAGCGGACGGGGCCTTTGCCGCCCGACCCTATGGAATAGAAGACACGTTCAGGGGTTCGACCTCTCTGGACAGTACGTATTTCATGGGGAAACCTCTACGGCAATGGGCTTGCGAGAGGGGGCTGAACCTCCCCGTGTACAGTGATATTCAGGATGCGCCGCTGTTCCCGGTATGCGAAAGCGTGGATAAGCTGGAGGTAGTCCTCCGCTGGATGATAAGCGACTGTGAGAGCCGGGAGGGTAAGGCCGTATGGGAGTCTTGCGCGAAGATGTCGGCCTCCGAACTGTTGCAGAATACTAACCTGCGCCGGCTGGCTGCCCGGCGCGAAGCGTTCCGCAAGCAGAGCTTCGAAGCCCTGGCCGCCAACCATGACAGGAGTGTCTTTTACCAACTGGACTTGTCTGACGCCGCCCGAGAGTTTGCCGTCGGGAGCATACCCCTGCCTCCGCCCCTCCCTCAGGATACGCCGCTGATAAAGCGAATAAACGACAGCATGTTCCGCTCTGAGGTGGCTCGCCTTAGCAACAAGGGCGGTGATGTGGAGGAGAAAAGGGCCTTTGCACTACTTCGCCAGGGGCTGATAGAGGGTATGAAAGACCGCGAGGTGTCGCCGCGACTTAGTGTGCACAGCGACCAGATAGTATGGGGGCGCAGTCCGGTGCGTATAGATCTGGCAGGAGGATGGACTGACACGCCTCCTTACTGCCTATATGCCGGAGGAAGCGTGGTGAACGTCGCAATAGAGCTAAACGGGCAACCTCCGCTTCAGGTCTACATCAAGCCTTCGGCGGAGTATGCCGTAACGTTGCGCTCCATTGATCTTGGCGCCGTGGAGAAGGTCGGTACATGGGAGGAGCTTGGGAACTATGACATGGTAGGCTCGCCCTTTTCCATACCCAAGGCGGCATTGTCGCTGGCGGGCTTCATGCCTGCTTTCTCGACGGCTAAGTACGCATCGTTGGATGAACAGCTAAGGGCGTTCGGTTCGGGGATAGAGATAACGCTCCTCTCGGCCGTCCCGCGCGGTTCCGGACTGGGGACGAGCTCCATCCTCGCCGCCACGGTCCTGGGAGCCTTGTCTGATTTCTGCGGACTGGGCTGGGACAGTAGTTGCGCGGCCGATCGCACCCTCGTCCTTGAGCAGTTGCTAACTACCGGCGGAGGCTGGCAGGATCCTTACGGAGGCGTTCTGCACGGGCTCAAGCTCTTGCAGACAGGCGAGGGCTTCAATCAAAGCCCCTCGGTGCGCTACCTGCCAGAACATCTGTTTACCGATCCGCAGTACCAGCCCTGCCATCTGCTGTATTACACCGGCATCACGCGCACGGCCAAAGACATACTGACCGGCATCGTCCGTTCGATGTTCCTCAACAGCGGCAAACACCTCAGCCTGCTTGCCGCCATGAAAGCTCACGCTCTGGATATGTATGACGCTATCCAGTTCGGAGACTTCCGGCGCTACGGACTTCTTTACGGGAAGACATGGGAGCAGAAGAAAGAGATAGACTCCGGCGCAGGCAGTCCGGCCATAGAGGCCATCGTATCGCTGATAAAAGATTACGCCCTGGGGTACGGACTGCCGGGAGCCGGCGGTGGGGGCTATCTTTATATAGTGGCCAAAGATCCCCAGGCGGCGGCTCACGTACGCCGCCGCCTGGCCGGCAGCGTCCTGCATCCCAATGCGCGCATGGTAGAGATGGCCTTGTCGGTGAAAGGGTTGCAGATAAGCCGTTCGTGACATAATACACACAAACTCAATAAATGGAAAGCAGTATGAAAAGTATTCACAGCTTCATCCTTCATCGTGAGGGAGAGAACAAAGGAATGTCCGGCAGCGCCTTGAAGCCGGAGGGTTTGGTTACACACGTCACTTACCTCAGTTCAGGCAGGCCGAATGGTAGCGAACTGCTGCGCAGTATATCCTCTCAGGTCGGCGCCGGCTATATCCTGCTGGTATACGCGCCTGTCGAACTCGGCATGTTCGCCCTCGAACGTATGCTTGAAGTAGCAGAAGACACCTCCGCCGGCATGGTATATGCCGACGGTCATGAGGATATTGGCGGCCGGCAGAGGCCGCATCCGCTGACAGACTATCGCAAGGGCAGTCTGCGTGATGATTTCGACTTCGGCCCTGTCCTTTTATTCAATGCCGAAGCATTCAGGGAGGCCGTCGCCGGTATGACCTCAGACTATAACTTCGCTGGCCTGTACGACCTCCGGCTGAGCGTCTCCCGGTGGCGGCCTGTCGTGCATATCAGCGAATACCTGTATGTTCGGAGGGAGACGGGGAATGGAGCGTCGACCGGTACGCAATTTGACTACGTAGACCCACAGAACCGGGCGGTGCAGATAGAGATGGAGCAGGTCTGCACCGAACATCTCAGGTGCATAGGAGGCTTCCTGCCTCCGCGTGTGAAGGCGCCTGACTTTGGCGAAGAGGCGTTCCCTGTCGAGGCATCCGTCATCATACCCGTTCGGAACCGTATACGCACCATAGCAGACGCCGTCCGTTCGGCGCTGATGCAGGAGACCGACTTTCCCTTCAACATTATCCTGGTGGATAATCACTCTGAGGATGGCACTACGGAGGCCGTCCGCACTTTGAGCCGTGAGGACGAACGCCTGATCCACATCCTGCCAGACCGTAAAGATATGGGAATAGGCGGTTGTTGGAACGTCGGACTGCATCATCCTGCATGCGGAAGATTTGCCATCCAGCTTGACAGTGACGATGTGTATAGCGACAGACATAGCATCCGTAAAATAGTGGAGGCTTTCTACCGTCAGCAATGTGCGATGGTGATAGGAAGTTACCGGTTAACCGACTTCGATATGCAGACCCTTCCTCCCGGTGTCATCGATCATCGGGAATGGACGGCTGAGAACGGACACAACAACGCTCTCCGGATAAACGGACTGGGCGCTCCACGGGCTTTTTACACCCCGCTGCTTCGCCGTATAAAGCTGCCCAATACCAGCTATGGTGAAGATTATGCTGCGGGCTTGCGTATCAGTCGCGAATACAAGATCGGACGTATCTATGACGTCCTATATCTTTGCCGGCGGTGGGAAGGCAACTCCGACGCTTCTCCGGATATTGTCAAAAAGGACCTGTACGATGCCTATAAGGATAATCTCCGCACCTGGGAGTTGGAAGCTCGTATAAAGATGAATACGTCCGTATGACGCCGCCGCTCTGGAGCGATTCGCAAGATGCGCGCCGACTGTTGGTGCGGCAACGGATTTCATGGTCTGCGGCCAAATCCGGTTACGAAGCTTTGGAAAAGGTGGCGGTAAAGGTTCTTCTTGTCGGTGACTTTACTGTCAAAGTACAGTATAATCCTGCACGCATCGTATCTTCGGGCGCGAAAACAGATGCGCAATCCGTCCGCGACCGGCGCTGTTTCCTCTGTCCTCCCAATCTGGCGCCTGAACAGGAAGCATTGCCTATGGGCGAAGACTATCTCTTGCTCTGTAACCCTTTCCCTATCTTCGCCGAGCATTTTACCATCGCTTCGCGCCATCATGTTGAGCAGCGTATCTACGCCCGTTTTGCCGACTTATTAAAGGCGTCGCGGCAGCTATCCGACTTCACCCTCTTTTACAACGGGCCTCAGTGCGGAGCCTCCGCTCCCGACCACCTGCACTTTCAGGCCGTCACCGGTTCGTATATGCCGATTGACAATGAAATACCACTCTTCAAAGGAGAGCCTTTTATTGAAAACGTTCACGGGAAGATATCATTGCTTACTGGATATATGAGAAACGGATTCATCATTGAATCCGCTACCGAAGAAGGCTGCTGTTTCCTCTTTACACATATATATAATGTATTACCGATACCTGAAGGCGACGCAGAGCCGCGGATGAATCTTTTCTGCCGCTACACTCAGGCCGGCGGGTGGATCGTCGCCCTCATCTCACGCACCGCGCATCGTCCGCGCCAATATTGCACACAAGGCTCCGGACACATACTTACTGCGCCCGGAGCCGCTGACATCGGCGGCGTATTCATTACCGCTTTGGAAGAAGATTTTGAAAAAATAACCCCTGCGCTTCTCTGCGATATATACTCGCAAATAGCCTTCAGCGATTCTGACATACGGCTTCTCGCGGAACGAGCCTGTGAGTCTCCCCTGTCAGGCCGTTTTTAAGCGATGGTAGCAAGTCATTAGTGCGCCGTCGGGATAATTCACCACATTACCTAACTCCCAGCGTTGCTCCGCACCGAACCCGGCGAGGAAAGAGAGTCCGCTACCCATGGTTATGGGCATACGCAGGATACAAATCTCGTCTACCATCCCGTTTTGCAACAGAGAAGCTGTCAGACGATGGTCGCCCATCACCCATATATCTCCTCTATTGCTCTGTTTCTGCAGCTCACGCATGTAATAGACGTCGCCTTTTTCACGTTCTTCATCGGTAGTCAGTACGCTGATGATCTCGCGTTGTGTTACGCTTCCATAATAGATAGGAGCTCCCTTGCGGGTTAGTACAATGTACGACCTGCCTGGTAAAAAAGCCCAGGGATAGTTCTGGAAATTTAGCATAAGATACTGTGTGCGATTCATAACAACACAGTTGACATCTCCAAAAAATGATGTAAAGTCATAAACTTCCAGTGGATTTCTTCCTTCGGTGGAAGCCCAGGCCATGTCACCGTTTACGCGCGATGCAAACCCGTCGATGGATACTGTTGAGAGTAATTTTATCTTTCTCATTGATATATAAGTTTAAGTAAGTTTTGTTTTAAGATGGCCCGGAAAACCTTCGCCACCCCGTCGGGTGATAAAATCGTTCCCGGGCCAGTCTCTGCAACTAGAAAACGTAGATTCATCATAAAGTAAGGTATAGTCAACTTAAATCAAATGAAAAATAATCTACACAGTTTTCAACAAACTGACTCATGTTATGGTGTCGCATACGTTAAATTCAATAAGTTTAAAATTAATAAATTAATAATTTCCCTCCGGCTTCCTTCGCAATCGCACGTATTAATGCCTCACAATTTGACCTGCACTTATATCTTATGATATACCATGCTGATTTATACTCAATTATAATTCCATTACTAACCTTTATGCAATTATCTTTTTCTCATTTTTATATCCATCAACTATATATTGATAGACATCATATAATTTGAGCAAATAAAATATTGCTATTCAAAAGTATATATAATGGTTTTACGATGAAATGTTTAACTTTTGTTTCTTATATGTAAAACATGATAAATATTTTGCTTTAAAATATAGCTAATATCAAATAAATAAATTAATAACCATTTTTAATGATACATCAACTTGTAGAACAATCTCATATTTAAATTATTACGCTATGCAATACATGACTGAGCATCAGAATTGCTTCAATTATGAAAATGGTGAACAACCTATAATCGAATTGAAAAGAGTGGAGAAAAACGCAATTTTAAAGTTGCATACCGAACGTTACAAATTGTTTTTCCTTATTGAAGGAAATGTACAGATAGAAGTCGGACTAAAGGATGTGACGGAAGCAGACAGAGGTTTTTTCTGGTTCGTGCCTTCGGGTCAGATAATAAAAGTCAAAGCGTTAAACAATGCCTTGTTTTTAGTGGTGCGTATGGGGCGTATCACTTTGTGCGACTACTACAATCTGGAAATGCTATACAGTAATTTCAAAGAAAACTGTGAGGAGAGTCCCGACGAGAAGACATTATATAAGGGCATCATTTATCCTCCTTTATGGCATTGTTTAGTAGGGCTGCACAACGTAGTGTCAGACGGTTTGCAATGCCGAGCTTATTTTGCCTTCAAAGTGAAAGAGATTTTTCTCCTGCTTCGTGCTTATTACACAAAGCAGGAGCTTTACTGCATCTTCTATAATGCTCTAACAGGCGATCTCGCTTTCTCAGAGCATGTCAAAGAGTCATGGAGTAGATACAAAACGGTTGACGAGCTTGCTCATGCAATGCATTATACGACATCGGGATTTTATAAGCGATTCGTCTCCGTGTTTGACACTTCACCCCGTGAATGGGTCCAGAAGCAAAAGGAATTGGCTGTTTATTCAGACCTGATCTCAGGCGATTTAACTCTGAAAAGCATAGCAAAGAAGTGGGGATTTTCCTCTATGCAATCGCTGTCAAATTATTGCAGCAAGCTATATAATGACAGTCCTGGACGAATCTATAAGAATCGCCTCCAAAGCGGAAATGATGAAATAAATGGTTGAAAAAACAGCGAAACTGGTGAACTATTCGGTCGAATATTCGTCTAAAGTGATGAACAACCAGATTGGAATAACTTAAGTCGAGAGCAAATATTCCTATATTTTTGCCTTGTCTTGAAGAACATACCTGTTGTAAAATTTCAGCTACCTTTTAAAAGGATATTCATCTTGTCCATCAATATATAGATAACGGACACGAAACATCTCTGTAAGGCGCGTAAAGATAGAGAGATTTTTTATATTCTCAATGTTTTTCGGTTAATTTTAAACTTTTTTCACCCACGCATTGTCATTTCTATCGGGATGGTACTTCTGTGTTATGCTACGATTAGCTTCGGCTAAGACTTCGTGATTGAAAGAGGCCAGATATATACGTGTGGTCTTTTCCGACGCATGCCCCAGGCAGGCACTTAACACCCCTACGGGGAAAAGCTTGTTTTTACCCATCGAGGCCCACGTATGGCGGGCGGTATGGCCTGACAGGTGACGCTCCAGTCCGGCCATCTGTTCAAGGCTTTTCAGGCGACGGTTATATATACGTTCGGAGGTTTCGTACTGACGGCGTATCGGAGCGCCCTCGTCGCATAGCATGGGGAAGACGTATGGCGAATCCTTCGTGTCATCGGCAAAACTGTCTATTATTAACTGTATTGATGGCGTTACAGAAATCTCTATCAACCGCCTCGTCTTCTTGCGCCGGTAAGAGATAATATCCCCCTTTATATTGTCCTTACGAAGCCGGGCCATATCCACGAAGCACATCCCGCAGGCATGGAAAGCAAAGAAAAACAGCCTCCAGGCCATATACATCCCCTGCAATTGCCTGTAACGACGGCTACCGTATGGCTCGACACTCATCATAGACGGCAGGTTGACGGCCAGAAGGCGCGACAGGTCACCTTCCGATAGCGCACGTTTGGGCGTTTGGGCATAACCGGTGAATACCTGGCGGAACATCTCCGAGGTCGAATGTTTCATCAGTCCCTCGCTGCAAGCCCTGTTGCATATAACACGCAGTATGCGCATGTAATGTGATATGGTGTTCGGGCGGCAGCCACGCTGCTTTATGCTGTTCTCAAAGCTGCATATCAGCGAAGGGTCTATGGAGTCCAACAACAAGTCGCCGCCGCAAAAGTTCATAAACGCCTGCGCCACGCCTCGGTAAGCATAAGCGCTCCGGCTTTGCCCGTTCCTGTCCATCTCCTCCGTCATACGCCGCGTATATCCCCTGATGCTGTGTTCGCTGTCGTAAAGCAGGTAAGACCTGTATATCTCTTTCACGTCAAACTTTTTGCCGCTATGCGTCAGTTCACTGACCACCTCGCGCAGCATATTGGCATGATGGGTCAGCTTGCCCGATATCTTCCGCAACTGCTCGGCCCGTTCCTTGTCATAACGGGGCAAGATCACTTTGCATTCTTTGCTGTCCCACTCATATTCTGCAATGCGGCACTTCAGAGCCCATTGCTTTACCTGACGGCAATAAATTATACGTATATATAAACTCCCTCTGTTCCCTATTGAGGATAATGGCCGGTAATAAAATGTGATTGAAACCATAAATGTTAGTACGTTAGATAAAGTCCCGCTAATGTAGGCTTTCCGCGATTAGTTTTTATCTCGTTGCAGGTATTAATTTGCCTCAGGCACCAATTTATGGTCGAAAAGATGAAATAATAGGTTGATATGTCGTTCGAAATGGTGAACATTTGGATTTGTATTTTCTTACTCAAGGCAAAATGCTGGCATGCTTTGGCGCCTGATTCCAGCAAATACTAACATAGTAAAATTAAAGACGTAATGAAAATACTACAAAGTTATGTTTCTAATGCTCTGTCCAGTAAGGTTTTTTTCTCCTGTAAAGATAAAGAAGCGGAGGATAGTTCATATAATCTGCGTATTATTTATCGCTACTCTCCGCAGAATGATAGTGGGAGAAGCAGATACCAATCGACGGTCGAAAAGATGAAACAATAGGTTGATATATCGTCGGAAACGGTGAACCTTTGGATTTGTATTTTCTTATTTATGACAAAATGCTACTGTATTTTTGCCCTTAAATTCTAGCGAATACTAACGTAATAAAATTGAAGATGGAATGAAAATACTAAAAGCTATGTTTTTAATGATTTGCCCCGTATGGATACTTTCCTCCTGCGAAGGTAAGGAACCGGGGGATAGTTCATATAACCTGCGTATTGTTTATCGCTACTCTCCGCAGGATGCGGGTGGGGGAAGCGGAACCGACCAATCCAATGTATTGGGAAGCTATGTCAAATCCCTTGAAGAATACGTATACGACGCCAATGGCAGACTGTACGGCATAACTCGCAAGATTAACGAAGGTCAGCTTGTCAGCGAACTGAAACTGCCTCCGGGACGTTACACCGTAGTAGCATGGGGGAATAACAATAACAACAGTGTGGGCGGATCGGCAGCATTAGAGCGCGCCTATATAGCTCCGTCTAATGTACATGCACTTGACCCTTTCGTGATAAATAAAGGAGACCTGCTGTTCTACGGGTACAAAACCTGCGAAGTCAGAGAAGGAGCGCCTACGCACCTCTATGTCAATATGGAACCCGCCTATTGCGACCTGACCGTCACACTGCAATTTGGGAACGCAGCCAGAGCGGCAGCCACAAGCGACTACTACTTCATGCTCACGGGAATGCCCTCACACTCAATTTTCCTGCCCGGATATGCAGTCAACAACGGCGAGGTGATTCCCTACGGACACAAAGACCCGCTTTATGATGACCCAAATGACAATGACAGAACCGGCTACCTGCCACTTGTCAATGACTATACATCTCCCATAAGCTATCGCCATGACGCTGTGTGGAGCGAAAATACTCTCAGCACACAATTCCTCACCCACCGGCTGTCATCAGACACACATCCGGTTTTAAGCCTGTGGAACGGAACCCAAAGAATAATGAAAGACATTGACCTATATACCTTCTTCCAAGCCATGAGCATACAATTGGACGCACAAAGGGAGCAGAAATATTCCCTGGGGCTGGAGATAGTAGGCAACCAGGTTAACGTTCGTAACATGAGCCGCAGGCTTGACTGGGACGATGCCGGAGGAGGATGGTAAATACAGTAGGCCGTCACAGCATCCATTAACCGGCGGCGAACGGCGGGGGCGCAGCAACCAAAGCTTTGACAATAATATATAGCGCCCCCGCCCTTTCCTCACACTTAAATTGATTATAATTGTCAATTATGTTTAATCATTATGGATATAGGTTTTTCAATTATTTATTAATCTTCAATATTTTCCGGTGGGAGGTATAATTAGTGAATCCGATGGCAAACTCGTGACGAGTGCGGTAAAGAATACCGGAGCCATGTGGAAATATGAAGTTAACAGCGGTAACAATAAGTTGTACCTTTTTGCTGCTGGCCCCAACCGGTAAAAATCGCCGAAAGACTATGTGAGCGCCTGAGGTCTGTTTGTTCGTTGCATACAACAATAAAGGCATATTCGTATCATATAATGGTTTATGGGTTAGTCTGAACAAAGAGGATTATGGCTTGAATGATTGCGTTTTTCCAGGCGGGCGTCTTTTACCCGGGATAAATCACGGGAAAGGCGCCCCCGTTTTTTGTCATGCACCTTTGTTGGAGAAATTCTCAAATCTCAATATATATCTTACCACAGGTGTTAAGGTGCGAACCGGCCATGTTCGCGGGTTAGAACCGATCGTGTTCGTGGGCGCGAACCGGTCATGTTCGTGGGCACGAACCAGCCGTGTTCGTGGGTTAGAACCAGTCATGTTCGTGGACACGAACCAGCTATGTTCGCGGGCTGGAACATCATCGGTTCGGATACGGAAGCGCAGGTGAGGCTCACCCTCACCTGTTAATTGCTGAAGGATACGTTATTATCTATCACGTCTACCTCTATCGGGCGGCTCTTGTCTATATTGCCTCCAAGTAGCTGGCGGGACAGTTCGTTTAGTACGTACTTCTGTATCACGCGCTTTACGGGGCGCGCTCCGTACTGAGGATCGTACCCCTCGCGGGAGATAAAACTGAGGGCGGCAGGGGTGAATCCGAGAGTGACGCCATTCTGCTCAAGCATGCGCCGGATGCCTGACAACTGAAGCTGTACGATCTTCTCTATTTCGCGCTCGTCAAGCGGGGTGAACATGATGGTCTCGTCTATGCGGTTGAGAAATTCGGGACGTACGGTCTTCTTCAGCAGTTCGAGAGCCGCCTGTCTGGTCTTCTCCACTATCTCTTCACGGTTTGCAGAGGTGGCGAGCTTTTCGAAGCTATCGCGGATCAGGGACGAGCCGATGTTACTGGTCATGATGATGAGGGTGTTCTTGAAATTCACCACACGCCCTTTGTTGTCGGTCAGCCTTCCGTCGTCTAATACCTGCAACAGGACGTTGAACACGTCGGAGTGAGCCTTCTCTATCTCGTCAAACAAGACTACGGAGTAGGGCTTGCGGCGTATGGCTTCGGTAAGCTGGCCCCCTTCGTCATAGCCGACGTATCCCGGAGGCGCTCCTATCAGGCGGGTTGCGCTGAACTTCTCCTGATATTCGCTCATGTCGATGCGGGTCATCATGTTTTCGTCGTCGAAGAGGTATTCGGCAAGGGCCCTGGCAAGCTCGGTCTTTCCTACGCCGGTGGTGCCGAGGAAGATGAACGAACCGATGGGGCGGCGCGGGTCCTGCATGCCGGCGCGGCTGCGGCGGAGGGCGTTTGAGACGGCCTCGATGGCTTCGTCCTGGCCTACTACGCGGCGGTGCAGGTAGTCTTCCAGGTGCAGGAGCTTGTCTTTCTCGCTCTGCATCATCCGGCTCACGGGGATGCCTGTCCAGCGCGAGACGATGTCGGCAATGTCTTCGCTGTCTACTTCTTCCTTTATCATGGCCGAGGCTCCCTGCATCTCGCGCAGGCGTTGCTGGATCTGCGCGTTCTCGGCTTCCTTTTCCTTTATCTTGCCGTAACGTATCTCGGCCACCCGGCCATAATCGCCTTCGCGTTCGGCTTTTTCGGCTTCGAACTTCAGGTTTTCTATATCTATTTTGTTCTGCTGTATACTGTTGACCAATGCCTTTTCACTTTGCCACTGAGCTTTCCGCCTTTTTTCGTCTTCCTTAAGGTTGGCTATTTCCTTGTTGAGCGTTTCTAGCTTGGGCGTATCGTTCTCACGCTTGATAGCCTCGCGCTCGATCTCCAGTTGCTTGATGCGGCGGCTTATTTCATCCAGCGATTCGGGCACAGAGTCTATCTGTATACGGAGCCTGGCGGAGGCTTCATCCATCAGGTCGATGGCCTTGTCGGGCAGGAAACGGTCGGTGATATAGCGCGACGAGAGCCTGACGGCAGCTATGATGGCGTCGTCCTTGATGCGTACCTTGTGATGGTTCTCGTACTTCTCCTTCAGCCCTCGGAGGATGGATATGGCGTCCATCTCGTCGGGTTCTTCCACCATCACGATCTGGAACCGGCGCTCCAGAGCCTTGTCTTTCTCAAAATACTTCTGGTATTCATCCAGCGTAGTGGCGCCGATGGCCCGCAGTTCGCCCCGTGCAAGCGCCGGTTTGAGTATATTGGCGGCATCCATGGCGCCGTCTCCCCTGCCTGCTCCCACGAGCGTGTGTATCTCGTCTATGAAGAGTACAATCTCGCCCTCGGAGCCGATCACTTCGTTGACTACCGCCTTTAGACGTTCTTCAAACTCCCCTTTGTATTTAGCCCCGGCGACCAGTGCGCCCATATCGAGGGAGAATAGTTGTTTGGACCTGAGGTTTTCGGGCACGTCTCCGCGAACGATGCGGTGCGCCAGTCCTTCGGCTATGGCGGTCTTTCCCACTCCCGGCTCGCCTATCAGTATGGGATTGTTCTTGGTGCGGCGGCTCAGTATCTGGAGTACGCGGCGTATCTCGTCGTCGCGGCCTATGACCGGGTCAAGTTTGCCGTTGCGGGCGCGCTCGTTCAGGTTCACGGCGTATTTTGAGAGAGCGTCATAGGCGTCTTCAGCCGACTGGTTGGTCACTTTGCTCCCTTTGCGCAGTTCGTCTATTGCAAGACGCAGGTCTTTTTCGTTTGCACCGGCGTCTTTCAGCATCTGCGAAGCCTGGCTTTGCACGGTAAGCAGGGCCAGGATGATATGTTCGAGCGATACGTACTGGTCGCCTGCTTTGGAGGAATATTCAACAGCTTTCTGCAAGACCGCATTTGCTTCTTTGGACAGGTAAGGCTCTCCTCCCGACACTTTGGGGTACGAATCCAGAGCGGCGTCTAAGGCCCGGTTGAGGTTCTGCACCTGGATACCCAGTTTCTGAAAGAGAAAGTTAGCGACGCTCTCGCCAGCCATAATGACAGCCTTAAGCAAATGAGTGGCCTCTACAACCTGCTGGTTGCGCCGGGCAACCAGTTGAACAGCCTGTTGCACGGCTTCCTGTGATTTGATGGTGAAGTTATTAAAATTCATATTCTTATCCTTCTTTTAGTTTTATTCGTTTACTCCGGTAGTGCAAAACAAATGCCAAAACCCCCGGCTGACATTATGTCGGTCGGGGGAAAAGGGCAGGGCAAGATTTTAACCCAGTTACCTAATGCGTATGAACGGGGGGATGCATCCGGGGAGTACGCATGGAATGAGCCGAGTGACAGTCCAGACAGCTCTTTCCGGCATGTATGCCCAAAGGCGTGCGATCGTCTGAACTGCCTGCCTTGTGACTTGAATTGGGGGCGTGACACTGAAGACACAGGAGAGTTGCCGGGTCAACGGACGCGGGTATGACCGAATCACCCTGCATCATCGTTACGGGAGTCAGCAGGTCTGTCCTGAGATGTATCCTGTCCGCACGTACATAGAGCGCAGTATAGGGAGCCTTGTCTGACAGCGAAGAACTGTCGGCCGGCGTCTTCCTGTGAGAGACAGGATTGGGCGAATGTATCTCGTGGCAGGACAGGCAGGTGATGGCCGGACGCTCCGCCTGCTTTTCATCTTTCATATGCCACTCTCCCGGTTCTCCTTCAAGAGACATGAGGGTGTGGACATCTCCTTCGTAAAACATACCGTGACAGCGCAGGCAGTCGGCGTAAGGCTTCTCGGCCGCGTTATGTTCGGCGTCCATAAACACTTCGCGGTATGTCAGGGCATGGCCGCTTTCCTGCCATCCGGCATGTTCCGCACGGTGGCATACGGCGCAGCGGAAGACTACGTCAAGCATCTGCTCTTCGGTCAGGCGTATATCCATGTTTCGCCTGTCGTCAAACAGATGCGTGATAACCATTGCGCTCTTTTCCTTCAGGGAATGTAACCCTGACGAAAGCGCCGTGCCGTGGCAGTCGATACATCTGACACCGGCATGAGCCGACTGTAACCAGGTGGCGTGCGAGGGCGAGACCTCGTGACATCCGGCGCAGGTGTTTACCGGGTCGGCATAATTCCATGTTGTATATCCGCCCAGAAGCGCGAGCATGATAAGCGCGGCTGCTATAAAAAAGACTGGTTTCTTATTCTTCTTCATGATGATTGGGGTCTTACCGGTAATGATCTGCAATATATCCGGCGGTGCGATAAGCCATCGCCATGATGGTGAGTACCGGATTGAAGCCCCCGTTGGTAACGAGGACGCTACCGTCGGCGATAAAGAGGTTTTCGACATCGTGCACCCGGCACCATTCGTTGACTACCGACGTTGCCGGGTCGTTCCCCATCCGGCATGTTCCAGCCTGGTGCTGCCCTCCGCCTGGGCCGTATAACGACCGCGGCGGCCTGTCGCCCGTATGTCGCCATGTACGTATGGCACCCGCCTCTTTCAGTATCTCCTCGGCCCTGGCGGACAGGAACCGGCAATGTTCAAAATCCAGCGGATGCTTTGAACCCGACAGGGCGGCCACCGGGATGCCCCAGTGATCCTTCACCTCAGCATCCACCGTTACGCGGGCGTCCCACATGGGCATTTCCTGTATGGGGCCTATCATACGGCCCAGACGCCGGTAATTCTTCCGCTGGTAGTCCTTGTGCGACTTACCCCAACCGGGTTCACCCCAGGGGCGCGACTGTGAGAATGCGTACGGCATCATGTAAAACTCATTGGCCAGCAGTCCGCCTCCCACTATTCCGGGGTTATGGTGGTTATAGTCGCATATAGCCATAGTGGCGCCCGGCCCGGCGAGGTCTAAAACATCCCAGTCAAACAGTCCCGACGCTCCGGTATAGGCATGCCCCTGAAGATTGCGGCCTACACAGTCATGATTGTTCCCCAGTCCGCCGGGATGCAGTCGCGAGCGCGAATTAAGCAGCAGGCGTGCTGTTTCGATAGCCGAGCAGGCAACAACTACCACGTCTGCCGTTTGCAGCCGCTCCTTACCTTCGGGATCGAAATAACGCACTCCGCTGACCCGTCCGGACTCGTCGGTCATCAATTCGGCCGCCACGCAATGCGTCTTCACCCGGCACAGTCCGGTAGCCATAGCGGCAGGAATGACGGTGTTCTGCGTTCCGTTCTTGGCATCCACCGGACAGGCGTACCCGCAGCAGGTACGGTTACGAATACACGCCGCCCGCCCGTTGTAAGCGACAGAGTTACGCAGCATGGGAATAGGGAAGGGATGCAAGCCCATACGCCGGCATACTCCGGCAAGGTATTCGCCGTCGCGGTTATATTCGAATGCAGGCATCGGATACGGGCGGTTCCTGGGAGAGGCAAAAGGATTGGGGCCCGCGTCGCCCGATACGCCTATCTCCCATTCGGCCTGCTCGTAGAAAGGCTCCAGGTCTTCGTACGCGACAGGCCAGTCTTCAAGCGTAGAGCCTTCTACGGCCCCGTAGGTTGTCTTCAGTCTGAAATCCTCGCGCATGAACCGCCATGCCATCGCCCCGTAGCTGACAGTGCCCGAACCGACGCATGCGGCCACGTGATTATAGCGTCCGTCACCGGCGTTTATCACGTCGCGCTCGCCGTTTTCCCTTACATATACGCGCGGATGCTTGTCCCACTCAGGCCCGAAGGCAGAGTCGAGGGCCTGAGTGCGTTGCGATATAAGCTCATCGTTTATGTGTGCGTCATACGACGGCCAGCCTCCGCGCTCAAAGACCACCGTCTGCATTCCCGCCGTCGCCAGTACCTTAGCGGCTACTCCTCCACCACCGCCGGCTCCTATGACAATGGCCTGTACGTGTTTGTCCTTATCCATTGCCGTAACGGTTCTGACCTGCCACCAGGGGGAAGTCCAGTTTGAGCATTCTGTAACTCACATAATGCCTGTTGCCCCCATGCCTTGGCGGGCCGTAAAAGCCCTGCATCGTGTGTTGAACGAGCATAGACATGAACGACTGCTGGGAGACATCCGCACTCCAGGCGTCGGAAGGCAGCTCTCCTGCCTCCATAGCTTTCATGATCTCTGTTTGCCGCGAAGGCTCAAGGGTTTCGAAGAGGTTTCCGTACTCAGACCGGCAATAGGTCTGTAGCGAAGCTATGCCGCTTTTGTACATGCCTGTCGTCAGGGGAAAGTAATGCGATACGGTAGTGTCGATGTAGAAAACGACCCCGGCCTCGGTAGCTCCCGGAGTATCATCGGCGGGAATAACCTGTTCGCATAAAGCGATGAGGCAACCGGCCTCTTCCTCCGTGAATACGCGGTACAGCCCCTTACGCGGAGCGTGCAGGCAGGAGGGTAAGAGCAGACAGCCCGACCATGCAACGCTTTGTTTAATAAATTGGCGACGATCTAACATAATAGTAATAGTGTTTATTTAATGGGTGATTTATAATAAGCGTGGCTTATTCCCGGCAGAAGGACCGGGGTAATTTGTTTCTTCAGGAAGGTTGGTAAGCTATTCTTCCATCCCAATTGTGCAGGAGGTTTCTGCCCAAATTGCAGCCGGTCCAGGGTATCTGTCACATGTAGAACTTTCTCTGATGCAGGTTTATTCATGATGTCGGAATAGTTTTACATGTTTGGAGACGATGATCGGGGTAGAGGAGGTACTTCTTTCGCATGGCTTTGTAACGCTCCAGGTCTTCCTGCCAGCCAAGGCGTATCTCTTGTTCGGTCTGGCCTGCGGTGATGGCGGAGCGCAGGTCCCTGTTCCCGGCCAGGAGGTCAAACCATTCCGGACGGGTGAAGAAGGAGGCCGACAGTCCGGCTTTGCGGTAGAAGTCGAGGAAAAAACGCAGCGTCAATCCTCCCTCAAAAGGATATTCGCGCAGATCGACACCGTAACAAACCCTGCCTTTTTGCAGCGGGTTGGCGTCCATTCCACGGATGGGCTGCGGTGTGAAGGTAAACCCTCCGAAGGCCGGGTCGGGATAGCCGATTACCTGGAAAGGGAAATGTGTGCCTCTTCCGATGCTGACGTCGGTCGCCTCGAACCATCCCAGCGAGGCGTATAGCCTGACCGATTGCCCGTTGGGAAGGTTAGGCGAAGGGGGAACGGGTAACCGGTAAGGATCGCCGTGCGCCCAGTTCTCAACAGGGACTACCACGAGGCGGCAGGTGTCTGCGCGACGGCCCTGGCCGAGCCACCGCTCGCCGTTTATCATACGCGCGAGTTCGCCAACCGTAAGGCCGTGCAGCAGGGGTATGGGATCAAGCCCTACGAACGACTCGAATCCTTTCTTACGCATCGGGCCGTCAATGAAATCGTTAGGGTTGGGGCGGTCCAGTATGACGCACTCCCGGTCGTTTTCGGCGCAGGCCTCCATCAGGTAGTGCATGGTGCTTATGTAGGTGTAGAAACGCACGCCCACGTCCTGGATGTCAAAGATGACGAGATCTGTGTCACTGAGCTGCGCGGCCGACGGTTTTTTGTTTTTCCCGTATATGGAGATGATGGGGACGCCCGTTTTCGCGTCGCGACTGTCTTTTACGTATTCACCTGCTTCGGCTGTCCCGCGGAACCCGTGTTCGGGGGCGAAGATTTTCATGACACGCACTCCGCGGGACAGAAGGGTATCCAGCAGGTGAACCCTTACTCCATCCGCAGGCTGGTTTTCGAGCACAGAGGTCTGGTTGACTGCCAGCGCTACCCGCCTGCCGCTGATAATGCCGACTATTTCGTCTATCTGCCCTGCGCCCGGCCTGACGGGTGGCTTCTGGGGGCAGGCGTATATTGTTACTGTGAAAATAAAAAGGATAAAAAGAACGAATGCTTTCATGCAAAAAAGATTAGTGTACAAACAAACACGTGACGGAACGCTCGTATTGTGATCGTTAACGTTCTAAGGGCAAATGTAATGAATTAATTTCCGACAGGGTAGGCGAGGGCCCAAAACGTAGCTACTTTTAAGCGATTAGTAGCTACGTTTAGGCAAAAAGTACCTACGTTTAGGTGATTCGTAGATACTTTCAGGCGAAAGTACCTACGTTTAGGCGATTAGTAGCTACGTTTTGGGCTGTTAAAATGATAACACGACTAACCTGTAACGGTCTGCGCCTTTGTCCGGGACTTTTCAGGTGCAAAAAAGTAATATATTTGTCGGCTTTATGACGGAAAAAGGAAAATACTGGTTGGAAGCAGCGCGCCCCAAAACGCTGTCGGCTTCTCTCTGCCCGGCGCTTCTGGGATGTGCGCTGGCCCTGCGCGACGGTGTGTTCCGCCCTCTGCCCGCCGCGCTCTGCGTGCTGGTTGCCCTGCTGGCGCAGATTGCCAGTAACTTCGCAAATGATTATTTCGACTTTAAAAAAGGGGCGGATGCAGACGACCGCCTCGGCCCCGAACGTGCCGTGGCTTCGGGACGTATATCCCCACGGGCGATGCTGGCGGCTACGTTTGCGACACTGGCGGCTGCCTGCGTCTGCGGGCTTGTATTGCTTTTTTACTCCACATGGTGGTTGTTGCCTTTGGGCGTGGCGATAGCCATCTGCGTACTGGCCTATTCAGCCGGTCCTTTCCCGCTGGCTTATAACGGACTTGGAGACGTATGCGTGTTGCTGTTTTACGGCATCGTCCCGGTATGCTTCACTTATTATGTGCAGGCGTTGTCGTTCGGCAGCCTGTCCTTATGGATGTCGCTGCCGGTGGGCTTATTGTCTGTAAATATCCTTATTGTAAATAATTACCGCGACTATGAGCAGGATGCGGCGGTGGGTAAACGCACCTCCGTCGTCATGTTCGGCCGGCGGTTCGGCCGCCTGCTTTATCTGGCCGACGGTATCCTGGCTGTTGTTTTTACTCTTCCGCTACTTCTTAAAACCTGTCTATGGGTTGTTTTGCCGTATGCAGCCTTCTTTTTACTCTTCCTCAGTACCTGGCGCGAACTGACGCATTTCGAGGGACGCGCCCTCAACCAAACCCTCGGACATACGGCGCGAAATGTACTCTTTTATACTTTACTGCTGATTTTGACTCTCTTCTTGCAATAAAAGGTGATAAAATGCACATAACAGACTTAATTTTTTCATAAAATAGCAATATTATAGTGTAATGTTGCGAATATATAATATATTTGCACTTGACTTTAGCAAATAAATCATTTTTTCAGACCGTTTTATTGTATTTTCAATTATAATATCAAAGCAAGAAAATGTATAAAAAGAAAAGTTTATTATGGGCGATATCTCTGTTGACAGTCTTTAAGGCTTTCGCCCAGGTAGGTATAGGAGTAGAGACGCCGGATTCCGCAGCCATACTGGATGTAAACTCCACAAACAAGGGAATACTGATCCCGCGGGTTACACTTAAATCTGCAACAGTCGGATTAAACGGCGCAAACAGCCAGCCGGCCGGATTACTGATATACAACGAGGCGGGTGGCGCTATGGATGAAGGTTTTTATTTCTGGAGCGGAACAGAGTGGCAAAACCTGAAAACGTCTGCATCTGTTGTCCCGAAAATATCAAAATTAGAAGTAGAGCATGCTGCCATCGAACCCAAGATGTTCACAGCCGGCGTATATTATTCAGGTATACTCAAGGTTCCATATACCGGGGGAAATGGCGGTAAATATCCGGCCGGGACGTGTATTAATTCCGTAGGGAATACCGGTCTGAAGGCTTGTCTGAAAGCTGGCGTACTGGAGAACGGTATCGGATATCTGGTGTATGACCTGACGGGAACCCCGGCAGCAAAATCGCCCGTCGGCGCGACGTTTTCCATAGAGTTTGACAGTATAAAGAGCCAGGTAACCGTAGGAGATTCTGAAGAGGCCACAGTAATGACTACAATATCTTTAGGCCCTTTTATAGCTGCTTCGGATAACGGTGTAAAAGGTTTCCACAGGGTAGTGTCGAGCTTTGACGGGAAATTCTCGGTCAGGATTTTCATTAAAGGGAATGATTCATTTAACCTGGCAAATATTCAAATCAGGAGTAATACTACAGACAATGTCAAAATAATGTGGAATGTAAACGTATCCAACAGGGGCGGCGACACCAGCCAGGCCGGTAACAGCCTTACATTACAAAATTCCAAAATGTGGTATGGTAATGTTAATAGAGATACATCCAAACCTGTTACGAGCGGAGGACGCACCTACTGGGGGGTTGAAGGTATTCGTAGTCCGGAACAACGCAGCTATATATGGACTACGACAGACGTGAACGATAAGACCATATATCATCTGACATTTATGACAAGCTCTAATATCGGCTCTACGTCGGCCAGCGACAAAAACATAGACCTGAGCAGAGTCTTTATGAGACTTGAGCAGATACGGGCTGATTGATTGAATATATAAACCTTTCACAAAACACTAATAACAAACGAATACTATGAACATAAAGAAAAAGTTATTGTTACTGGCCATTGGCATAATTACCGTAAATGCCTCTGCACAGGTGGGAATTGGAACCAGGCAGCCTGATTCGGCAGCTATGCTTGACATCGTTTCCACAAATAAAGGATTGTTGATACCGCGGGTCTCGCTTCAATCGTCAAAAGTAGACCTGGATGGCAAACAGGGTCAGCCGGCCGGCTTACTGATATATAATACAGGCGGGAAACTGGCGGCCGGCTTTTATTTCTGGAATGGGACCGAGTGGAAAATTCTGGAGTCGGCAACCGCCGTCGCTCCTTCAGTATCAAGACTTGATTGTCTCAGGGCTACCATTGAACCACAGTCGTTCAAAGCAGGAAAGCCATACATGGGGCAACTGATCGTACCCTATATCGGAGGGAACGGAGGGAGATACTCCGCCGGCAGCCCCATCCCATCCACCGGGAATACAGGCCTGAATATAAGTTTAAAGGCCGGACGGCTGGAGTACGGATCGGGGCATCTTGTCTACGACCTGGTTGGCGTTCCGTCTAAAGATTCGCCTGTTGGCGCCACCTTCCCTATACAGTTCATGGGGCTTTCATGCTCTGTAACGGTAGGAGTAGAAGAAAGCGCCACCATATATTCCATTGCTTCAGTAGGACCTTTGGAATATACGTCTGATAACGGCAGGGAGGGCTTTCACAGGGTAGTCACATCTCCTGACAAAAAATTCTCCGTCAGGGTTTTTATCGGCAAAGGCCAGGAGCTAAGTCTGGCTGATATTCAGATACGAGGCAATATAGACCATGATACGCTTATGTGGAACGGACACGTATCCTGGGTGGGAGGTTCTAAAGGAACCGGGAGTAATAAATTTATTTTGCCTTCGAGCAATATCTGGTACGGAAACGGGCCTGGTGAAAATGATGATAACCCTCAAACTGATATCGACGCTGCATGGGGAGACCGGGATGTGTATTTCAGAGCTCCCGAGCAACGCAAATATGTATGGACGACTACTGATGTGACAGACAAAAGTACTTATATCTTAACATTCATGATGGGAGCGCCCTCTCCATCTCTGCTGGCGACTGACGATAATGCACGTATAACCAAGGCTTTCCTGCGCATAGAGCAGGTACACGCCGATAATCTATAGACCGAAGGCTTCGGCCAGGTCGTCGAGCTGCCTGCCGGTCATACCCTCAGGCTCACAGCCGGCAGCGCGTGCGCTGAAGAATATCTGCGCCGCCTTGCTAAGGGTATCGATAGTGTCGAAACATTCAACCACGTCTTCCCCTACAGCCAGGACGCCGTGTTTTTCCCAGAAGACCACGTCATGACGGCTAAGTTGCCCGATGGTAGCGTGGGCAAGCTCAATGGAGCCGGGTATCTCATAGGGGACGACGCCGACACCTTTGGGCACGACAATGCGGCACTCAGGTATCATGCTCCACAGGAGGCGGGTGAGCCTTTCGGAATCCATATATGGTTTGCAATGCGTCAGTCCGATAAGGTCGGCCGGATGGGTGTGAAGCACCACCTTCGCCGACAGCCGGCCCGAAGCCAGCAGGTAGCTGTGCATCAGAAGGTGCGAAGAAAGCTCCGATGTAGGTGCGACCGGCTTTTCGGCAACAATATCATAAGACGCACCATTGGCTGATATACGGATCAGCGCCCCATTGGAAAAAGGATCTTTCGCCACATCACGCATCCGCTTCCCGGTGCCTGTAACATAAAAAACACAGCCCTGTAACCCTGCGGCGGTTTCCTGCAGGGCTACGCCCGCCCGTACGGGCTTCATCGCCAGGTCATGCGGGGTGACGACGCCGGTCAGATTCACGGATATATTACCGCCGTTGCGCTCGGCCCAGCCTTTTTCCCAGAGATAACCGGCCACCCCGGCTATACGGTCTATCTCATACATCAGTAGTTCATTATCATGTATCATAATACGTCATTAAATTATCTGCGTGGATTGAATATTTCAGGTTTGAAAGCAGAGGCCACCATCCGCCTTATGCCCCAGCGATCTTCCACCAGTCCGGCGCACCTGGCCTGCACCATGATATTACCTATGGACGTCGCCTCGGCGGGGCCGGCTATTACCGGCAGGCCCGTTGCGTCGGCTGTCAGTTGATTAAGCAAACTGTTGCGCGAACCTCCGCCTATTACGTGCAGTCTTTCCACCGCGAAGGGAGCCATCTCCCTGAGCATGGCGAGAACCTCACGGTAACGGTTGGCCAGGCTGCGGAAGATAAGTCCGGCCACATCGGCGTCTGTCCGGGGCAGGGGCTGAGACTTCGTCCGGCAGTACCCGTTTATGGCCTCGCACATAGAGAGAGGGTGTGCAAACGCCGGGTCGTCGGAGTTGATCAAAAAAGAGGGGGAACCTCCGCAGGCTTCAGCCATTTCCACTATCTGAGGATAAGTGTACGAACGTCCTTCACGCGCCCATTCGCGCCGGCATTCTTCAAGTATCCACATGCCCGTTATGTTTTTCTGGAATCGTATAGAACCTTCCACGCCGCCTTCGTTGGTGAAATTATGGCGCATGGAGGCTTCGGTAATTACGGGGCGCTTCGTTTCGACCCCCATCAGGCTCCACGTGCCGCTGCTTATATAGGCGAAGCTGGCATCCGCAGCCGGCGTTGCGGCGACTGCCGAAGCCGTGTCATGCCCTGCGACGGCAATTACCGGTACAGGCTCCATACCGAGTTCGCCGGCCAGGGCGTGCGTCAGGCGGCCGACTTCCGTTCCGGGCATAACAGGGTCTGTCAGAAGCGAAGGGTCTATTCCGGCGCGGAGGAGCAAGTCCGCATCGAAGGACTTCGTAGCCGGATTGAGCATCTGCGAGGTAGATGCTATCGTATACTCGCAAACCATGTTGCCGGTGAGCATATAAGCCAGCAGGTCGGGCATAAACAGAATGCGACGGGCCGCCATAAAGGGTGCAAACTTCTGCTTCCCGGCCCGGTACAACTGGAAAAGGCTGTTGCAATCCATTATCTCTATGCCGGTCGAGCGGTAAACCTCCTCACGCGGAATGATCCCGAACAACTCCCCGGCCGCACCTTCTGTATACGGGTCGCGGTACGCTCTTGGGAGGCCCAGCAGCGAGCCGTCGCCGCCGATATATCCAAAATCAATGCCCCATGTGTCTATTCCTATCGAACGTAAGGGGATGCTTTCTTTTTTACAGACGGCAAGGCTCTTCTTTATCTCTTCGTACAGGCTGAAGACATTCCAGAAGTACCGGCCGTGCAGGCAGACAAAGTGATTGGGGAAGCGATGGACTTCCCTCATCTCCAGTTCGCCGTTTGCTATCGTCCCCACTACAGCCCGTCCGCTGGTAGCTCCGATATCAACGGCCAGAAAACCATATTTTTCCTCCATAATATAATAACTGATAATAAAACGCCCCCGGGATTAGCCGTAAAATTACAATTATTCCCCATACCGGGCAAGCGCCCCGCGGGAAAGGCAATTGGCATGACGAGGAGAGAGAGAAGGGGCGGAGGAGGAGTTAGCCCAGCGCCCTCTCAAGGTCGGCTATCAGGTCTTCGGCATCTTCCAGACCAACAGACAGGCGGAAAATACCTTCGCCGGCATATACGTTCCACGAGGCCAGTTGCTCCGGCGTGGAAAAACGGAAGGAAGTACTAAGCAGCTCTGCGCTGTCGAGATAAAATATCAGCGAGCGATGATGCCCCAGCGATACGGCGTAGTGGATGATCTGAAGTCTGCCGGCCAGCCGCCGGGCCGCCTCTTTCCCGTCTTCCACCTGAAAAGCTATCATGCCTGAGAAGTTTTTCATCTGACGCCTGGCCAGTTCATACTGCGGGTGCGACGGAAGGCCGGGGTAAATAACACGCTTCACTTTTGGGTGACGTTCCAGATAAGCGGCAACCTTAAGTGCATTATCCTCATGCACCCGCATGCGGATGGGCAGTGTAGCCAGCCCCCTCATGATCAGCCAGGCGTTAAAGGGGCTGATCACTCCGCCCAGACGTATGGCCGTCTTTTTGCGCAGACCCGCAAGATCCGCCTTATTACCTAAGACTACCCCGCCGAGCGCGTCTCCATGCCCGCTCGCGTACTTGGTGAGGGAATGGATTACAAAGTCTGCGCCCAGCAACAGGGGCCTGGTCGCCACCGGCGTTGCAAACGTAGAATCCACCGCCAGTTTCGCCCCCACGCTGTGGGCCGCCTCAGCGACGGACGCTATATCGGTCAGGCGCAATAAAGGATTGCAGGGCGTCTCGATATACACCAGCGCTGTGTTCGGCCTCAGGGCCGCCTTCACAGCCTCAACGTCCGAAGCGTTCACCTTGGTGATCCCGATGTTAAGGCCCGGTATCATCTCGTTGGTCATCTCCGACAGGGCGGCGTAAGCCACGTCGCTTATCACCGCATGGTCTCCGGCCCGCAGCAGGTGAAGCAGCAGGGCCGATATAGCCCCCATGCCGCTGGCAAAGGCCACGGCGGCCCCGGCCTCTTCAAGGGCCGCAAGCTTTTCTTCCAGTTGATGTATTGTAGGATTTCCCCAGCGGGTGTAGAACCAGCCCGTGTCGTCGTCCAGTCCTTCGACCGAGAACGTCGCCTCCGGCCCGGCTACAAACGTCGTAGACATTACTATATTAGGAGCCGAAGCCCCTGTAGCCGGGTCGGGATGCTCGCCCGAATGGATCGCCTTTGTCTGATCACCTGTCATGGCGAGATCACTTTAATGCATCCAGGGCCTGGGCGAGGTCGGCCTTTATGTCTTCTATATTTTCGATGCCTACCGATATACGCAGCAACCCGCGCTCCACTCCGGAGGCTTTCTGCTCTTCCGGCGACAGTTGTTCGTGGGTGGTAGCTGCGGGGTGTATTATGAGCGACTTGGCGTCTCCCACGTTAGCCAGGTGGCTGAGCAGCTTAACGCCGTCTATCACCCTGTCTGCATTCTCCGGAGCGCCCTTCACCTTGAAGGTCAGTACGGCCCCCGGTCCCAGTGGGAAATACTTTTTGGCCAGTGTGTGATACCTGTTGCTCTTCAGGCCGGGATAGTTCACATACTCCACCTTCGGGTGCTTTTCAAGCCATTCGGCCAGAGCCTGGGTGTTTTGTACGTGACGTTCCACGCGCAGCGAAAGTGTTTCAAGGCCCTGGACGAGCAGGAACGAGTTGAACGGACTGAGCGTATTGCCCCAGTCACGCAGTCCTTCTACACGTGCGCGGATGTTGAACGCAATATTCCCGAAAGGCCCTCCGGCCCCGAATACATCCCAGAAGACCAGTCCGTGATAGCTGTCCGAAGGCTCCGTGAAGGTCGGGAACTTTCCGTTGCCCCAGTTGAACGTCCCGCTGTCTACTATCACCCCGCCCAGCGAAGTGCCGTGACCGCCTATCCATTTGGTGGCCGATTCTACCACTACAGACGCTCCGTGTTCTATCGGGCGGAAGAGGAAACCGCCCGCCCCGAAGGTGTTGTCTACTATCAGCGGTATGTCATGCTCCCTGGCTATGGCTGCGATAGCGTCAAAGTCGGGGATGTTAAGCTCCGGGTTGCCGATAGTCTCCAGATAGACCGCCTTCGTAGCGCTGTCAATGAGTTTTTCGAAGGAAGCCGGCTCATCGTCGGGCGTAAAGCGGACTTCTATCCCAAGGCGTTTGAACTGCGACTTAAACTGATTGTACGTTCCGCCGTACAGATGCGAGGTAGACACAAAATTGTCTCCGACCTGCAATATATTGTTCAGCGCAATGAACTGCGCCGACTGTCCCGAAGAAGTAGCCAGTCCCGTGACACCCCCTTCGAGGGCGGCGACACGTTTTTCAAAGACATCGGTCGTCGGGTTTTGCAACCTGGTATAGATATTCCCGAACTTTCTAAGGCCGAAAAGATCAGCCCCGTCTTTGGCATCTTCAAAGACATAAGAAGACGTCTGATAAATAGGCAAAGCCCTTGCATGCGTGGTCTTATCCACTTCCTGTCCGGCATGCACCTGTAATGTTTCAAATCTAAACTTGCTCATAATACATTCTTTATAAAGGTTATACTGTTATTAAATACAAATCCGGCGGCGCAAAGGTAACCGTTCTTTCATTATACATAATACCATATACGCGGTATTTCCCTTCGCCCGCTATCTATCGGCATGGTATGGGGCGCCCCCGTACGTGCACGAGATACCCTCGTACGTGTTTACGAGGTATCCCAGTACGTGCTTACGAGATACCCTCGTATGTGTTTACGAGGTATCCCAGTACGTGCTTACGAGATACCCTCGTACGTGCTTACGAGGTATCCTTGTACGTATTTACGAGGCGCCCCGGCACATGCTTACGAGGCGTCCCGGCACGCTCTTACGAGGTATCCCGGTACGCTCAGGCAGGACCGGGTTGAACGGCCGGGCCTTTGCTTTCGCCCCGATTACCGGAAGGCGGGTAATCAATGCCGCCGCGACAGCCTGTTTCGGTACATTATGTATATTAATGCAGTTGGCGCTCGCTGCAAAAGCTAACTTTGCATAAATTATCAGTGAATGGAATACACAAGCATAGAAAGTACGGGGCATCCGCTCTTTGATCAGGCCTGGCGGTTATACAAAGGGTCCTTCCCGCCGGAAGAGAGGCGGCAGCTTCGCACACAGGAAAAGATAATGGGGCATCCGCTCTACCACTTCGAGGTAATTACCGGCGATGATGGGTTTATCGGGTTTATACTGTGGTGGGGGTTTGAAGACGTCAGGTATATAGAACACCTGGCAACGTCTGCACGCCTGCGCGGGAAGGGGTACGGACGGCGTATAGTTGAGAAGTTTATTGCCGGTTCGACGCTTCCGGTATTGCTGGAAGTGGAACGTCCGGTTACGGAGATCAACAAAAGGCGCATCGACTTTTACCGGCGCCTGGGCTTTGTCCTTAACCTGCATGACTACCTGCAACCTCCATACAAAAAGGGGGGCGATCCTGTGCCGCTGATGCTTATGACCTGTCCCGAAGCGATAACCGCCGGCGAAGCCGCACGTTTCTGCCGCCTGTACCACCCGGTTATACATAAGTTGCGGAGTCAGGGGAAGGGTTAAAAAAAGCTGTCATATAGAAAGCAGGACAATTATTACGGCAGGGTGAGGTAAAAGTTTCCGTTCGATACCGGTCCGGCGCACAGATGACTGCCCGGCATCCGGACAGGGCGTCTGTCTGGCGCCGGGCAATGTATCTGCCGCCCCGCGAGGGTGTTTATGGGCGGACCTGGATGCTGGTGCGGTACGTCACGCGCGCTTTGCCTGCGCCGGAGTTTACGCCCGGGGCGCCTGCGGAAGCACCGTAGCTGCCGCCACCGCCACCTCCTCCGCCGCCACCTCCTCTACTACTGGCGCCAAAGCCGGCTCCGCCGCTACCGCCTCCGCCATAGCCTCCTCCGCCGGCTCCGCCGTCGCCCACGTTGGATGAGTAAGTGCTTACGGGGGTGTCGGCACCTTTGCCAACACCGCCGCTTAGGCCGTTGGTATTGCCGGAGTAGTAGGTTCCGCTTCCGGCGGCGCCACCTTTTGGAGAACCTCCCTGGTTACTTCCGCCTCCGCCGCCTTTTCCAATATAATCTTTCCCGGTTCCATCTCTTCCGGCACCTCCGGCGGATGTTCCGCCTCCGCCCGCGCCTCCGTCACCGCCGCCGGTGGCCTCTGTTACCCATACGGGGTTGGTGCTGCCTCCGCCACCACCACCGCCGGCCACGAGGATGCGCGAGGCAAGCGATCCGGCGTCGTCCCACGAACCTCCGACGGTGCGGAAGTCCGTAGCCCCTCCTCCTCCTCCGGCTCCCCAGGATTGGGTAGTGTAGGTGCCTCCGCCGTTCCAGGCGGCACGGTCGACGGAGAACCCTTCCTGTCCTACGTAGATATACAGCCTCTCCCCTGCCGTCATCGTACGAGTGCTCAGGGAATATCCGCCTAATCCTCCGGCGCCGGCCGTACTATTAGTTGCAAAGCGATGACCCACGCGCCCCGCCCCGCCCCATGCCTCAAGCGTGTAAACGCCGTCGACGGGAGCGGTGAAGGTCTGCACGGCGCCGGTGCTGGCGAAGTTGACCACGACCTCGACCTCTTTGGTGACGGTGGCGATGACGACGGTGTCTGTGCTCAGGCCGTACAGCCTGCCTGCCTCTATCGGAAGATTTGCGCCCGTCATTACGGTAAACGTCTTATTGACGCCGCTGCCTTTCAGCTTCGCGCGTATGTTAATCACCGTACCCGTCGCGCCGGCCCCCAGCACCGTGGGGTCGAGTTAGAAGCTGCGGCCGCTGTTGGCAAGGTCGCCGGTTGCCAGTGAATAAGTCAGTCCGTCCTCCGAAGGAGCCGTCCGCGCGTAGGCACTGTCAAACATCCTGCCGGCAGGCGCGGCGTTGGATATATCAACGCCGACAATGGTACAGTCCGAGTCGTCGATATCCAGCCTCGCCACGCGGCTCTTCATGCTCACCTGTATGGGCGCAGACTGATCCTCTATACTCTCCACAGTTATGTACGGTTTGCCGTCAACCTGTGCGTTAGACATAACAAAGGGAGGCGACAGTTTGCCGTTCACCGCCTTCGTCAATGCAGACGTCAGGTCTCCCAGACTGCTGCCGCCCGATAACTGCGGGAAGGAATATCCCGCCGGCGCCTGGAGTAACACAAAGTTGTGCTTTCCCCTGCCCTGCATAGTGATCGAATACTGCCGTCCGCCGCCGGCAACGTTAGTCCCGCCGCTGTAAGGGATTGTGTAACTCTGCTCAAATCTGAGCGAGGGGCTGAATGAATAGATAACCACAACATCGGAAGTCGAGCCTCCCTCTGCCGCCGAGGCGGCGGTATAAGTCACGACATTGTCCGCCTGCGGCAGGACGAAGGAAATCCTTCCGTCGCCTGCCGGTTCGTCGCCGTCTGCGTTGCCTGTTTCGACGTAATCGCCTACCTTTGCGCAGGCTGACGTGGCGATCAGCATCGCCACAAGGAAATAACCAAGATATTTCATAGTTTAATAATTTGAAATTTGTGACAAAGCTACTGCATATCAACAATATACTCCCGTCAAAACCATCCCTGAAGTTCATCTTTGCCGCGTAATCCACGCCCCGATAGTTCACCTTTCCTGCCATCAAACAGGTACAAACATTCACTATATCAACCCGCACATATTTCCGCTATCGCCTGCACCGCTCGCTGTTCTGCTGCGGGCCGGTATTTTAATCCCGTAATTTCTATGTTGCAACACAGGTAAAAAGCCTTAGCTCCCGCATAAAGTCCATGACTTTTGCCAGACCTCTCCAATAATCTTCCTGCTGCATAATCAATTTGTTTTAATTGTTTGACAATGGATTTAAAACGCGAAAGTAAGAATACAAAAACGCCCCGGGGCCATGTTTTCGTGGCGCGGCAGCTTGTGGCGTTATGGAACAGAAAACGGGGGTAAATTTTACCTCTATATTTTGAACGGGGGTAAATTTCCTGCATCTTTGCCCTTGTTTCAGAAACGAGAGTAAAATTTCTAAAATTGGATATATTATGAAAATCTGTTTTATCTACACAAGTTTGTCCATCGCCATGCTGGTTTCTTGTACCGACCGGGTAGCAACCATAAAAAATGAGAAGGCAGGCAAATTGGTGGCAACACATCAATTGACGGCAGTCGCAGAGAAAAGAATCTTCCTCGACGATGATACAGCGCCTCAACCGCCATACATGCAAATGATAGAAGACGTACCGGGCATGAGGATACTGACTTTTTTGAATCCGCATAACCAGTCTGTCTATTTATATGATTATGACACGGAACGATATATCAAAAAAATAAGCTACGAAAAGGAAGGTCCTGACGGTATCCTTAATCCTGCCGGTTACTATATTAAAAACATGGATTCTATTTACGTGTATAACATGCCGCTAATAGAGTTGGTTCTAACTGATAGCGCTGCTCATGTAAAAGACAAGATTTCGTTTTACAACAAAGAACCTGACTGGGCATTATATAATCCACAATATCTTTTTAGTACCACGTGTCCAATGATTAATACCGGAAACAGGTTAGTTTTGCCGGGGATGGTTCCATTTTCCTTTCCTGATACGTTAATAGATAAATTCCGGTTCACCACACACATTGATTTAGGAACAGGCCGGATAGAATATCACAACACCTATCCTGAAAAATTGTATGGCCACAACTACAATTGGAATGACGTTGTTTTTACACAAGCCTACCCTGCCTTGTCTCCAACGGGAGAAATTATCTTTAGTTTTCCCGTATCACACAACTTATATGTAACAAAGCCGGGAACCGATGATTATACAACCGTGTACGCGGGGAGTAACGTAGCAAGGACGATCCGTTCCATTGACAGGGAGCAGAGAGGAACGCCGTCTGAGCTTATCTGGGTATCTTACCTGCAGCAAGATACATATTCTGCCATCTTGTATGACCCCTGGCGACACGTTTATTACCGTTTTATGGAACAAGGCATACCTGATGCAACGACAGCTACACAAGCAAAGGAGAAACCGATTATTATTATCCTGATGGACGAACTGTTTAATTATATGGGAGAAACAGCTATCGGTACAGGCAGTGAATGGAATTGGAAAAACTCTTTTGCTACCGAAGAAGGGTTGAATATTGAATATATTGATAATAAAGACCTGGATGAGGCCTATTTGAATTTTAAAATATTTAAAATCCAAAGTCTATGAAAAAGGATATAATTATATGTGTGATTTCCATTATTGCTATAGTGAATCATTACAGGATATTCGCAATTCGTCTTCCTGCCTGGAATAGGAATAAATAGACCTCGAAGTGATGTAGCATAGGCAGGTTTTGGGGAATAAGCTCTATTTTTATCGACAATCTCACAGCAAATCCAAAAATACATCATATTTTACGGATTCAATTCCAAATTTATTGCATTTTTGTGGTATAATAAATTTGTTATGATACATAGAATATTAGAAAATACAGTTCGGGATAAGTTGAACACAGGTAAAGCAATCATATTAATGGGAGCCAGACAGGTGGGGAAAACGACTTTGGTCAAAGAACTCTTTAAAGGTTCTGATGAAATGATTTGGCTTAATGGCGATGAATTGGATGTACAGAATCTTTTTGAAAATGTATCAGCTACCCGTTTGAAGTATATTTTCGGAACTAAGAAATATGTTGTAATTGATGAAGCCCAGCGAATCAAAGATATTGGCTTAAAGCTGAAACTTATTACAGATGAATTGCCGGAAGTGCAACTTATTGCAACAGGTAGTTCTTCTTTCGATTTATCTAATGAAGTAAACGAACCACTCACCGGTAGAAAATGGGAATACAAAATGTATCCTGTTTCTTTTGCAGAGATGGTACAGCATCATGGGTTATTAGATGAAAAAAGGTTATTACCTCATCGTATGGTATATGGGTATTATCCTGATGTAGTAAATAATCCGGGGGATGAAAAAGAGATTCTGAAACAACTTTCAGACAGTTATTTGTACAAGGACATTCTGATGTGGGAACAAATCAAGAAGCCGGAAAAACTACTGAAACTATTGCAAGCGATTGCATTCCAAATTGGCAACCAGGTATCTTATTCCGAATTAGGTCAGCTTTGCGGATTAGACAGCAAAACAGTAGAAAAATACGTAGTGTTATTAGAGCAATGTTATGTTATCTTTCGCTTAGGCTCATTTAGCCGTAACTTACGAAACGAATTAAAAAATAGTAAGAAGATTTACTTTTACGATAATGGCATCCGCAATGCCATTATAGCAGATTTCTCTTTAACGGAAAGCCGTTCCGACATTGGCGCGCTATGGGAAAACTATATTATATCCGAAAGACAGAAAAAACTGGAATACGACAAGATGTGGTGCAACAGTTGGTTCTGGCGAACTACAGACCAGAAAGAAATCGACTATATTGAAGAAGGAGACGGACAAATTCATGCATTTGAATTTAAGTGGACTCCTTCTGCCAAATATAAAATGCCTAAGCAGTTCTTAGAAAATTATTTAGGTAGTACTTTCTCTGTTGTTACACCTAATAATATGGAAGAGTTTTTATCAGTGTACTGGTAGTGTCAGGGAATAATTTGAAGATTGTAACCGGGTTTGGTCTGTCCGTTGTTCATGGCATCCTCTTTCATATGCATAAAAGTATCAGAAGCCTGCCGTCGAAAAATCTGCGAACAATCGTGCGCCGGGGGCGTTGGTCGAAAACCCCCTGCCCGGCGCAGAACCATTCAGGACGGCGCGGCTGTTGTGGTTAATGAACGTTACCCCGAATAGGCGTCTCGCTGAGTGTCACTTTTTACTGGAACACCGGAAATCTTCACCTGAGTATTTCCCGGCTGTTTTTGTCCATGATACCCTCTGTCTGCGACCAATCATCTTTCAATAAGTTTTAAGTTGTAAGCAAACCCTGTCAATGACAATAACCGTTTCGGATTACGTCGAAGCCTATCATATTTCATTTGCGAGTTTTTTATTTGAACTCGAAATGATATGTAAAAGAACGCTTTAATAAACTATTAAATATAAACTCTATTGTACTGAATTAACGTTTCTATTTATACATTCCGCTTTAAAATATTTCAAAGGCATCGAAATTGCAGTAATAATTAATCCAATAGAGAGAAATAAATAGAATATCATATCGAGATTTCCATCTATTGTATTTATTTTTACTAAATCAGACAATACTGCGAGAAACATCCATATAGAGCCAAATCCCAACATGAATGCAAGTTGTAATCCCAAAGCCTGACTTTTCCAATAAAATTGTCCAATAAGGCACATTATCAACATAATAAATATGCAATAAAAGATAATGTTTATAACTTGTTGAAAAGCTATGGTAATATTCATTGTTATTCTGAATACCATTATTCCAATTGCAATGATAAAAATAATTTCCTGCCAATATTTTAATACTGATTTTATTTGTGTATTCATTATTAGAAATAAATTATTAAAATTGTTATTAACTAATTAAAAGTTCTTTATCCCAATCAATTGTTTTTGGATTGTAAAAAGAAATCGAAGATACATTTGTAAAACAAAAATTATGTCGAAATATTGCTGTTTCGTTAACAATTAACATAAGTTATCAATAAATTACGCTGTAGTTCTGACATTTTGATTGAATCGATGTTTTTTGATAAGGAATTCTCTGACAGGTGTCTTGCCAAAAGTGAAAAAGCCAGATACTTACATTATCTCGAAAATCGAACAGTTGCTTTTTAGGCACTTTCATAACTTAATCTTCCAATAATTTTGTCAGCGTTCTTCTAAAATCCCATAGCTTCTTTTATTACTGACATTTCTTCTTCTGAGGTCAGCATTTTTAATAATTCAAATACGACATTCGGAGCTGTCTCCGGACAAATAAGACGTAATAATATTACCATCAACTACTATTGGTTCGTTCACAGCATTCACTCCAAATTCTTTCAGCTTTTTTTGCCAATAGCCGTTTTTTAAGTGGTAAGTAGTTACTTTCCGATCCTTAAGAACTCCACTTTTTCCTAAAGGGAATGCGCCGGAACAAATTGTCGCAATAATTTTACCTTTTGCATTAAATTCCTTGATTATGTTTAAGAATCTTTCGTTATATGCTTCTTCATAAAAACCAAATTCCTCAAATCCGCCAGGTATTGCTAAGGCGTCATATTCGTCAACGTTTATTTCTCTAATAGTTTTATCTACTATTACAGGTACATTAAAAGCGCTTATAACTTTTTCAGTAAAACCACAAGTATCCACAAACAAATTATG
>JAISBL010000010.1 GCA_031266215.1 Tannerellaceae bacterium | reverse complement strand
ATGCTCTTGCCGAAGTTATAGTTTACTTTTAAGTATCGGTTAATTCCTTCTTTCATACAACAAAAGTAAGATATCAACCCTAAAAACTGTTAATCAATTCCCAAGTGCAAATCTAAAGGCGCGGGGTTACCCATCTCAGACGCCTTCCGGAGTAGGTGCCGTATCTGTAAGTCCTTAAGTGCTTGCGCGTGCTTACCGGCCTTTGACGCCTTCGGCATCGTTATAACACCGGTGTTCTCACTCAGGGGTGTGAAGGCGTCGCGGGTTCGTTTTACAGGGCCGACTCCTTATAGCGAACTGCCGGACTCCGTTCCCTGCGGGAAACATTGATTGCATCTATAGGCGTTTCGGAAGGGGGGATTGAAACGGGTTATCCTGTCGGTAAAATGCCCGGACAATGAAAAGAGTGTTACTTTTGCGGGCAGTAAAAATTTTAGAGCAATGGTATGCAACAGTAAAAACAGATATGCGGGCGATGTTGCGCCTGGCGTGGGAAAAAGAAGGAGAGTACAGGTTTATGAGTAAATATGACGATTCACAGATGAACATACGACTGGAAAAACCAGAGGACTATACCGCCGTCGAGCGTCTTACGCTGGCGGCTTTCAAGACATTCACGTTCCATGACGGGAGCAAACCGGAGCGACCAAACGAGCATTACCTAGCGCACGTAATGCGTGATGTGGCGGCGTTTGTACCTGAACTTGATTTTATAGGTGAGAGTGGTGGCGAAATTGTAGCCAGCATCATGTTCACCAGGAGCAAAGTCATAAGGCCGGACGGGAGCGTACTGAACACGCTGACTTTCGGTCCGGTGAGCGTCAAACCGGAGTTGCATTGCCGGGGCCTGGGCGGCGGGATTATCCGCCACAGCCTCGCCCGCGCCTGCGAGCTTGGTTTCGGTGCAGTCATCATCATGGGGCACCCCGACTATTATCCGCGTTTCGGCTTCAGGGCTGCAAGCTGCTTTAACCTGACCCTGCCGGACGGCACAGCAATAGAGCCGTTCATGGCATTGGAGCTTGTGGGCGGCTATCTTGGCACGGACGGTGGCAGGTGGTACGAGGATAAAGTATATGAGATTGACCAGACCGCATTTGAGGAATGGGACAAACAGAATGACAGGGAGGATATCTGAACAGTCAGTATTCGACCCACGCCCGGCACAGTCTGGAGACGTCGGGAGATTGAACTGTTACACAGTTCTGTTGTAGTGGGCAGTCTGCCCCGTGCTGCGTCTTCGGCGCGGGGTTACCAATCTCATACGCCTTCCGGCGTCGGCACCGTATCTGTAAGTCCTTAAGTGCTTGTGTGGTTACTCATCTCAGACGCCTTCCGGCGTCGGGACACACCGTAGTTCTCACTCATGCGTGTGGCGGTGTAACGGTGGTGTTATATTGGGAGATTGCGGGGCAGGGGAGGGGGAAAAATGACGGCCGGCAGGTTTTGGTTATTATATTAACCCTTGTTGTTTGCTTTGCCGGCCGTCTGAAAGAATCAAGTCATATAATTATTACTGTCATGTCTTCCGACCAGGGACCTTCCTGAAGGCGGGGGTTGACCCATGCCACGGCCAGGATGATGCGGCGGGTCTCGTCCTTACGTTCAAGGTAGATGGTGTAGTGCAGGCGGGTGAAAAGTTCTATGTGCATGTCCTCTTCGTCCTCAAACTTCCAGCGGAGTTTAAAGCCGTGGTATGGTTTGAGCTGTACGCCATCTGTCGGCTGTCCGTATTCCTTGCGGGTTACGTATACCGTTACCTCGTCATGCTGTTGTCTTACCTCTACAATTGGAGCTTCCGTGGGCGCAGGTATGGGCTGGCGTCCGGTTTGGACACGGGGGCGGAGTTTCATGTAGGCAAGAGCTTCGTCGGGAACATTAAGGTTGCTTTCAATGTAGTTTACAAAGATGGACAGCCTGTGTTTCAGATCGGCGAAGGCCCTCTTTTTCTCCATTGATGTAATGCTGTTGCGGGAACTGGGGTCTGAATTTGCCTTGTATGCATTATTGGCAATCGTCAGAAATGTATTAAACTCTTCCATTTGCGAAGAGTCCATATTCCACGTCATGCTGTGCTGCGAACAGTTGTCGTAAATTGAGTTTGCATGATCCAAAAACTCTTTGTCGGGCAATTCTGATAAACTGTGCTTGTTCATAATAATTTTTTTAAAGCGTTAATAGATTAGTTTATAAATAGGTCTTTTTGTAAAAAGACTGTGACAAAGGTAAAAAGGATTGCCGGAGAAAAACATGTATTTTATTATAAAAATCCAAACACCCAATTGAAATATTCTTTTCGTTGAATCGCTGTGTCTTTTGTGGCGATCGCTGTGTCTTTTGTGGCGATCGCTATGTCTTTTGAGCCAATCGCTATGTCTTTCGGGCCGATCGCTATGTCTTTCGGGCCAATCGCTATGTCTTTCGGGCCGATCGCTATGTCTTTCGGACCAATCGCTATGTCTTTTGAGCCAATCGCTATGTCTTTCGGGGCGATCGCTATGTCTTTTGTGGCGATCGCTATGTCTTTTGAGCCAATCGCTATGTCTTTTTGGGCAATCGCTATGTCTTTTTGGGCGATCGCTATGTCTTTTGGGCCGATCGCTATGTCTTTTTGGGCAATCGCTATGTCTTTCGGGGCGATCGCTATGTCTTTCGGGGCGATCGCCAGGGCGTTTTCACCCGTGTTTTGCGGGTATGGGGTCGTGTTTAAGAGGGTAGGGGATCAGTGTGCTTCGAACCAGTTGCGGCCTTCGCCGTAGTCGGCTACCAGAGGGACGCGGAGGGAGATGACGTTCTCCATCTCTTCTATCACTATCCGGCGAACCTCCGCGGCTTCGCTTTTGCAGACGTTGAAGTTCAGTTCGTCATGCACCTGAAGGAGCATCTTACTTCTCAGGCGGCCGGCTTCGAAGCGCTGGTGGATGCGTATCATGGCCATTTTTATTATGTCGGCGGCGCTTCCCTGTATGGGAGCGTTTATGGCGTTGCGCTCGGCGTAGCCCCTCACGATGGCGTTGGCCGAATATATGTCGGGCAGGTAACGCTTGCGTCGGAAGATGGTTTCGACATACCCCTTCTCCCTGGCCGCCAGGATGCTACGGTCCATGTATTGGCGCACGCGCGGGTAAGTGACGAAGTATCCGTCGATAAGCTCTTTGGCTTCGCTGCGCGGGATGTTGAGCCGCTCGGCGAGGCCGAAGACCGATATGCCGTAGATGATGCCGAAGTTAGCCGTCTTGGCCTTGCGCCGCATGTCTTTGCTCACCTCACTGATGCTTATATTATATATCCTGGCGGCGGTGGCCGAGTGAATGTCTTCGCCGCTGTGGAAGGCCCGGATCATGTTCTCGTCCCCGCTGAGGTGGGCCATGATGCGCAGTTCGATCTGCGAATAGTCGGCGGAGAAGAAGATACAGTCGTCGCTTTCGGGGATGAAAGCCTTGCGTATCTCGCGGCCCATCTCGTCGCGGATGGGTATGTTCTGGAGGTTGGGGCTGGTGGAACTGAGCCGCCCCGTGGAGGTGACGGTCTGGTTGAAGGAAGTATGTATCCTGCCCGTCTGCGGGTTGACCAGCGCCGGGAGGGCGTCGATATAAGTGCTGAGGAGCTTTTTTATACCCCTGTATTCAAGCAGTTTGCCTATAATGGGATGTTTCGGGCGGAGCTTCTCCAGTATATCTTCGCTGGTGCTGTAATTGCCGGTTTTTGTTTTTTTGGCCCTGTCGTCTATCCTGAGCCGTTCGTAGAGTATTTCGCCCACCTGCTTTACCGAGTTGATGTTGAACTCCGCCCCGGCGAGCGCGTATATTTCTTTTTCGAGCCTGATGAGCTCCGTCGTGAGCGTTTCCGAAGACTGCCTGAGCGCGGTCGTGTCGAGCTTTACGCCGGCCGCCTCCATGTCGCTGAGGACGTATATGAGGGGGGCCTCCATGTCGCGGAAGAGTGCTTCGACGCCCTGCTTTTGGAGCTCAGGCCCGAAGAGGCGCCGGAGTTTTATTGTCACGTCGGCGTCTTCGGCGGCGTACCGGGCGATGTCGTCGAGCGGCACGTCGCGCATGGTGATCTGTTTTTTCCCTTTGGGGCCAATGAGTTCGGTGATGTGTATCGTCCGGTACCTGAGGTATGTCTCGGCCAGATAATCCATCCCGTGGCGGAGTTCGGGGTTGAGGAGGTAGTGGGCTATCATGGTGTCGAAGAGTGGGCCGGCTACGCGGACGCCGTACTTGCGGAGGACGAGGATGTCGAATTTTATGTTTTGCCCGATCTTCATTATCGCGGGGTTGAGGAGGGTAGGGGAGAAGTGGCTTATCACGGCCGCGGCCTCCTCGTCGCCGGGGGGCACGGGGACGTACCAGGCTTCGCCGGGGGCGACGGCGAAGGACATGCCGACGAGCCGGGCCGTGAGCGGGTCGAGGCCGTCGGTCTCGGTGTCGAAGGCGAAGGCTTCCTGCCTGCCGAGGTAGTCTGCCAGCCTGGCACATTCTTCTTCGCCGGCGGCGATGTGGTAGGTATGGGGCGTGGACGCGAGGTTGTCGAGGTCGGCGCTTTCGACGCTTTCTGCTGCCGGGGCGGGCGCTTCTTCTTCCACCTCAAACTGGGCGAAGAGCGTTCCCTGCACGGGAGGGGCTTTGGCTGCGGGCTTGCTTTCGGCGCCTGCCAGTTTGTTTATAAAGTTTCGGAACTCGAGCCCGGTGTATATTTCTATGAGCTTTTCCCTGTTCGGTTTGCTGACGGTGCAGTTTTCGGCCTGGAACGTGAGCGGGACGTCTGTTATGATGGTTGCCAGGTACCTGGAGAACCGTATTTGTTCGGCGTTTTCTTCTATTTTGGTTTTAAGGACTCCCTTGAGCCTGTTGGTGTTTGCGAGGAGGTTTTCTACGGAGCCGAATTCCCGGAGGAGCCTGGCGGCTGTCTTCTCGCCCACTCCGGGGCATCCGGGGATGTTGTCGGAGAGGTCTCCCATAAGTCCGAGCAGGTCGGTCACCTGTCCGACCGAGGCGATGTCGAATTTTTCAGTAACCTCCCTGACGCCCATCGTCTCGTATCCGCCTCCGAATTTGGGTCGGTAGACGAATATATGGTCGGTCACGAGCTGGCCGTAGTCTTTGTCGGGCGTCACCATGTAGACGTCGAACCCCTGCCGTTCAGCCTGCCCGGCTATCGTGCCGATAACGTCGTCGGCCTCGTAGCGTGCTACTTCGACAATGGGTATGTTGTACGCCCTGATTATTTCCTTTATGATGGGTACCGATTCGCGTATGACTTCGGGCGTTTTTTCCCTGTGTGCCTTGTATTGCTCGTATATCTCGTGGCGGAAGGTGGGTCCGTCGGGGTCGAAGCCCACGGCTACGTGTGTCGGGTTTTCCCTCTTCAGCACGTCTTCGAGCCCGTTGATAAAGCCGAAGATGGCTGATGTGTTCATTCCTTTTGAGTTGATCCGGGGGGCTTTTATGAATGCATAGTACGACCTGTAAATAAGTGCGTATGCGTCGATAAGGAAGAGTTTCATTGTTGATGTATGAGTTTAGATAAGCTTAATGGGCGGTAAATGTAGAAAAAAACCGCCTCCCTCACAGGATAATACAAAACAAAAGCAGGAAGAAACAGCTTTCGCGCCCCTCCCCGCCTTAATGATCTCCTGCCGCCACCTTCGGGCCGACCGGTTAATGATTTATAAGCAAAGCGCCTGTGTATGGATTTCCTGAGTTGTCGTGGAAAACATGCAGGTAATAGATTCCATTAGGCAAATCGGATGTATTGATTTCAATATTTTCTTCAGAGCTTGTGAAGTTGCGTACAAGGATTCCCTGATTATTATACAGCCTGATTATATTTGACGAACTGCCTGCCGAAGCTGAGCTAAGGCTCGTTTGTCCGGTTTGATTCAATTGGATATATATTACTGTGCTGCTTTGGTTCTGAGATATACTGACATCACCGGTATTACTGGCGCCAATTCTATATGGGTCTTCTCCGGCTGCACAGTTCCGGGTAGTGCCATACAGGGTTGTCCAGGTACTCCAGCCTGAATTTGTTTGATAGCGGTATTTTACTGTGAAATCGGCATAAATACCGGAAGGAGCCGTTATGCGAAGTCCTGTTGTCCCTGAACTTGCGATCGCGCATCCTGTAACCTGCCATTCACCTTGTAACACACTGCCTAGTGGGATCGGAATGGTTGGGTAAATCCAAAACATTTCACTTGGGCAGGAGGATACCCCAAGTCCTGTATTTGTGTATGAACTGAATGTAAATGAAGTAACAGGAGGAGTAGGATATAAAGCCTGGATTCCATCAATGTCGTCTTGTGTCAGATTTATCTTATTTGAATTATATTTACTATACATAACGGCATCAAGTACATCTGAATGTCCAAGTCCCAATGCATGACCAATCTCATGTAAAGTTACACTATTCATATTGATCCCGGAAGACCCTCCATTTGCCCAATTTTCATCTTTATCATATATTAATTCTATATATGACATAGTCGTAATTCCAGTGGAGACAGGTACATAAGCTAAGTGGTTACCAGGAATAGTACCATAGCTATTCCCGTCAACAAAAGCAAAACGCAATGTAATATCTGCTATACTGCTGTTTGTTGTTTTCGTGAATGTAAAATAACTGACATCCGCCCATTTTTGAAAAGCGGCTTGTATTATACTTTCTCTTATACTATTGCTTAATCCAGGTGCATTCGTATGGTTAACATAATATGTCAGAGATATTTTATCCCATTTAGGTCCTAATACGCTTGACCTTGTTGTTGAGGCATCTATATTATCGAACAATACTTGAGTATATGCATTTGCGCTTACAAATAATAACGCAATGAAAAGCAGTTTTTTGCAAATAATGATTGTTTTCATAATGATTAATGTTTTACAAAGGTAATTTTTCTAAAGAAGATAAGCTGATTAAATAATAGGAGATTGTTGTTGCAACGCAACCCCTGTCGGTTTCAATGCATGGAACACGCGTGACATCACCACTGAATTTCACCATTTGCCCCATCTTTTTTAATTCATCGGGGATATCGTCAGGGAAGTACTCGTCGCCGCTATCATAGAAAATATGACCTTCACCGGTGAGGTAGTCCCTGCCATGTATTGCCCATCTTTTCAGTAGGGAGTCGTAACTAATTGATCCCGTTTTATCACGGACGCTTTTAAATTTAAACACAAGACAGTTCTTGTTTTCTTTGTTATAGAATTTCATCACGTTACCCTCAAAGTTATACCAACAGCCTGTAATCCCGGAAGCTATCTGAGCGAACAACTGCGCTTCCTCGTTGTCCTCTTGTTCCCCGGACAGGTGGAAGAATGGACGGAAAAGGCTGACCTGCATCTCTGTGTTCATGATTTTGCCGTTTGCCGTACTGTCGGAGTTGAAAAGCATCGAATAGCTGTCGGGGTTATCTCCTGTTGTTAATTCCCTTACGGTATTTGATTCAATATCAAGGATGCTTTCCAATTGAAACACTTTTCCGGGTAAAAAGAAGGCTTCACTAGGATTCGCCGTATAAATGGAGGGATCTTCATAAGCCGGATCAAATGCAGGTGGATCAAATGCAGGCGGATCAATCGTAGGCGGATCGATAGCAGGTGGATTGATAGCAGGTGGATTGATAGCAGGCGGATCATTCGTGATGCACCCGGCCATAAACAGCGTTAACAGAATTAATAACTTTTTCATACGTAAATATATCTGTGAAATCACCCATAAAAAGATGATTTCGATTAATAATTCAAAACTAAAGACAAAGAACAAGCGGCACATTTCAGAATTGTGAATTAAAAGGTTGATGTACAAAAATCTAATGTTGTATTTCTCTGTTCATTTCAATCTGCCGTCCTTTGCGGCAATTACATGGTTATGATTAAAAAGACTAAAGGTTATTCATCCTGCAAATAAAATCAACAACAGCGCTACACAGATAGAAGCATTTTTAACGAATGGAGATTATTCATAATTCCTGCGGAGGATTGCTAACGCTACATCAGCCGTACACCGCGTTAATGGAACTGAAGGCTTTTTCATAAAGCATATCTGTTTATATAGATGCAAATATACATAAGAGTGTGACAGGATTTTCTAAAAAAAGAGCTTTTTTACAATGAATCGGCGATTTTGAAAAAAAGAATTTGTTTCCTATCTGCCTGCGGCATTGGACTGTCTCTGCCCCGGACTGCGCCCTTAAGGACTTGCGCGGTATTTCCCGGCGGAGGCAGTACCCTTGGACGCACGCAAAAAAAAGATCATCCTCCCCGGTTTCCCGGAGAGGATGATCCCAGTCTTATCTACCCAAAGGGCCGCCCTATCTGTCCACCCGGACGATGAAGGCCATTGGTTTCTTATCAGCGCCTGTGTCCCATTCATAATAGGCAGGCGAAGCTTCTACGCCGTCAAACCATAATTTCTTATACCAGCGGTATCCCCCCGGAGTCACGTCCAATTCCACCGTCAGGGTGTGCACCTCGTCGTTCCCGAACATATACGGAAAAACGATCTCCCACCGGCCCGTAGAAATATCCTCAGAAACGAGATAGTCGTGATCAATAGCAAATGAAATGTTTTTATAGGGTAGACCTGCATATCCATATCCCAGTCCCACATGTATGACCGGCACCTGTATTTCTCTGTCGTTTATGAACGTTTTTTCTATATTAAGGTCACTATTATCCGCTACAAAAGGTCCATTGTCTTTCACTGTCGAGGCATTCCACCCTACCGAAGTAATCCCTGTCAGAAGATCCTGACCTTCGGAATCTATAAAACATATTCTCAGACTCACGGGCCCTACTATACCCCTTATAGGTTCCTCATTATTGTCGCATCCGCCCGCGAGCGCGATCAGCAGGGCGGCTGATAATATTTTTAAATGTTTCGCCACACGTGTCTCTTTAATTATGTGTAATATTAATCAAATCCCAAAAAGGCCGCCTTATCTGTCCACCCGGACGATGAAGTAATTTGGTCTCTGTATGCTTTCATCCCATTCAAAATATGTAGGCGAAGCTTCTACGCCGTCAAACCAGCATTTATGGAACCCATAGAGTCCTCCAGTACCCCCCCGGTCCAATACCCCGGTCAGGATGTGCGCCTCGTCGTTCCCGAAGATGTACGAACAAACAATCTCGCTCCTGACAGTATAAACGGTATTGTTGGATGCGTCGTTTATTTCCCTCCAGAGATATCCAAATGCAATACCAAGGGCTTTATAGTGTCCACCTGTTAATTCTTCAGATACCAGTCCCATAGGGTCTTTCTCCACCACAGATATTTCTTCATCGTTTATGAACAGTTTTTTCATAAAGCATACATCGCTTGATATAAAATCTCCATGGTATATCACTGTCGGAGTCACCCACGTTATCGTAGGAATCCCCGTCAGAATATCCTGCCCTTTGGAATCTGTAAAACATATACCCAGACCCGGAGCCCCCAGGTAACCATCCAATGGTTCCTCATTACTATCGCCACATCCGCCCGTTAGCGCGATCAGCAGGGCGCCTGATAATATTTTTAAATACTTCATCATACGTGTATCTTTTAATTAGGTGCAATATTAATCAACTCTTTTCTATCCACTGTTGGGTTATAAGGTCCTCCGTTCATAGTTGTTTGGATAGTTTCTCCGCTAAACCATCCATTTTGTGTTTCAGGCCCACTACCCCATCCCCAATTATGATTAAAATAATATATAGTAGTAGTACTAGTATATGAATAAGGCCCATAAGTATCATATTGAACAGGGCCGTTAGGAACAAACGCCAACAGAAAGTCTATTTTCGGTGACGTAGTTTTATAGCCGTCACATACCCAGGCATGCCCACCATTTCCATTACTATCGGTTCCTCTCATATATACGGGACGATTCGTATTTATATTCTGAATTATCGTTGTGCTATTATGATCTTGCTGGGTATAGGTATAACCAAAGGAACTCAGGGCGCTTTTGGCCTGGCTAATAGTTGCGCCGCCATTTCCTCCTGTAGCCGAATATAAATCCCTTATTAATGCCTGTGCGGCTGGATTTCCTGTGGTAGGACTCATAGCGCTCCAGTTGTATGAACCTGGATACTGATGATAATACATAATTTGTGCCAGGGCAATATTGACGCATCCCGCCGCAGGCACAGGCTGGCCTGGTATTAAATTATTGAAGCCATTGCCTTGATGCCAGGCAATATTACCGAGCAAAGGGCCTTTTGTGTACTCCGAGTTAGACCTTTTATATATAACGAATGCCCAACTCGCGTATTGAGGGTTTGCGTTTGTATTGACTAAGTTTGTGAAATTGGTGTAATAATTTGATGGAATCACAGCGTCTGCTGCGGATAAAGGAACAACGGAGTAACCGTTGGCGGTCCATGCTGAGAGAAGTGCACTTGTAGCATCACTAATTTCAGCTCTTGTCATAGGTGGCGCTTCCGCTTGCATTTCATATTCGCTCCACATAAGTTTGAAACTGGTGTCAAGGGAAGCTTCATTTTCCTTACAATATAAAATCTCTTCCTTTCTCTCGGTAACCCATATATCTATGCCGCCGGGTAAAACTTCCGGACAGTCAAAGTGACCTTCATCTGCATAAGCCAGTATAGGGTAATAGCTCTTTGTGGCGCTTACGATGGTGAAACCGCCGTTATCTGCAAAGTTTATTACATACATCAGGGGATCGCCTTCCTCATCGAGGATCGGTGTTACGGTCTCTGTAGTTGTGGTAAGGGTCACGCCGCCGGCTTTTGTTTCGATGCTTTTTTGCCGGAACAGTCTGGCTACATTTTGCGCATGGATTTCGGAAAGTTCCGTTATCGCCGGATCAATCAGCAACGATTCACTCTGGGCGCCCGGGTTGCCGTCATTTTCCCCCTCCGGTAAGAGCGGGGAGACTTCCTGCTGGCATCCGAAGAAAAAAGCGGATGTCGCAAGGATACATGAAAAAATAAAATGATGTGTTTTCATACTGGTAAAATGTTTAATTAATGTCAGGTATGAAACTTGCAGTATGTTTTATTTATCGCCTTTGGTGTAAACAGTTTTTACATGCTCGTTTCAGAATTGTGAATTAAAAGGTTGATGTACAAAAATCTGATGCTATATTTCTCTGTTAATTTCAATCTGCCGTCCTTTGCGGCAATTACATGATTATGATTAAAAAGACTAAAGGCTATTCATCCTGCAAACAAAATCAACAACAGTGCTACACAGATAGAAGCATTCTTAACGAATGGAGGTCATTTATAATTCCTGCGGTGGATTACTCATGCCACATCAGCCGTAAACCGTGTTGATGGAACTGAAGGCTTTTTCATAAAGCATATGTATTTATATAGATGCAAATATACATAATAGTGTGACAGGATTTTCTAAAAAATGAGCTTTTTTACAATGAATCGGCGATTTTGAAAAAAAGATTTGTTTCCTATCTGCCTGCGACCATTGGACTGTCTCTGCCCCGGACGCAAAAAAGATCAGCCTCCCCGGTTTCCCGGAGAGGCTGATCCTATTGAACCGGCTTCTTTATTCCACAATAATTTGATAGAAGTTCGGCCAGCCGGGAGGATCTAAGACAAATTGTTCCTTCCCGTTGAATAATACATTCGAAATGGCGTCCATACCTTTAGATGCGCGCTGAACAGTCATTTCCAGTATCTGATCATTAAAAGTACCGAACAAATAGTTGCAACTCAACTCGCACCTTATATAATAAGTACCGGGATGGCCTTCCATCCAGGGTTGTACCTTCCAAAACGGTGCGAAATGTATCTTCAGAAAATCCACATCCTCATAGTACAGATCATGGGGATAATTCTCCGGAATAATCATCCTGATACTACAATCCAGGCCATAATTCTTTGTTTCATCTATGCCTTCTCCCTTTATATACACTTTCAAAAGGTGTTGGGTAGCTATCTGACCCTCGTTAACAACCGGCATGCCTTCCACCAGATTTTCTCCCCCGGGATTTACGAAATTCAAATATACCGCAGGAATCGCCGGACTATTAAGTATAGGATACTCCCTCCATACTTTCATCTTTATTACAGCTCCACAACATCAAGGCACAAAGGAGAACCGATAGAAAAGTTTTCATATCTTTTTATATTTAAAATTGGTAATATAATAGATAGTTCTTCCCGCAACAGCCGACTCAATCCCTGACGGATAATAATCACCACTGTATGTGACGGATATTGTTGCATCTGTGGGAAGGTCGTCAATACCGTCTATTATGAGATAGTAATCTACACTGTCTATTGTGCCCGGATATGCATATTCGGCAACCCACATCTTATAATACGAACTATAAAATAATCTCCCTGTTAATTCGGCAATGTGAGTGCCTTCACCCATGGGATATCCTTCGGGAAGGCCTTCCTGCTCATATTTTAAATTGCTTAGATAGTAGACTGTTGTTCCGGCAGCCCACGGTAACCAGATATTTGTCGGGTAAGAGTCTCCGCTGAACGTGACTGGTACTGACGTGTATACAGGCAGTTCATCATCAATGCCGTCTTTTATGAGATATATATCTACGGCGTCTATCGAGCCCGGGTACGCATATTCGATACCCCACATCTGATAACTCAGATAATAAGACAGCCTCCCGGTTAAACCGCTAACGGGTCTGCCTTCTCCTGTGAAATCTTCTTCGGTTTTATATTTTAAATTGGTGAGATAATAGACTGTTGATGTCGCAATGTGATACCTAAGCTCTGTCAGAGAATAATCACCGCTGAACGTGACTGATACTGACGTGTATACAGGCAGTTCGCCATCAATGCCGTCTTTTATAAGGTATATATCAATGGCGTCTATTGAGCCCGGATACACATATTCGATACCCCACATCTGATAATCCGGATAATAGGACAGTCTCCCGGGCAACCCGGTAATAGTACCTTCCTCAGCGGTTCCTTCCCTGACACCATTATTGCCGGGCTCTTCTGCAGTTTCCTTGTCATTGCATGCTACTGCAATGACGGCAAGGACTGCTATTATTGCTATGCTTATTATTTTTTCTTTCATGTGGATAAAATATTTAATGGATGCAGGCATGTACCCCGCTGTACGTTTTATTGGCTAAGCTAAAGCCGGTAAAAGATCATAGACGGGACGGCGAAGGATGTATTCATATAAGAATCCGCATCACAAGATTCTTTTACACCCTTATGCCGTCCCGTTATAGGTTCAGATAAGTATGTTTCTCGCGTATTGCACACAGGTTCGCACCTCTTTGACAGAAGTTGACCAGGGATTTACCGGATATTCAAGTTCAATATCGCAATAGATCGGCCATTTTTCCTGTTTCAGCAGCAGCAGGACATCGGCAAGCGGCATTTCGCCCTGCCCCCATACCTGGTTTGTATTGGGTTTTTCCGCCGTCGGGCCGGTCTTGTCCTTGATGTGGATAGAGAAAATCTTATCATGATATGTTTTTATCATTTCATTCGGGTGAATGCCTGTCGAGCCGAAGAAGTGTCCCGCATCAAAGTTGAAGCGAACCGCTTCGGAAACAGCGATAAAGGGGTCGTAACTGAATGACGGCACGTCGGCAAACTGCATGTGGTTGTGGAAGATGGCATACATACCGTTCCGTTCGGCCACCGGGGCCATTTTCTTCACAGCCTCTTCGCCTATTTCTTCTGTGACACCCCTGGCCCCCATTGCTTTGGCTACCTTGAAAGCGTAGTCGATCAGGTCGTCTTCCCAGTTGCCCGGGGAGAACTTTACAATATGAGCCTCTATGCCCGCGTCGTCGAGCAGTTGTTTGGCGGAAGCCACCCTGTTCATGTCTACGGACAGGCGCCAGCCTTTGATATCTTCATTATATTTATCGATGCCGGCCTGCAGTTCGGGCGGCAATTGCATGCGGGGGCGCTGTTGTCCTGCCGGAGGTCCCTGCGGTGCGTTTCCAGCCGGTGCCGGAGGCGGCGGTGCTGCCGCGCGTTGTTGTTGCATCCACTGGCGTATGGCATCCTGCATCGGGTTTTTGGGAGCGCCCAGATAATCTTCCAGATCGCCGCTCATCAACTCAATGGAGTTGATGCCTGATTCAATGCAATAGCTGATGATGTTTTCCAACCCGGCAGGCATGTCGCGCCAGCTATATGTGATAGCGCCGATTTGTACTCCCCCGAAGTTAGAAGTGGGCTTGCCGTCGGTTGCGGCGGGCGTGGCAGCCGGTTTACAGGAAGATATCCCGGATGGGAGGATCGTGATGCCGGCCAGGGCGGCGGAAGTTCCAAGGAACGCACGCCTTGTCTGAATGAAGTTTTTTACGTTGTTCATAACATGTATATGATTTTTGAAATTAAAGTTTCCAACCATTACGGTATTCATAGTGGAAGTAGTTATTGGCTTCTTCCAGATTGGTAATCTTCATATTCGCCGCATCGTATTCCAGTGTGATGTTCATCTGCTGGGATACGACGGCAATATTGGTGAGGAGCATGATTTCCGTCAGCTTCGAGGCTATTTCGAAGTCATTGGCAGCCTTGCGCCCTTCTTTGATAGCCTCAATGAAATCGACATATATACTCTTCGGACGCGGAAGGGTCTTTGCAGGCGCCCTGAAGTCAGGGTTGTTTGGTATCAGTTCGGGCAATGCGCCGTGCGTACCGTGCATGATCATCCCCTTGTCGCCGATATACAGACATTCCCTGAGCGAGCGGTTGGCTTCGAGCGCGGCCGGGCGTGCAGGCTTTATACCGCCGTCGCTCCAGGTGACCTTTACCGGGGGCATGCTGCCGCGGGCCGGGAATTCGTATTCTACATATTCTGACAACGGGAGGTAGTCGGCATTGAACGGTGTCGTGGTAGCCTGTATCCTGGTCGGCAAACCGAGGTCGAGCGCCCAGATAGGGGCATCGAAGGTATGTGCGCCCATGTCACCCATAGCACCCGTACCGTAATCCCAAAGACCGCGCCATGCAAAATGCAGACATTCGGCGTTATAAGGTTTTTCGGGGGCCGGGCCAAGCCAGAGGTCGTACTTAAGACCGGCCGGGACAGGAGCCGCTTCGGGGCGTGGGAAGTATCCCTGCTTCCATACCGGGCGGTTAGACCACATGTGTACTTCGCGGACGTTGCCGATGACACCGGCCCTGATCCATTCAACGGTCTGCATTGTGCCTTCCACATTGTGCCCCTGATTACCCATCTGGGTAACGACTCCGGTCTTTTTAGCCAGGTCGCGCAGGAAGCGGACTTCGTAGATCGTCTTGGCCATCGGTTTTTCCACAAACACATGTTTCCCTGCGTTCATGGCATAAGCCGCAATAGCGGCATGCGAATGGTCGGGCGTTCCGATGAGAACTGCGTCTATTTCTTTTTCCTTGTCGATCATTTCTCTGAAATCATAATATTGTTTTGCCTTGGGATAGCCGGCAAAGATATGACCTGCGTAGTCGTGGTCAACGTCGCACAGAGCATAGATGTTGGCATGCTTGAAAGTTTCCCCGCCGCCGGCCGCTCCCATTTGTATGGGAGAGTCAGAATTGGCTACACCTCCGGCAGGCGCTCTTCCTCCTCCGGGGCCGCCGCGCTGCGGGCGGATGCCTGCATAGGGCTGCATCAGCATACCCTGAAAGCCCATCTTCGGTTTGATGGGTACGTCTGGTGTTGCAATATTCTGAATATCGCCTCCCCCCTGGCTGCCGAAGCCGATACCCGCCAGGTTCACCATATCGCTTGGAGCAGTATACCCTGTGCCGCCGAGCACATGCCTGGGTATGATCGTAAATGCTGCCGTGGCTGCCATAGTTCCAATAAATTCTCTTCTTGAGAAGTTCATCGGGTTTTTGTCTTTTCCTTTGTAATTTGCCATAATAGATGAATTTTTAAATAATGAAACTTATAATCTGGGAAAATATATTTTGATGCAATTGATTCGTGTTGTAGTGAGAATGGGAGGCTTTCCACAGTAGGCTTGTGAAAAATCATTTTCTGCATACTGTTGCTACAAAAATAACGATTCTTTAGACAAAGTGCTATATGTATTTATTTATATTGTATGCAAATATCTGTGTGATATGACAAAACTTTCCGGAGGAGAGAGATTTTTTACAATGAACCGGCGATTTTGAAAGAGAGATTTATTTTCTATCTGCCTGCGGTCATTCCTCAAAGCTCCACGCACCGGTAGGCGGAACAACTTTTTACCATCCACTCTTACCTCACTTTATAGTTTTTCTTACTTTTGCCGGGTCTTAATTTTTTGATTTATGAATGAATTAGAAGCAATAAAACAGCCGATTATAGATGAATATCGCCGGTTTGGCGATGATTTTTTGTATTCTTTGTCAAGTTCAACCCCAAGGCTTCAGCAGGCAATTGATAAGATAATGCAGTCCACCGGCAAGCATATGCGTCCTCTGCTTGTGATCCTGGCTGCAAAAGCTTGCGGAGGCGTTACCGATACTACTGTCAACTCGGCCGTTTTGTTGGAATTGCTGCATACAGCGTCCCTGATTCACGATGATGTTGTTGATAAATCAAAGGAGCGAAGGGGATTGCCTTCGCTCAATGCTTTCTTTGATAACCGCGTCTCCGTTCTTGTTGGCGATTATCTGCTTTCTTCTGCCCTGATACGGTCGGTACAGACTGGTAATGTGCGTATTATGTCTATCGTTTCAAAGGTCGGGCGAGAACTGGCCGAAGGCGAAATTAGGCAAATAGAAGTGGCAGAGGAGGTTATCCTTGATGAGTGTTCTTATTTGCAAGTGATTAAAAAAAAGACTGCATTCCTTTTGTCTGCGTGCGCAGAAATAGGCGCTATCTCAGCAGGCGCTACCGAAGAGCAGATTAGCCACTGTCGCCTGTTCGGAGAATACCTTGGTTATTGCTTCCAGATCAGGGACGATGTCTTTGATTATTATCCCGACAGTAATATAGGTAAGCCTACGGGTAACGATATTTTAGACGGAAAAGTGACCCTCCCTTTATTGTATGCACTTAATAATGAAGACAATGCGGAAAGAGCCTATTATCAGAAGATCGTGGCGGACAAGGATTTTACTCCGCAACACGTCAGCGAGTTGATAGCTTTTGCCAAAAAGGGCGGGGGAATTGGTTATGCACGATCACGGATGATGTATTATCATGACAAAGCTATTGAAATTATTCGCAAATTACCTGATTCTGAGTCCCGTAACAGTTTATTCCTGTTGGCTGACTGTATTATCGACAGGGCAAAATGATGTCATTCTCCTATATGCCTGATTATGTCGCCGGCAAGGCTGCTTGCCCCTATCCGGAAGTGATCTTTGTGTAGCCATTCTTTCCCCAGTACGTGCTTAACTATTGTGTAATAGCTGATTGCGTCTTCCGCTTTACGCACTCCCCCCGATATTTTTATACCAATCTTGTTGTTTGTCATCGAATGATATTGCTTTATTATGCGGCAGATCGTGTACACTGCTTCGGGCGTTGCTCCCGGAAACTCCTTTCCTGTGGACGTTTTGACATAATCTGCACCGGCATAAATCGCAATGACAGTTGCTTTCATTATGTTGTCTATTGTTGAAATCGCTCCGGATTCAATTATTACCTTTAGTTTAGCCTCACGGGCGCTTGCTTTTATCTCCTGGATTTCTTCGGCTGCATCCTGGTAGTTTTCTTCGGCTAAATAGCCTAAATTCAGTACAGTATCTATTTCGTCGGCTCCGTTCATTATAGCCATAGCCGTTTCTGCCACCTTTATTTCCTGATAGGTTTGCGACGCAGGGAATCCGCCTGTTACGGTTGCTATCTTCACTTCCCTGGCTGTCAGTGCCTGTTTTACTGTCTCGGTGAATAGTGGATAGGTGCAGATGGCAGCTACATTGGGGATGTCGGGCCGGCTTCCTTCAAAATCATTAACCGAGTTGACCATTTTCCATATACTTTCCCTGCTGTCAAGGGCCGAGAGCGAAGTGAGGTCGATGCAGCCGTGGATGAATTTAAGCGCTTCGGGCGTGAAGTTCTTTCCGGCTTCTTCCGTCACTATCTTGCATACTTTTTCTGCGACTTCCGCTTTGCTTCCTATTGGTTCGAATTTGTCGAATGCTTCCTGATACTTATTCATGCTCATAATTTATCGTTATTAATATGTCGTTCTTTATCTCTGCTTGTTTTCTTTTCCATGTTTTGCGGAATGCCCTGGTCAGGTCCGTGCCTGTTTGGTTTGCAAGGCAAATGAGAACCCAGAGGATGTCGGCCATTTCGTCTGCCAGATCGTAATCCTTGTCGCTCTCTTTGAACGACTGTTCCCCGTACCTGCGGGCTATTATCCGGGCCAGCTCGCCCATTTCTTCCGTCAGTATGGCCATGTTTGTAAGCTCATTGAAATAACGCTTCCCGTAGCTTCTTATCCATTCGTCAACGGCTTTCTGAGCTTCCTGTATTGTTATTGTATTCATATTTTCCATGTTTTTTATTCCTGATAGTTGATTGCCTCCATCTGTGCGCCATTGAAGTGGGACAGACTGTTGTCGCCACTTCAATTTAGCCAACGCTGACATTGTGACTTATTCTTTGTTTTGTGAGTCAATCCAGATGGTGACCGGCCCGTCATTTATTAGTTCTACCTTCATATCTGCTCCAAATATGCCTGTGGCAACACTTTTTCCGAGCAGTGAACCTGTTTTCCGACAGAATAAATCATATAACGGTGTGGCTATCAGAGGATTAGATGATCTTATATAGGATGGACGGCTCCCTTTTTTGACTGAAGCATGGAGTGTGAACTGACTTACGATTAATATCTCTCCATTTGACTCAATTACGGAGCGATTCATCACTCCTTCATCATCGTCGAATATTCGGAGGCTTGTTATTTTTTTTGTAAGCCATTCTATATCATCTTTTGTGTCGCGATCTTCAATTCCAACAAACACGAGCAGACCTTTTCTAATCTGGGATATGATTTCTCCATCGACACATACGGAAGCTTTCTTTACTCGTTGTATAACTGTTCTCATTCCTTATTTAATTCATTTAATATTGACCTTGCTTTTGTTTCTCCAATGATTTTTTTTAGTTCGTCGAACGGAACCTCTCTTATGCGCTTCACGCTTTTATACTCTTGCAAAAGTAATGTTTTTGTTTTTTCGCCAATACCTTTGATTGTATCCAGTCTTGATGCTATTTGTTTCTTGCTTCGCATATGTCTGTGAAAAGTGATGCCGAAGCGGTGAGCTTCGTCCCTCAGGTGCTGGATAACTTTCAAAGTCTCCGATGTTTTATCCAGGATGATAGGGATAGAGTCCCCGGGGAAAAATATTTCTTCCAGACGTTTTGCCAGTCCTATTATTGTTATCCTGTCTAGCAGCCCGAGTTCTCTCAACACTTTTGTCGCTGCATTCAGTTGCCCTTTTCCTCCATCTATTATGATAAGTTGTGGAAGCTCTTGCTTTTCTTCTAGCAGTCGGGTGTACCGGCGGGTTACAACTTCTATCATTGAGGCGAAATCATCAGGCCCTTCAACCGTTTTTATATGGAAGTGTCGGTAGTCTCTTTTGGCAGGTTTTCCTTTTTTGAACACCACACATGCTGCTACCGGAGTTGTTCCTTGTATGTTGGAATTATCAAAACATTCTATGTGCATTGGCAAAACATTCATGTGTAAATCCTTTTGTATGTTGGTGAGGATACGTGTTGTGCGTTGTTCCGGATTTAGCTTTTCGGCATGTTTGAGCCTGTCTATTTTGTATTGTTTTACATTCTGTTCAGATAGCTCAAGCAATTTTCTTTTATCTCCTTTTTGCGGGATGAATAACACTGCTTTCCCTGTCAATTCTATGTTTGGCAGGAATGGCACTATAATTTCCTGCGCAGTACTATTAAAGCGCTCTCTCATTTCTATTATTCCTAGCCCTAAGAGTTCTTCTTTTGGTTCATCAAGCCTCTTTTTATATTCAAATGTGTAGGCCTGCACAATAGCTCCATTTCCCACATGCATATAATTAATGTATGCCGAATGTTCATTCTCAGTGAAAGAAAATACATCTATATTTGTAAGCATAGGGGGAACTACAGTTGATTTTGCTCTGTAATTTTCAACAACATCATATTTTTCCTTTATTATTTGAGCTTCTTCAAAGTGCATTTCTTCTGCGCATTTATGCATAAGTTCATACAAAGTTTTACTGATTTTGGATATATTCCCCTTCAATATTTCTTTTACCTGAGTAATATTATTTTGATATTCTTCCAGCGACTGCAATCCTTCACATGGACCTTTGCACTTTTTTATATGATATTGGAGGCATACTTTATAACGCCCCTTAGCAATATTTTCCGGTGCGAGAGGATAATTACACGCTCTGATAGGATAAATATCCTTGATCATTTGCAGCATTATTTTGGCAATATAAACAGAGGAGTAGGGGCCATAATATTGCGAACCGTCCCTCAATATGTTTCTTGTTTGAAAAACACGGGGGAAATATTCGTTCTTAACAACAATAGAAGGGTAGGTTTTGTCGTCTTTCAATAGCACGTTATAACGAGGGCGATGCTGTTTTATAAGGCTATTCTCCAGATGTAAGGCATCTTCTTCATTATTTACAATTATATATTTTATGTCGCGTATGCGCTTGACAAGCATATTAGTCTTTATGTTATCATGCGTTTGGCTGAAGTATGAAGAGACTCGTTTTTTTAGATTTTTGGCCTTTCCTACATATATGATAGCGCCTTTTTCATCCATATATTGATAGCATCCCGGCTTTTCTGGAATGATAGAAATGATAGAAGACAAATAAGTCTCTATTTCATTTTTTGAACTTTCTACATTATTTCCCTTGTCCATGTTCGTCTTTTCTTCGTTGTTTCACGTGGAACAATTAAATCACCTCCCCAATAGAACCAATAATATATTGATGTCGTTCGGCGAAATTCCAGGCATTCGGCTCGCTTGCGCAAGAGTTTCAGGGTTTATTTTTGTCAGCTTTTGGCGCGCCTCGATAGAAAGAGATTGTATGCTGTTATAGTCAAATTTGTCTTTGATTCGAATGTTTTCCAGGCGGCTTATCTTTTTTGCAATCAACCGTTCTCTCTTAATGTATCCATTGTATTTCAAGAGTATTTCCGTCGCTTCTATTATTTCTCCTTTTCTGCTTGTCGGGAGTTGATTTAATTCTGCCTGAAGTGGAGGAGTAAAACCGGCCAAACTTTCCAGCGATAGTTGTGGTCGAAGTAGCAAATCAATTAGTTTGCATCCATGTGCAAGTGGAGTTGTTCCCGCCGCTTCCAGCCTGCCATTCACTTCCTGGGGCTTTATGGAATGGTTTTCTATAAATGAAATAATCCGGTCTCTATAGTTTTTTTTCTCTTCCAGTAAATGATAACGATCTTGTTGGGCTAGTCCTATGGCATAGGATTTAGCAGTTAAACGCATGTCTGCATCGTCTTGCCGAAGAAGTGTTCTATACTCGGCGCGGGAGGTGAACATGCGATAAGGCTCATCAACCCCTTTGGAGACAAGGTCGTCTATCAATACGCCTATATAAGCCTCATCTCTTCCTAACACAAACGGTTCTCCTCCATGACAGTTTATATGCGCATTAATTCCTGCCATCAACCCTTGTCCTCCGGCTTCTTCGTATCCGGTTGTTCCATTAATTTGTCCTGCAAAAAAGAGATTCTTGATTTGTTTTGTTTCCAGATTATGTTGTAATTGCGTGGGATCGAAGAAATCGTATTCAATGGCATATCCGGGACGATATATATGAATATCCCGGAAAGCAGGGATAGCTTGCAATGCTTGCAACTGTATGTTTAAAGGGAGAGAAGACGAAAAGCCATTCAGATAGTATTCCTGCGTATTCTCTCCTTCCGGCTCGAGAAACAATTGATGGCGGGCTTTATCGGCAAAGGTTACTATTTTTGTTTCAATGCTTGGACAGTAACGGGGCCCGATGCTCTTTATTTGTCCGTTGTATAGCGGCGATTCTGGAAGCCCCTTGCGCAGTATTTCGTGACAAGTTTCATTCGTAAAAAGTGTCCAGCAGCTCAATTGCTTTAGCATTTGTGGGGCAAAATCCAGGTATGAAAACTTGTGGAAATCCTTTTCGCCAGGTTGCTCTGTCAGGTCTTCAAAATGCACACTTCTTCCGTCTATACGCACTGGCGTGCCGGTTTTCATGCGGTCTGTTTTTATCCCGAGCGATACCAATTGTTCTGTTACCCCTTTCACTGCCGGCTCTGCAATACGTCCGCCATTTAATTGGGTACGCCCTATATGCAGAAGTCCGTTAAGGAAAGTGCCATTGGTTAACACAACGCATTTTGAACGAAAACTTACTCCCATTCTCGTTTTTACACCCGACACCTCATTTTTTTCTACGCTTAATTCACTTACAGTGTCCTGCCAAATGTGAAGATTCTCCTGATTTTCTAAGATGTTTTTCCATGTTTCAGTGAAGCGTATGCGGTCGCTTTGTGACCGGGGACTCCACATTGCAGGCCCTTTGCTGCGGTTCAACATACGGAATTGAATGGAGCTGAGGTCTGTCACAATCCCCATATGTCCACCCATCGCGTCTATTTCGCGAACGATTTGCCCTTTGGCAATGCCTCCTACGGCAGGATTGCAACTCATCTGCGCAATCTTGTCCATATCCATTGTTATGAGGAGTGTTTTTGAACCTAAATTTGCAGCGGCGGCGGCGGCTTCACATCCTGCATGCCCGGCTCCGACCACTATAATATCGTAAAAGAAATTCATCCTTATTTTATGCTTTTATAGACTTCTTTCGATAGAATCGAAAGTGCTTCGTTTTCGTTTGTTTCCATTATTTCACGTTTCCCGGGTCCTTTATCGTTTATACCGCATAAGTGTAGGATGCCATGAATAAGGATGCGGTGAAGCTCTTCCATATATGGAGCGCCCAAAGTTTCAGCATTGCTTTTTATGGTATCAGGTGATATGAAGATGTCTCCTGATATAACGTTGCCTTCGGAATAATCGAAGGTTATTATATCAGTATAATAATCATGATTCAGATACTGCTTGTTTATATCTAATATCTGTTCTTCCGAGCAAAAAATGTATGTGATCTCGCCAATTTCCTTGTCGTAGACTTTAGCTACCGATTTGATCCATTGATTTACAATTCGTCTTTTGATCGAAGGTGTTTGACCATTTTCTGTATGATACGTAATAGCCATGTTTGTATATTAAAAAAAGAATATATATGCGAACACAATTGCAGCGATAGCACTTGCCAAGTCTGCCAGAAGCGAACATTGCACGGTGTATCGTGTGTTGCGTATGCTAATACTGCCGTAATAAAGAGCAATTACGTAAAAGGTAGTATCTGTAGACCCTTGCGCAATACAGGCTAACCGGCCTACGAAAGAATCGGCCCCATACGTATTCATGGCATCTATCATCATTCCGCGCGCCCCGCTTCCGCTCAATGGTTTCATTAGCAGGGTAGGGAGTCCGCCTACAAATTCAGCATCTAACCCTATAGAAGTTACACCTATTTTGATGCCTTCAATGATAATGTCCATTGCTCCCGATGCACGGAATACAGCTATGGCAACTAAGATGGCTATAAGGTATGGAATAATTGTTATAGCCGTGCTGAATCCTTCTTTGGCCCCTTCGATAAAGCTGTCATATACATTTATTTTTTTTCGTATTCCACTTACGATAAATCCGCAAATAATGGCAAACAATAGCGTATTGGCAAATAGGGTCGAATAGAGAGATACTTTTTCTTCTTCCATTGATGTGAAAAGCCATGCTAATCCTCCGATGAACAATCCCAGTCCTATAAAGAATATAAGCAGGCTCTTCTGAAATATATTGATCCGTTGTTTAATGCATACAGCAAGGATGGCGACTAAAGTGGACGAAAATGTAGCTAACAGGATAGGCAAAAAAACATCTGATGGATTAGCTGCTCCAAGTTGAATACGATACATCATGATAGTAATTGGAATAAGCGTAAGTCCTGATGCATTGATACAAAGAAACATTATCATTGAATTACTTGCCTGACTCTTTTGGGGATTGAGTTCCTGCAATTGCTGCATCGTTTTCAACCCCATAGGAGTGGCGGCATTATCGAGACCTAATAAATTGGCGGATATATTCATAAAAATAGAACCTGTAACCGGATGCCCGGCCGGGATGTCTGGGAAAAGCTTTCTGAAAACAGGTGAGCATAAGCGTGAAAAAACCTGGATAATACCACCCTTCTCGCCTATTTTCATTATGCCCAGCCAAAGCGTCAGGATGCCGGTTAGCCCAAGGGATATTTCAAATCCTAATTTGGCAGACTCGAATGATGCGTTTATAATGTTTGTGAATACAGTAGTATCCCCTCCTATAAGTAGTTTTCCTAAAGCAACTATGAAAGCAGTCAGGAAAAAGGCTATCCAGATATAGTTTAATACCATACTATTCTCATTTTATAAATTACTGCTTGCAAATCCATAATAATCAGCAAATCGTTGTGGAAACAAAAGTAAGCCGGATTTCCGAATTACACAATTTGTCTCCTGTGTTTGTCATTTTGCTTGTTGTTTCTTTTTGCTATGACTAAGGCTTTGTTTATTTTTGAGGCCGAGAAAAATTAAATATTTTAGTTATGAAGATTTTGATGACCTATAATATGCTTCGTGATGGCTTTGCCGAACTGGAAAAGCGCTATGAAGTTATCTTTCCTGAAGGAAGGAGTTTTACGTATGGCGAAGTTTTTGAACGTATTCCTGACTATGATGTGCTATGCCCCATATTTGACTTCCTTGTTGACAAACCTTTGATAGACCGAGCTGCTAATTTGAAGCTCATAGCTAATTATGCTGTAGGTTATGATAACATTGATGTTAGCTATGCATTGCAAAAAGGGATAACTGTTGCTAATACACCAGGCCCTGTTATAGCTCCTACCGCGAATCTGGCACTGGGACTGATCATTGACGTAGCACGTCGGATTACAGAATGTGACCGCAAGTTGCGCAAGGAGGACAACAAAATGAAAGTATCTCTGATTCAAAATCTTGGTGATCGAATTACAGATAGTACTCTGGGTATTCTGGGTATGGGACGCATAGGCAAAGCTCTTTGTAAACGGGCGCGCGCCTGTGGTATGAATGTTATTTATCACAATCGCCGGCAGCTTGATATGGAAGAAGAAACGAAACTAAATGTTATATATGTCAGTTTTGATGAATTATTAACGCAATCCGACTTCCTTTCGATTAATGCGCCTTTTTCGCAGGAAACATATCATATTATCGATCAAAAGGCATTATCGCAAATGAAACCCTCTGCCATCCTCATCAATACCGCCAGAGGCCCGCTAGTGGACGAACTCGCTCTCATTAAAGCTTTATCTGATGGAGTCATACGTGGAGCCGGACTTGATGTTTTTGAATTTGGAGATTATCCGCTACCTGAATTGCTGGAACTCGAAAACGTTGTTTTGACTCCACATATAGGTACCCAGACGCTGGCTACCCGTTATGATATGATTAAAGCAGTTTGCAATAACGTTATCGGTTTCATCGAAAAGGACCGTCCCATCGCGCAAATACTTAAACCATGACAGCGGAACATATACTCAGCGAACTGTTTTCCGTTTCAGACGCTAAAAAAGCCCGGTTTCTGCAGCGTTTTTTTAAGACCGGCCCCGGTGAGTATGCCGAAGGGGATGTCTTCATGGGAATTACAGCGCCGATCACACGAGACGTTGTAAAGGAAAATAAATATACGCCGCTGCCTGAGTTACAAAAACTTATTTCGAGCAAATATCACGAGGCCCGTCTCTGCGCATTACTAATCGGCGTTGAACAATTCAAAAAAGCTGACCCCAAAGAGCGAACTCTCTTGTTCGATTTTTTCCTGAAAAATACCTGCTATGTCAATAATTGGGACTTGGTAGATGTGGCTTACCCACATGTTATAGGAGTTTATCTACTTGATAAAGACCGATCTATCTTGTATGAATTAGCTAAAAGCTCTTCTTTATGGGAACAACGCATTGCCATTGTCTCAACACTGATGTTTATCCGGAATCACGAATTCATCGACACTTTTGCTTTGGCAGAGCAACTGCTTCATCATAGACACGACTTGATTCATAAAGCTGTCGGATGGATGCTCCGCGAGGTAGGGAAACGAGACAGGGAGGCACTCACTGATTTCATAGAGCGGAATAGTGAAAAAATGTCACGCACTACCCTCCGCTATGCAATTGAACATTATCCTGAAAACGAGCGGCAGTACTTTCTTCGCAAAGGTAAAGTTGTAAATAGAGATAAACAGAATGGCGAGTAGTGATTTTTAGTGGAATTTACAGTAAAAAAATATGAATATATGCCCTCTGAAATCTAGTCGAACTATTTTCCGATGTATAGATTTTTTTGCTGATATTCTGAATAATTTAACACATTGTTTGTATATACGTAATTTTTCTTCATATTCGGAATGCCATATTAATTTCAAAACTTGATTATTCCGACAACGAGTGAATTAAAAAATTATAAACCTATTCAAATTTTGCGCGAAGAGAGTTGGACTGTCAATAATAATTAATAATTTGCGGCCGCAGAAAATAATAATGAAATGGATAATGATAATTTTTGAGCAACGAATATAAAATCATAGATAATCTACTAATAAATATGAAAAAGATTAAAGAAATCACAAGGCCAAGCTTTCGTCTTGTGCGTAATTCAGAGCACTACAATTACCATGTAAATGTGTTAAAAACTATTACGCCCATCATTGCTAAAAATTACAATATGGAGGACCACCGCCTGGCATACGAAAAATTGTTTCGTAAAGAAGATGAGGCATTTACACGGAACAGAGCCTTTGAAGAAACAAAGGATATACAGGCTGCCGACCAGAAGCGTGACGAGTTGTTTTTCTTTATCAAACGATTTATAGAAAATATGAAGTATAACCCTGATCCCCAACTGAAAACAGCGGGAATAAACCTGGACGAGGTGCTGGAACCTTACCGGAATGCGCATCGCAAGTCCTTTCAGGAGAACACCATACTGATTGATTCCTTTGTTAAAGAGATGGAAGAAAACGAAACACGCTTCAAGGCCCTTGAACATTTGGATTTGATAAGGCCTCTTGAACTTTTGAAAACCGCCAACGAAAGTTTCCGCTCACTTTATAACGAACGCTCAATGAAGCGACACCAGAGAAGTATGAAGGATAAGCTGAAACAGCTCCGCCCACAGGTAGATCAGGCTTTTTTTGAAGTAGTAAAGTTTGTCAACGCCGTCTATCTGGTCAGCCATGAAATTACGAAGGAGAAACAAGTCATAGATGAGCTTGGCACAATAATAGACAATATAAATATGTACACTACAGACATGCTGGACTCTATTGCTCTGCGGCGCTCAAAAAGAGATGACGCAGATGGTGACGAAAATTAGAAGAAAATGAAACGTATCTTTCTGATAGGCTATATGGGAGCAGGGAAGACAACAATAGGCAAAGAACTGTCTAAACGGATGAATCTTTCTTTTGTTGATCTGGATGCCTACATAGAAGCTCGTTACTATAAGACAGTCAGCCGGATATTTGCGGAAAAAGGAGAAGAAGCCTTTCGGAAAATTGAATGCAATATACTACGTGAAGTAGCCACGTTTGAAAACGTATTGATCTCAACCGGGGGTGGAACACCCTGTTTCCATAATAATATGACATTTATGAACGAGGCAGGGAAAACAGTATACGTGAAAGTATCGCCCGCAGAACTGGTTAAACGACTATCGCCGGTGAAACACACACGCCCGGTGCTGAATGGCCGCAGCGGCGCCGACCTGCTCTCTTTTGTGTCTGAAAATCTGCTGAAAAGAACGCCATATTATATGCAGGCAACTATTGTTTTCGACGTCGAAACAATGGATACCGAAAACGACATACACAGATCGGCGCAGGTATTAGAAAAAGTCTTGTTGCAGTGATATATCAGCGACATTTGACCCTGTAACCCGGAACTGTGGGATCGCATGCGCCAGCTTCTATGAACAGATGAGTGAAAACAGACTGCGCCAGAATGAAAATTAAAGCAAATGAAAGAAAGCATCAGAGCCATGAATGCAGGGAATAGCATTAGCTGGAAAAAGAATACGGCATTATTTGTGATCGGACAAGCTTTATCCATGTTCGGCACTATGGTGGTGCAATACGCTATTATATGGCATATCACCCTTAAAACCCAGTCCGGAACCATGATGACCCTCTTTACGATTGCCGGATTCCTGCCCATGTTTTTTATTTCACCATTTGGCGGAGTCTGGGCGGACAGGTTTAACCGGAAGTATATTATCAATATAGCCGACGGCTCAATAGCGTTTGCCAGCCTGGTTGTAGCGGTTTTGATTATGTCGGGGCTCGAACACGTTGGGATACTTCTGATTTGTACGGTTATCCGTTCCTTAGGGCAGGGAGTGCAGACGCCGGCGATCGGCGCCTTCATCCCGCAAATCGTCCCGCAGGAACAGTTGACCCGGATAAACGGATTGCAGACCAGCATACAGTCATTTATTGCATTGACAACACCCATGATAAGCGGCGCGTTAATGTCTTTCGCTTCGTTGGAGATGTTGTTTTTCCTTGATGTAGTTACCGCCGCTATTGGTATCAGCATAGTTGCCTTCCTTGTCAAAACGCCGCAGACAGAAAAACCTCCAACGGAAGCAGGAGAGCAAAAAGGAGTCGCCTATCTGCATGACCTCCGCGAAGGACTGCGATATATAAAGAAGCAGGGCTATGTCTTACGCATGATAGTCATTACGGCGGCATTTCTCTTTTTCTTCGCTCCCTCTGCATTTTTAACCCCCTTACAGGTAACCAGAAACTTCGGTAACGATGTATGGCGCCTCTCCGCGATAGAAATCACCTTTTCCGCCGGAGTGATGCTTGGAGGTATCCTGATAGGAACATGGGGCGGCTTCAGGAACCGTATCTATACCATGTCGCTTTCCTGCGCGTTATGCGGTTTGCTGGCCGTAGGATTAGGGATAGCACCTTATTTCGGACTGTACCTTGTAATTATGGCAACGATGGGCCTGTCGTTCCCGCTCTGGAATACGCCGTTTATGGTCTTATTACAAACTACCGTAGAGCAGGCGTTTATGGGGAGGGTTTTTTCGGTTTTCAGTATGGTCTCCAGCACTATGATGCCGTTGGGTATGCTTGTCTTTGGCCCGGTTGCAGACAGCGTTTCAATAAACGTACTGCTTATCGGAACAGGTATCATTATAACACTGCTGACTATTCCGTTAATGAGCAGTAAGACACTGCGTGAAGCGGGAAGAAGCCATGTATAAGCCGACGGGGCTGCTACTATAAAATACCTGAAATCCCTGGTGATAATTCCTGATTATTACTACTTTTACGCACTGAAAACGCTTTTATTAATATTCGAAGATTACCTACATTTTATCACTTTATTTACTTATGACAGAACAAACTAAAGTAGTTACCCTGGAAAAGGTTGTAGTCCGCTTCTCCGGAGATTCGGGAGATGGTATGCAACTTACCGGGACCATCTTTTCCAACCTGTCGGCCGTCCTGGGAAACGAAATATCTACCTTCCCCGACTTCCCGGCAGAGATTCGCGCTCCGCAAGGCTCATTAAGCGGAGTGTCGGGGTTTCAGGTACATCTGGGATCCCGTAAAGTCTTCACCCCCGGTGATAAAGCCGATGTACTGGTTGCCATGAATCCGGCAGCCCTGAAAGTAAACGTCAACTATCTGAAACCTCGAGCTATTGTTATTGTCGACACAGACTCTTTCCGGAAAAACGATCTGGAAAAGGCGCAGTTTACAACCGACGACCCCTTCGCTGAACTCGGCCTGACGGGGATACAACTCGTCGCCGCTCCCATCTCGACTATGGTAAAAGACGGACTGACAGAGTACGGACTTGACAACAAGTCGGCCGTGCGCTGCAAAAACATGTTCGCCCTTGGATTGGTTTGCTGGCTCTTTGAACGCCCGCTGGACGAGGCGATGCACAAACTTCAGAATAAGTTTGCGAAGAAGCCTGCCATCGCCCAGGCCAATATAAAGGCCCTGACCGATGGCTATAATTACGGGAATAACATCCACGCCTCCGTCTCCACCTATCGTATCGAAAGTAAAAAAGCCGCCCCTGGCTTTTATACCGATATCAACGGAAACAAAGCCACTGCCTACGGACTGATTGCCGCCGCCGAAAAAGCCGGTCTGCAACTCTTCCTCGGGAGCTATCCCATTACGCCGGCTACAGACATATTGCAGGAATTAGCCGCCCGTAAGGAACTGGGCGTAAAAGCCCTGCAGTTCGAAGACGAGATAGCCGGCATATGCACCGCCATCGGCGCCAGCTTTGCCGGATCGCTGGCAGTGACGTCTACTTCAGGCCCCGGACTGGCGTTGAAGAGCGAGGCCATCGGGCTGGCCGTTATAGCCGAACTGCCCCTGGTCGTCATCGACGTGCAAAGGGGAGGCCCCTCCACAGGTCTGCCTACCAAAAGCGAGCAGACTGACCTTTTGCAGGCCCTGTACGGGCGTAACGGAGAAAGCCCTGCCGTGGTTATTGCCGCCTCGACGCCTACCGACTGCTTCGACGCCGCCTTCTGGGCAGGCAAACTGGCCGTCGAGCACATGACGCCGGTGATCCTGCTGACCGATTCGTTTATCGCAAACGGCTCCTCGGCATGGCGCATCCCCGACCTGGATACCTACCCGGGCATCAAACCACGGTATGTCTCACTATACAATGACGATAAACCCTGGAAAGCCTACCGGCGGGACCCCGAAACACTGGTCCGCTATTGGGCGATACCCGGAACGCCGGGCTTTGAGCACCGCATAGGAGGGCTGGAGAAGGACTACGATACCAGCGCCATCTCTACCGAGCCGTTTAACCATCAGAAAATGGTGGAGACACGGCAGGCAAAGATTGACGGGATCGCCTCCTTCATACCACGCCTCGAAGTAATGGGAGACGCCGATGCCGACCTGCTGCTGGTCGGCTGGGGCGGAACCTTCGGGCACCTCTGCGAAGCAATGGAAACAATGCATGAGAACGGCAGGAAAGTAGCCCTGGCGCACTTCAGGTTCATCAGTCCGCTGCCCGCCAATACCGCCGAAGTACTGGCAAAGTACCCCAAAGTAGTAGTAGCCGAACAGAACAACGGACAGTTTGCCAACTACCTGCGCAGCAAAGTGCCGGGTTTCAACCCCTACAGGTTCAACCGTATCAAAGGGCAGCCGTTCGTAGTAGCGCGCCTTGTCGAAGAATTTACCAAACTATTGGAGGACTGAATCATGGAAGCAGAAACAAAATACCAGCCAAAGGATTATAAAAGCGACCAGTACGTTCGCTGGTGCCCCGGATGCGGCGACCACGCCGTATTGAACTGCGTGCACAAGGCAATGGCCGAACAGGGAACGCCCCCCGAAAACATAGCCGTCATCTCAGGCATAGGATGCTCCTCGCGCCTGCCCTACTATATGAACTCGTACGGTTTCCACACCATCCACGGCCGCGGGGCAGCTATTGCCACCGGTGTAAAAACAGCCAATCCCGCGCTCAGCGTATGGCTTATGACCGGTGACGGAGACTGCCTCGCCATCGGCGGGAACCATTTCATACACGCCGTCCGCCGCAATGTGGACATCAACATCGTACTGTTCAACAACAAGATATACGGCCTCACGAAAGGACAGTACTCACCCACGTCGGACCGGGGGATGGTAACGAAAAGCTCTCCGTACGGAACGGTGGAAGACCCCTTTATCCCGGCCGAACTCGCCCTCGGAGCGCGCGGGAACTTTTTTGCACGCACAATTGACGTAGACCTTAAGAACACCACGGAAGTCATCTCCGCCTCCGCCGGCCACAAAGGCACGTCGGTAGTGGAAGTTCTCGTCAACTGCGTCATCTTCAACGACGGTATCCATAAAAAGATAACCGACAAAGACCACCGCCAGGAGCGCACCATATTCCTCCGCCACGGTGAGAAGATGCTCTTCGGCAGGGACAATGAACACGGACTTGTACTCGAAGGCCTTAAGCTGAAAGCCGTAACAATAGGGCAGGACGGCTATACACCGGAAGACATCTTAGTCCACAACGCCCATGAAGCCGACATCACGCTACACCTGATGCTCTCCCTTATGGGTGGCGAAGACATGCCTGTAGCCCTGGGTGTCATCCGCGACGTGGAAGCCCCCGTATACGACCGCTCCGTAGAGCAGCAGATAGCTGCCGTGAGGGCGAAGAACCCCACCCGGCGGCTTCACGACCTGCTGATGAAGGGTGAGGTATGGGAAGTGAAATAAGACACTGACACAAGAGACCGGATAAACGCCGGTCTCTTTTTCTATCCCCCCTCCCGCGTCATAATCTTTCGGAGCGAAACGAATCCCTGGGCGGATACCCTTCTCCGGATGTTTTCTTCGTCGGCCCCGACGGCGTGGAGACGAGGGCGCTGACCGTCATCAGTAACAAACCTTCGGTCGTTATGGTTGTCGCCCCCATGCTCTCCGAGGGGGCCGACTATCTTGCTAAAGTGGTCACTCAGTTTTCAGCAGGCGGCATTGCTCTGAAAAAAACAAAGTCTGCGGTTTTTTCTGTACCTCTTCTCTGCGTGTTACATACTCACCCTTCCTTATAACTTTCCTACAAGGAGCCTTGTTGGCTCCCCACAAGGTACCTTGTTGATTCCCCACAAGTACGCTTGTTGGCTCCCCACAAGGTACCTTGTTGATTCCCCACAAGTATGCTTGTTGATTCCCCACAAGGTACCTTGTTGATTCCCCACAAGTATGCTTGTTGACTCCCCACAAGGAGCCTTGTTGATTCCCCACAAGTATGCTTGTTGGCTCCCCACAAGGTACCTTGTTGATTCCCCACAAGTATGCTTGTTAACTCCTCATAAGTATAGACCTGAGTCCGGGAGAAGGAAAGCGAAAGTATCATCACACGCCTGCGTGAGATCACCAGATACGTCCGGGTGAGTTTTCGGTGCGCGCTGACGGCGCCACGGGCGCGTTTTACAGGGAAGCCTTCTCGCGCCAGCCGAAGGCGCAGCACGGGGACAGACAGCCCCCCGCCTGCCGAACTGCGTAGCTGTTCAACCGGGGTGTTTTTCCACAGTTGCGAAAGTTGAACTGACTTCGCAGTTCCTCCATTGGCGATTAGCTTACCCCGAGCTGCGCCCTGATGAAGGGCTTGCGCGGGGTTACCCATCTCAGACGCCTTCCGGCGTCGGTAGCGTATAAGTGAGTCCGCAGGCCCTGAAGTCAGTCGCCTGATTGCCCGGTAAAGAGACACCGGTTACCCGGTAAAGTCCTCCGGCGTCAGCCGGTATTGAAGGACAGTGCACGGGCGCGTTTTACATTGCCGCCACTGCCTGTTGCCGTGCAGTCTGAAAGACTCACAGACTTAAAGACTTTAAGTCCTTAGGGATTTAATGTGAGTAACCTTATGCGACGGAAGCACTCTCTTTCACACCGCAGGCATAAGGCGTTGAGGGATCAGTCAAAAAGAGTTTGGAGGATGGGGAGGGAGATGATGTCGGGGGCGCCGGGTATGTGGAGACGGTAGTAGGAGATGATCTTCCGGAGGATAAGAGCGCGGTCGGCGCGCGAAAAGGAGTAGAGAGACATGTTCCCGTAGCTGATGCGAAGCAGGCTGGCGAAGATGCGGCTCTCGTCTGTGTCGAGGAAATGCCGGTGAAGGGGCGGACGGGAGACGAAGACGCCGTTCTGCATGTCGAACCACGCACCCTCGGAGTAAGAGTCGGCATTAGGATAGATGCCCAGATGATCGAGCAGGCGAAGCAGGAAGACAAGGTGGAAGTTGGCTACCCCTTCCTCTACACCGTCGAGCAACCTTATCGAATGAGTGAGGAAGGCGAAAAGGCCGGCGTCGGCCCCTTCTTCCCTCAGCATACGGAAGAGAACCTCGGCCAGGAAGAGCGCCAGGGAGCTTTTCACCACATCGGCGAGCAGTCCGGGCAGCGGACAGACGATCCTTGCATCACGCAGCCTCGCCAGGTCCCGGCCCGGACGGTCGTCAATCACCGCCTCGATGACTGACAGCGGCATAAAGACAGCGGCAGACAGGGTATTCCGCCGGCCTGATGTGCGGGTGGCTATACACGACAGGCGCCCGGCGGCCTCGGTGTACAGGTGGGCGATGATCCGGGTGTCGCTGTACGGGATGGTGTGCAGCACGATGCCATTGGTCTTGATAAGCATCGCCGGTCATTTGCGGCCGAAGTCGGCCGGTATCTCCCCCCATAGGGAGGTTTCCCACTTAAGTACAGGGGTGTCCCAGTCATTCTCCCCAAGCCATTTCAGGGCCCTGTCGATAAGGTCGAAGACAGGCCGGTTGACCTCGGAACGTTTCAGAAGGGTTCTGCATTTCTTTTCCTTCACCCACTTAATGGCGTTTACGCTGTCGGAGTAAACGGGCAGGCTGCTGTTTTTCTGCTTCAGCAGGGCCAGTCCGTGCACGAGGGCCAGGAACTCACCCACGTTATTGGTACCCTGTTTCAGGGGGCCGATGTGGAATATCTCTTCGCCCGTAGCCGTATATACGCCCCGGTACTCCATATCGCCCGGATTACCGCTGCAGGCGGCGTCTACGGCGAGGCTCTCCTTTACAGGAAGCCCTCCACGGCCCGCTGCATGAGGGGCGGGCGCAGCGGCCTTATGCCACGGGTTGTGACTTTTGCCGAGGTAAGCCTCATGCCCCTTTTCAAAAGCCTCAAGAGCCTCGCTGCGTGAGGCGAAGCTCTTGTACCTGGCCCCACGCTGCCCCTCCACCTGCAGGCGGCAGGCATCCCAGGAGTCGTATATCCCCGGGTTAAGCCCTTTCCATACCACGTAATACTTAGGGCCGGGCATATCAGGTCGTCAGGGGAGATTGAACGGCGGTCATTACCCTGAGAAGGTTCCCCCCCCATATAGCGGCGATGTCATCTTCGGAGTATCCGGCCCTGATGAGGCGGGTGGTGAGGTGTATCAGTTCGTTGGCCGCCCGGCAGCCGTTTACGCCCCCGCCGCCGTCAAAGTCGGAGCCGATACCCACGTGCGCAGGGCCGGCTATGGAGACGGCATGGTCGATATGCCTGACGGCGTCGTCTATGGAAGCGTCGTCCATACCTGCCCCACGGCGGAGGAAGCCGGCATAAAGGCAGATATTCACAATGCCTCCGCGTTCGGATATAGCCCGTATCTGGGCGTCGGTAAGGTTACGCGGGTGGTCGCAGAGGGCGTAGGCGGAGGAGTGCGAGGCTATGACCGGGACACTGCTCAGTTCGAGCACGTCGTAAAAGGTGGTTTCTGCCGCGTGCGAGACGTCTATCATGATACCCAGGCGGTTCATGGCGGCGACTACCTCGCGTCCGAAGTAACTGAGCCCGCTCCACTCAGGAGTGCCGTAAGAAGAGTCGCAGATGTCATTATATCCCTCATGGCAAAGGGTGATATAGCAGACGCCAAGGCGTTTGAAGGCCTCCAGCCGTTCGAGGTCCCTGCCTATGGCATATCCGTTCTCGACGCCCAGGAGGAGGGCTTTCTTCCCCTCGCCCCTGAGCCGTAGTATGTCCTGCGGAGTGCGGGCGATACCTGTGCGGGAGGGGTGCAGGACGGCCTGGCGGGTGACCTGTGCGAGGCGGTCGAGGGCGTAATCATACGCTTCAAGGCGGGCTGCGTCGGTAAGTTCGCACTGTGGGATATAGGCCACCATGAAAGCGGCGTCTATCCGGCCCTGTTCCATTAGCGGGAGGCTGACACGGCCTTCGGTGAAGGGTTCGTTGAACGTTCCGCATATCCTCCTGCCAAGGTCAAAGTCGCCGGCGTAGGCCATCGGGGCGTCGGTATGCAGGTCTATTGTGAGCGCCGTCCGGTGCAGGTCTTTGGCGCGAAGGAAGAGGGCGGACTCTTCCACGTGGTGGTGGAAGATGCCCTGCATCCGCTCGTCTCCGGCGGCGGCCATCGATTCGGGGTGCCACTGGACGCTCATTACAGGATAGTGCGGATGTTCGGTGGCCTCGTTGATGCCGTCGGGCGAGAAGGCGGTGGCGATGAATCCAGGGGCCGGATTCTTCACTGCCTGGTGGTGGAAGGAGTTGACCGCCAGCCTGCCGTCTCCCATTATGCTGTACAGGCGGCTGCCGTTACCGGTCAGCTCTACGGAGTGCGAGGGAAGTTCGCGCGACAGGTCCTGACTGTGTTTGATGATCCCCTGTTGCTGCCATGCTGCGTGCTGCGAGTATATGTCCTGATAGAGACTGCCGCCGAAGACGGCGTTAACGACCTGGTGCCCGCGGCATATCCCAAGTATGGGCAACCCACGGTTGAAGGCCAGGCGTATGAGTATAAGGTCGTATTCGTCCCGGAGGCTGTCTGTCTGCCCCAGCGCCGGCAGGGGCTCCTCGCCGGTGAAAAGCGGGTTGAGGTCTCCGCCCCCGGTTACGAGCAGCCCGTCAAGCCCGTCGACAATAACGCTCAGGGCCTCTGTGTCATTAACGACGGGGATGATAACCGGCACGCCTCCGGCCTGTAGAACCGAGCTGACGTAGTCTGCGGCTACAGACGAGGCGCCTTCCTTCCGGTTGGCGGATATTCCTATACATGGGGCCTTCCGGCCGTGCGAAGGGACGAAGTCGTCCACTTCCCTCAGAAGGGCCCCCATATCAGGGTGGCGGATGGCGTTGGCGTTCATTCAGGCGTCTATATTGGCGTATGTTGCATTCTCTTCTATGAACTCGCGCCGGGGAGCTACCTCCTCGCCCATCAGCATGGCGAATATCTGGTCTGCCTCGGCGGCGCTTTCTATCGTGATCTGCTTCAGGGTGCGGTTATCGGGGTTCATTGTGGTGTCCCACAACTGGTGGTCGTTCATCTCGCCAAGCCCTTTATAACGTTGCGTGTGCACCTGGCTCTCACTCCCGGAAGCGTGTTTGTCTATAAAAGCCTGCCGCTGCTGTTCCGTCCAGCAATATTCCTCGGCCTTGCCTTTCTTGCAGAGATATAGCGGCGGAGTGGCCAGGTAAACGTACCCGTTGTCTATAAGGGCGCGCATGCGGCGAAAGAAGAAGGTCAGTATCAGGGTGGCGATATGGCTGCCGTCTACGTCGGCATCGGTCATGATGATGATCTTGTGGTATCGCAGTTTGACCATGTTAAGCTCCTTCGGGTCGTCCTCGGTCCCTATCGAGACGCCCATTGCGCGGAAGATATTCTGTATCTCTTCGCTCTCGAATATCTTGTGTTCCATAGCCTTCTCGACGTTCAGTATCTTACCCCTCAGCGGGAGGATAGCCTGAAACATGCGGTCGCGGCCCTGCTTGGCCGTTCCGCCCGCGGAGTCGCCTTCCACGAGGAAAAGCTCGCAGTCGTCGGGCACGCGCGAGGAGCAGTCGGCCAGCTTGCCGGGCAGTCCTCCGCCGCTCATGGGCGATTTACGCTGCACCAGCTCCCTTGCCTTGCGGGCGGCCTGCCGGGCCTGGGCGGCGAGGATGACCTTGTCTACTATGATCTTCGCTTCTTTGGGGTGTTCTTCAAGGTATGTTCCGAGGGCTTCGCCTACGGCAATGTCTACGGCTCCGGTCACTTCGCTGTTGCCGAGTTTGGTTTTTGTCTGTCCTTCAAACTGGGGTTCGGCTACTTTGATGGAGACTACGGCGGTGAGGCCTTCGCGAAAGTCGTCGCCCTGTATCTCCACCTTGGCTTTCTCCAGCAGTTTGGCGTCGTCGGCGTATTTCTTGAGCGTCCGGGTGAGGGCGCGGCGGAATCCGGTAAGGTGCGTACCGCCTTCTATGGTGTTGATGTCGTTGACGTAGGAGTAGACGCTTTCGTTGTAGGAGGTGTTATAGGTCATGGCTACTTCTACGGGTATGCCCTGCTTTTCGGTTATTATGTGGATGACGTCGGGGATCAGCTTTTCTTTTGAGCGGTCGATGTAGCGTACGAACTCTTTCAGCCCGTCTTCGGAGAGGAAGGTCTCGGCCTTGAACGTCCCGTCTTCCCTCGTCTGCCGCCTGTCGGTGAGGGTGAGGGTGACGCCGGCGTTGAGGAATGCCAGTTCGCGCAGGCGGGTGGCGAGTATTTCATAGCGGTACTCGGTGACGGTGAAGATGGTGTTGTCTGGCGTGAAGGTGATGGTGGTGCCTGTGGCGGATGACTGCCCTGTCACTTCCAGCGGGTGTAGGCGCTGGCCGCGCGAGAAGTCCATCATATAGACTTTGCCGTCGCGGCAGACTTCGGCCCTGAGGTATGTGGAGAGAGCGTTGACGCATGAGACGCCTACGCCGTGGAGGCCGCCGGAGACTTTGTAGCTGCCTTTGTCGAACTTTCCCCCGGCGTGCAGTACGGTTAGTACGACTTCGAGGGCCGACTTGCCTTCTTTCTCGTGCAGGTCTACGGGTATGCCCCGGCCGTTGTCCACCACCCTGACGGAGTTGTCTTCGTTTATGGTTACGTCGATGTTTGAGCAATATCCGGCGAGGGCTTCATCAATGGAGTTGTCTACTACTTCGTATACCAGATGGTGCAGGCCCTTTTCGCTGATGTCGCCTATATACATGGCTGGTCTTTTCCTTACTGCCTCCAACCCTTCGAGCACCTGGATGCTGTCGGCCGAGTATGCTTCGTTTGTGTTCTTAATTTCTTCATTCATATACTTATGTATTTTTAAAAAACCTAACAAAGATAGTAAAAAAACCGAAGCTGCATGGGGGCTGTACGAAAGGCCCGGGGCAGACGCATTTAAGAATCTCGACGTAAGCAAAACCGGCATTGCTCTTTGCATAACCTAAGGTGTATTCTTTGATGTTTTAGCTATTGGCAACAAGTAGAATGAACTGAAGGTAATT
>JAISBL010000036.1 GCA_031266215.1 Tannerellaceae bacterium | reverse complement strand
GAAGCAAGGGTGATGGAGTACGTCTTGCTCTCAGCCGTCGTGACGGTAATAACCGTACCCGTGCTGCCTGCACCAAGTGTGGTCGGATAGAGATAGAAGCTCGTACCGGTGTTAGCCAGATTTCCTCCCGCGATCGTGTAAGTAAGTCTGCCTGCGTTGGGAGCGGCCACGTTGTCCGCATGATCCAGTATCCTGCCGGTAGGAGCGGCATTAGTGATACTCACATTAGTAATATCGATACCCTCTGCAATAACGTCAAACCTTGCCACACGCCGTTTGAGCGATACAGTGATGTCGGTGGACTGGGTTCCGATATCCGTTACTTTTACGTATGGCTGATCGGAGGCCAGAGCGTTAGACATCACAAAAGGAGCCGTGAGCGGTGGCGTACCGGTGTAAGCCGGCGTAACGATGCCGGCCATGTCTGAAACAGTTGACGACCCTGCATTAAGGGTAGGCAGGGTATAACCGGCAGGAGCTTTGACGAAGACAAACCGCCTTTCTCCCGAGCCGGTGACGGAGACTGTGAACTTACGCCCTCCGCTCACCGACTCACCATCGCCGTAGGTATGCGTAGTACGGCTGATGAATCTGTCATCGTCGCCAAACATGTAAATGCCGAGGAGATCATTATCGACGCCGTTTTCGGCGCCTTCACCGGTAGTGGCATAAGTAACCGCCCTCCCGGCATCGGGAAGGATGAAGGCGAGCCGTCCCTTTTCGATAGTTACGCCTCCTTCTTCAGGATCGCCTGCTTTGCTGCAGGCGGATGTGGCGATGAGCATCGCCACGAGAAAAAAACCAAGATGTTTCATATTGAATAATTTTAAATTATGACGCAAAGTTACTGTATATCAACCTAATACCCTCACCAAAACCATCCCTGAAGTTCACCTTCACCGTGCTATTCACGCCCCAATAGTTCACCATTCCCGGCCTCAGACAGGTACAAACATTCACCATATCAACCCGCACATATTTCCATCATCGCCACTGACGCTCACGATCTGCTGTTGACCAGTCTTTTAACCCATAATTCGATAAACCCATAAACAGCAGTCCGCGAAGGACAAATCACCCCGGCAGGAAGCTAAAAAGGGAGAAGCGTAAGGCATCTCCCATCCGAAAACACACCCCGATTGAACAGCTTCGCAGTTCTGCAGGTGGGGTGTTGTCTATACCCCGAGCTGCACCCTGAAAGGCGCGAGGTTATCCAAATTTGACGCCTACGGCGTCGGCACACATAAAAAGCCTTTAGAGGGGAACCGTTGTCATCTGAGCGAGGGAAACGGCGTCCCCTGAGTGTTACCGACATTCAAGGCCTACGGCCTTACCGATACGCTGCCGGCGTGGTTGACAACATACACAGACCTGCGGACTTACAGACGCCTTCCGGCGTCAACCCACATTGAAAGACAGTGCACGGATGCGTTCTACATTGCCGCCATTGCCTATGTCGTGCAGTCTTAAAGACTTAAAGACTTAAAGTCCTTAGGGACTTAATGTGAGTTATCCGGACTGCGCCCGAAGGTTATCGACCTTTAAGGCCTCCGGCCTTCCTGATATGGCGTCGTCGCCGGGGTGTTATATGATAGAAATGGCGGAGTAGGGTAGGGGTGTGTCCTTACCTGCCTGATATGACGGCGTATGGAAGAACGGTGTTCCCCTGGACCCACCCCTTTTTGTCACGTTTTGCAATGACGGCCTGAGTAGGGCTGAGATTGTTCGCACGTGCTAAATGCACCGGGTTGCGTGTACAATCTGCGGAGAAAGGATATCTTTCGGAGATAGGGCGGAAATGGTTATCTTTGCGGCATGGGAAAGAATAAATTGGCGAAATTTGATGATATGGCGGATTATCCGCACGTATTCCAATACCCTTTTGACCGGCTGCGGGAAGAGGGTTTTGCTTTGAAGGGGCATTGGAACGAGAGGTTTTTCGGAAACGCAAATCCCATTGTCCTTGAACTGGGCTGCGGAAAGGGAGAATATACCGTCGGACTGGGACGGCTCTTCCCCGGCAGGAACTTTATCGGCGTAGACATTAAGGGAGCGCGCATGTGGAGCGGAGCGAAGGAGTCTCTGGAAGCAGGGATGAAGAACGTAGGCTTCCTCAGGACGCATATCGAACTGATCGCCTGTTTCTTCGCCCCCGGAGAGGTGGAGGAGATATGGCTCACCTTCCCCGACCCGCAGATGAAGAAGTGCAGCAAACGTCTGACATCTACGCGCTTTATGCATCTGTACCGCCGGATACTTGCACCGGAGGGCGTCATACACCTTAAGACCGACAGCCGTTTTATGTATACCTACACCGCCGAGATGGTGAGGGTCAACAGCCTCCGCATATTGTCGGACACCGGAGACCTTTATCACAGTGGCGAATATCACAGCGGCGAAGCGGCCGGCAACCAGGCCTTAGCTATCCGCACATACTACGAACAACAGTGGATAGAACGGGGTATAGACATCAAATACCTCTCGTTTGTGTGCGGAGAAAGAGACGTATTTACAGAACCTGACATAGAAATAGAACCGGACGCCTACCGCAGTTTCAACCGTAGCCGGAGGAGCGGCGGAGAAGCGGAGGGGCGGCTGTGTACGGCAAATAACCAAAATAGCAACTGATATGGCATTTTATCCTAAGCAAATTATGGACGCACTGTCTAAGGTGCGTTATCCGGGAACAGGGAAAGACCTGGTGGCGGCCGGTATGGTTGACGATAATATCCGCATCGAGGGAAACAAAGTGAGCTTCTCGCTCCTTTTCGGCAAGCCCAACGACCCTTTCATGAAATCCGTGGTCAGGGCGGCTGAAACCGCTATCCTCACCTATGTAGACAACACGATAGACGTCAAAGGGAACATCAGCGTCAAAACAATCCCCCCCCCCGGCGATCAGACCAGGCCTGACAACCTGCTGCCGGAAGTGAAAAACATCGTTGCCGTCTCTTCCGGGAAAGGAGGGGTAGGCAAGAGCACGGTGGCCGCCAACCTGGCCGTCGCCCTGGCCGGACAGGGATACAGCGTGGGATTGCTCGACGCCGACATCTTCGGCCCCTCTCTGCCTAAAATGTTCGGGCTCGAAGATGAACGTCCGCAGATGGTACATGTTAACGGACGGGACCTGATAGAGCCGGCCCGGCGCTACGGCGTGAAGCTACTCTCCATAGGGTTCTTCGTCAACAGGGACGACGCCGTCCTCTGGCGCGGAGCTATGGCAGGCACCGCGCTGAAGCAGCTTATCGGCGAAGCTTCGTGGGGCCCGCTGGATTACTTCCTGATAGACCTGCCGCCGGGAACCAGTGACATACACCTGACCGTGGTGCAGACGCTGGCGGTTACCGGGGCCGTTATAGTCACCACCCCGCAGGAGGTAGCCCTTGCCGACGCCCGCAAGGGTATAAGTATGTTTACAGGCGGAAAGGTGAACGTGCCGGTGCTCGGACTTATAGAAAACATGGCGTGGTTCACCCCGGCGGAGCTTCCCGGAAACAGGTATTATATCTTCGGCAAAGCAGGCGGCGAACGCCTGGCCGGAGAAATGGACATACCGTTGCTGGGCCGTATACCGCTGGTGCAGTCTGTTTGTGAAGGAGGAGACGGCGGCGCGCCTGTAGCGCTTGATCCCGGAACTCCTGCCGGGGCCGCTTTCTGCGACCTGGCTAACGCTCTGGCGGAACGCATAGCGTACCGCAACGAACATCTTCCCCCTACCGGACGTGTCACTATAACACGCTCATAGGAAGTGGTATGATGGTTTTAATCTTTTTTATTGCTGTTTTCAGAACAAAAGAGACCCGTTTATCGTTTTCATAATATAAACAGGTCTAAATATTTTCACTATGAATACAAAAACGTTAAACTGTGATTTAATTGAGGCGATAAAAGGAAGCCTGCCTGCAAACGCACATCTTTCCAATGTCCTTATTGATATTTTGGATATCGGAAAAGAAGCCGTATACCGCCGGCTGAGGAGCGAAGTGCCTTTTACCTTTGCCGAAGCATCTGTGATCTCCAAATCCTTAGGCATTTCCCTGGACCATATTTCGTCTGTCAGCACGGATAAAGTGGCCATGTTTGATCTGCATATTATGAAGAATGAAGACCCTTTTGAGACGTATTACCGCGCCATGAAAGACCTGTTGCACTACTATGCGACGGCTAAAGACGATCCTTCGGCGGAATGGTACACCGCTTCAAACATAGTGCCCCACGCCTTTTACATGGACCATGATTATCTGTCGAAATTCCTGTTATATAAATGGATGTACCAGCAGCAGGGCAGTGCCATGAACATGAAATATTACAGAGACCTGGAAGTGCCGGATAAGATACGCCGGTTGCAGATGGATTATGTAGATATTACCAAGTCGATAGCTTCGTCTACTTTCATATGGGACGAGATGATGTTCCTCTCGCTGATAAACGAACTCAGGTATTTCTCACACATCAACCTGATCACGGATAAGGAGAAAAACCTGCTCAAGGAAGAGATCCTCATGATGATTGACATTCTGGAAGACCTTGCCGCAAAGGGGGAACATGAGAACGGGAAGAAGGTCTACTTCTACGTGTCGAGCATCAACTTCGAGGCCACTTACAGCTATTTGCAGGCAAACGTCATGCGGCTGAGCACCATCCGCCTTTACTCCATCAACACTATCTCTACCACCGACTGGAACGTCTTCGAATATCATAAAAACTGGATACAGTCGCTCAAGAAGTACTCCACGCTTATATCTATGAGCGGAGAGATGCAAAGGGTGCAATTCCTCAAGAAGCAGCGTTCTTACGTGAACGAACTGTGACGCGCCCGCGGCGTTCACTCCGGCGGGTACAGCATACCCGCCCTTGAGACGGAAAAAGCCGTGAAGAAACCCGACAGGCCCGCGCCGGAACCCGGCGTGAGGCGCCGGAGGTTAGTCTCTATATTGGCCGGCGGCGCGCCGAAGAGCGGTATGGAGCCGCGGCGTTCAGACTGTGCATTGTTGATAAAGCCGGCGTATTCGCTCGTGATACCGTCTATCTGAAAGGTGAGCGAGTCGCCCGGGCTCAACTGCTCCGACTCCCTCCGCTGGTTGAGGTAGAAGACCGGCGTCCCTTCTATATCCTTCCTGCCCAGGAAAAGATCGTCGCTTATCCTGAAACCCCGTAACGAATCATTCACCAGTACGCCGTTGCGGTAGAGGCGGAAGTTGAAGTAGTTTTCCTCCTCTTCGGGCAGACGCCCCCAGATCAGCACTTCCATGTGGTGGTCGGACAGGGCCGAGGGCCGCACAGCCATCGAGTCCAGCCGCGAAACCGGAGGCAGCCACGACTCCGCCCCGTACTCCTCCGCCTGGCCGTCGCCGTCGAAATCCAGCGACACGTGCAGGGTATACGTCTTACCCACTTCACCGGCAACGCTGTCGGCCGTCTGGTACAGGCCCGGCTCCGAGCCCGACTCCGTCAGTATGTACGCCTCTTCTCCCTGCCTTATGACCACTTCTGCGCCCGTAATACCTTCGGGCTTTGTGGTAGAGAAGTAGCCCGACGACCGGGTGATGCTGACGGCGTGCCGGAGGCTGTCGGTCGTGATGTAGCCGTATATGACCAGACGGGGCTCCGAGGTCCCGGTGTCTATCGTTATACGCTCCTCGCATGACTGGGCAAGGGCCGCCGTGAGGAGGATGCAGGCAAGGCGGCGGAAGGGCGTTAAAACCTGAAGTTCCATGTTACAGATGGTATGAAGGTGAATAAGTATATCTTTTCGGCATACGATACATCAGGCCGGTCGTTCTCCTGCCTGAAGAGGATGGTCCAGACGTTTTTCCTCCCGTAGGCGTTGTACAGGGAGAAGTTCAGCTCATGGCTGAAAGACCTGCCGGGGCGCGACAACTGCCATGTGAGCGACAGGTCGAGGCGGTGATAATCAGGGTAGCGGTACTCGTTGCGCGACGAGTAGACCGGGACGTAGCTGTTCTCTATCTGGAAACGGCCCGTGGGATAGGTCACCGGCGTACCGCTGGCATACACCCAGTTGGCCGAGAGCGACACTCTGGGCGACAGGTCCTGCGTCAGGACTACCGACACGTTGTGGGGCTTGTCATACGGCGAGCGATACTCCAGACCTTCGTTTACGCCATCTATCCTCCGGCGGCTCCTTGAGAGGGTATAGCTGATCCAGCCGCTCAGAGGCCCACGGGTCCTGCGTACCATCAGCTCCAGCCCGTAGGCGTAACCGCTGCCGAAGCGCAGCTCCTGCTCCAGGTGTTCGTTTATCAGCAGGCTGGCGTGGTCTTTGAAGTCTACCACGTTCTTCATGTCCTTGTAGTAAACCTCGGCCGACACCTCGTAGGCGTCGCCGGCAAAGTTGCGGAAGTAACCCAGGGCGAACTGGTCGGATAGCTGGGGCTTAACGTTCGGCGACGCCTCGAACCACAGGTCGAGCGGGGAGCCGGCCGAAGAGTTTGAGGCCAGTTGTATGTATTGGACGGTGCGCGAATAGCTTGCCTTTACCGAATGAAGGTCGTTGAAGACGTAAGTAACGCCCAGCCTCGGCTCCAGCCGCCCCATGCCGTTGTAGACCGTCCCGCGGGCGTAATCCCAGGTCTCCGCCACACGGTAATCGCTGAGGATGTCGACGCCGCGGCCGTTCGCAATGTTGTGGAACAACGAGAAACGCAGTCCGTACTTTAGCTTCAGCCTGCCTTCGTACAGATCAGACTCATTGGCGACATAAAACACATTCTCCGCCGCAAACGTCCTTGGCAGGCTTATGCGCCCTACTACAGACTCCTCGCCCACGCCTCCGCCTTCGCCCGGGAGGAAGGTGTGGTAGACGAAGTTATATCCGAACTTCAGGCTGTTGGCCGGGCCGTGATGATAGGAGAAATCAGCCTTGAAACCATAGTCTTCCAGTCCTGAACTCAGCTCCTGGCTGAGCTGCTCGCTTATCTCGCTCCTGAGATAATAGTCGTACGAACTGCCTATGAGCGTGAAGTTGGAGAACAGCCTGGGCGAGAATACATGATTCCACCGCAGCGTAACCGTATTGTTGCCAAAGCCCATCGCGGCGATGTCCGTCCCGAACCTGTCGCGCCCCGAATAACCAGCCAGGAATAAGCGGTTGTTATCGTCGATCCTCACATTCAGCTTCGCATTCATGTCGTAGAAATAAAGCGTAGAGTTACGCTGGTTCTCCTCGCTGGCGAAGGCCAGGAACATATCCGCATACGTCCGCCTGGCCGAGACGATGGCCGAAGCCTTATCGCCCAGCGGCCCTTCCAGGGTGAGGCGGCTCGATATAAGTCCCACTCCCCCGGCGGCCGCATACCGTTGGGTGTTACCATCCTTTGAACGGATGTCGAGCAGCGACGACAGGCGTCCGCCGAACGAAGCCGGTATATCGCCCTTATAGAGAGTGACGTCTTTTATGGCGTCGTTGTTGAAGACCGAGAAGAAGCCCATCAGGTGCGACGCATTATACACCGTAGCCTCGTCGAGCAGTATCAGGTTCTGGTCATGCCCCCCGCCCCGTACGCTGAAACCCGACGAACCTTCGGAGGCAGACTGCACTCCGGGCAGCAACTGTATCGCCTTGATGACGTCCACCTCGCCCATCAGGGCCGGGATAGATTTGATGTCACCGGCAGACAGCCTCTCGCGGCTCATTTCGGGACGCACCACGTTGGCGTTCCGCCCTTCGGCCGACACAACCACTTCGGTCAGCTCCCTGGCGTCAGCCGTCAGGACGGCGTTCAGCTTACGGTCTGCGCTAAGGTCTACGTCAACCTCAGCCCGTTTATATCCTATATAAGAAAAGACAAGCCTGTAACGTCCTTCGGGCAGGTTCAGCGCATAGTACCCGTAACTGTTAGACACCGTCCCGGTGCGCGTTCCGGCAATCACCACCTCCGCCCCTATGAGGTCTTCGCCGTTGCCCGCATCACGTATATTCCCCGAAACGGTATACCTCTTCACCTGCCCCTGAAGGCAACATGTAAATCCGAAAGTAAATAAGAAGATAAAGTAAAGGGCAAGTTGTTTGTTTCCTATTCCCATAATAAAACGCCATTAGCTTTTAAGAACGCGTCAAAGGTATTGATTTCCGCCAATCCGGCAAGAGCGCAGCAACCCATGCTCAACAGCCGCATCCCATAAGGTGATATTGCCGCACGCCCGCACGTGCCGGTATGGAGCAAACGCCTGCTCCGGTATGGAGCAAACGCTAGCACCGGTGTGGTGCTAACGCTGGCACCGGTGTGGTGCTAATGCTAGCACCGGTGTGGTGCTAATGCTGGCACCGGTGTGGTGCTAACGCTAGCACCGGTATGGAGCTAATGCTAGCACCGGTGTGGAGCTAATGCTAGCTCCGGTATGGAGCTAACGCTAGCACCGATGTGGAGCTAACACTAGCACCGGTGTGGAGCTAACGCTAGAACCGATATGGAGCTAATGCTAGCACCGGTGTGGAGCTAATGCTAGCTCCGGTGTGGAGCTAATGCTAGCACCGATGTGGTGCTAATGCTAGCACCGGTATGTAGCAAGCGCTTGCACCGGTATGTAGCAAGCACTTGCACCGGTGTGTAGCAAGCGCTTGCGCCGGTGTGTAGCAAGCGCTAGCGCCGGTGTGTAGCAAGCGCTTGCGCCGATGTGTAGCAAGTGGTTGCTACAGTGTGTTGCCAATGCTTGCACCGGTGTGTGCCGACGCCGTAGGCGTCTCGGCACACACCGGAAACCCTCACCCGGACGGCGCCACGGGTGCGTTTTACAGAGGCGTATCAGGTTATGCAAAGAGCGATGTAGGTTTTTCTTACGTCGAACTCAGATTCTTAAATGCGTCTGCCCTGAATAAAAACCATTCCAGCCTGAAATCAGGCGGCAAAAGGTATTCATTTGTTTGTTTTTTGTTTTAGCGGACAGTAATAAAAAAAACAGGCGGTTAATTGATATAACCGCCTGTTATTCTATTACTATTATTACGTGGATATGATGCAGGAAAGTCTGCCTCCTGCAGCGCAACTTCCAGTGAATCTTACTACTTGGTTGGATTGCTATTATACTCCTTCGCGTAATTTTCTGACTAATTTGGAAGGGGTGGTATTAAACTGTTCGCGACAGAAACGTGTGAAATGTCCGGGAAATTTAAAGCCATGCTCTTTGCGTATCGTATCAAGGGTTTGCTGAGAGTCTGTAAGGCTGAAATGTACATGTTTGGCTTTCTGGTTGAGTATCCATTGATAAGGTGACATTCCGAACTCATCTTTAAACTGCCGTCCGAACGTCCGCTTCTCCATTCCGAACAAAAGGGCCAGGTCGTCCACATGCGCGACCTTACGGTAGTTGCGCATCACTTCAATCCTGAAATTTATTGCCTTACCTACAATGGGATGAAAAATAGCGGCAACTTCCTTTTTTGAATAGAAGGAACGCATTATGACCGACAGTTCCACATGTTTTATCTCATGCAGAATGGGTTTATTCATTCCCTGTTTAAAGTAGAGTATAATGTGAGAAAGGAATTTATCCAGTGGAGCACGAATGGCGACCGGTGCGAAATCATAGGTTACTTCGGAAGCGGTATCGCATATTTCGTGTACGTAGTCTCTGTCGGAAAGATGAAAAAACTGTTCAAAGCTGAACATTAATACCCGGCAGGGAGCAAGCGCTTTACATATCATATCGGCCGCAATGGGAATAAGTGTAAACTCGCCACCGCATATCAGATGGTTGGTAAATTCATTGCAGCTAACCACAGCCTTACCTTCCAGCAGAAAAAATAAGTGGTTATAGTCTTTATTTGTAGCGCTCCAGGCGCTGCCCTGGGCTAATTCACGAAACCGGAAGCCGGTGGGTATGGTCGGAGAATACAACCTTAATGAAAGTGGCTCTTTGATAGCAAATTTATAATTCATGGGTTAATATACAATTTAATCATACATCAGGCTGTCATTCCTGTTTTTGCTTATTATTAACACAGAGGGAGAAAAACCATTCAAAAGTAGAAAAATCCTTTTTATTTTACAAGGAACTTTGAAGCAGCGGTATTAACACCGGCTATTTTTAGTAAATAAATACCCCTGGAAAGGCTTTCTTCGATCCGCATGAAGGGGGCCTGAGTTATTGTATGACGAGCTACTAATTGTCCTAACATGTCGTATACCAATACACTATGCCCCATCCAGCGGTCGTCTATACCATATATGCCGATACCGTCAGATTCGTAATTCACGTGGAAGGCCTGCGGATTTACCCGGTCGAGGCCCGTCGGAGCGTTCAGTCCGAAATAAAGGACGAAACGATCTGTCCTGTCTGAAGGCGAAGACTGAAAACGGTAGACCGGCATCTGTTTCAGATCGGCAATAAACCCTGTCTGGCGGTCTTCCATGACGACATTGGGTACGGCTGTTATAGAGTTAAGGCGGCTTGCCCTGAGGGTTACTTCCTGCGGTTGTCGTGAGGGTTCAAAATACATGACCAGCTTATCTTCAGATGGAGGTATTACGTTTGTTGTCAGACTCTTGTTGTCAGACGACCGGGTGTATGCCTGGTTAACTCCGCCTGTGCGGTTAAACAGTTTGGGAGCATCATACCTGTCTGTAGCCGCTAAAGAAGCGTCGTACCTGAATACTATACAGAGGCGGTCAAAATCGCCCGTCAGTCCGTCACGTGTTTCTATAAGCAATTCGTCAACTACCGGCTCCGGGGCCGTTTCGCTCCTAAGGAAATGAGCATTGGCATGGATGCGTTTAGACTGTGGTATTATAAAATTAGCGTTCCCGTTCGAAGTTTTACTGATGACAAACATTTGCATAGGAGCGATAGTGTCTCCGGCGGTAGCGCCTACCTGCTGTGCAACCAGATAGTTGAAGCCAAAGTAAAATGTACGGTCGGGCAGATATCCGGCATATCCCGTTGACAGCGTCCAGGCGCGAGGCTCAATGTCGGCGGCGGTAATTCCCCATCCCGAAGGTATCGTTGAGGCGAATAAATCGCTGACCTTTATAGGCGCCAGAAATGGGTTTCCCAGGAAATTAAGCCCTTTAGCTATACTCACCGATACGTCGGAGGTATTAAGTTCTTCCCCAATATAGGCGTTAGCGCCATAAGCTGCGTTTACAAAACTTGACAGCGACGCAGGTGCAAAGCGGCGGGCGAAGACAAAGGTATCTTTCACGGCGTCGTTACGTTGCGCCGAATAATAGGCCGGGCTGAGCGTTTCCTGATAATAGCTGTCGTTCCAGGGCACCAGGCCCTGTCCCATAAAATAGCCGCGCCCGGCAGGCAGTTCCGTCTTCGGGTCTTTTATCCATAAATCGCCGCTACGCGAACCAAAGCCCGGTATTGTATCAGGTTCGGCCAGGAAGTTAAACAAAAAATAGTCGGCATACAGCTTTTTAAAGGGAGACGAAAAACCTACGATGCGCCCCGGATTTTGGTTCCAGTTATCACCCAGGGACAGATTTACCTGAACGATCCCTTCGTCTGTAGCATTTGTCTGATTATGTTTATACGCGATAGCTCCTCCCTGTTCGGCGTTGAGATGAGCTATGTCGGTTATCCGCTGGCCGCCAAGTGTGGACGACCTTGAATCAAGCACCATTCTTCCGCGCGTAAACGTCAGATCCCTGACGGTAATACCCATAGCGTAGTCTACGGTGACGGTAGTATTACGGTAGTCGGAATGCTGGTTATTGACGATCACCCTGTTGGGGAAAGTTATATAATTCGTCGTTTTATTAGCGCTTCCGTGTATTTTTTGTGCGTCCCTGCCTCTAAACTCAAACGTACCGTTTCTGGTGCTGAACACCGTATTTGCAGTTACATCATTGATGAAGTCACCTATCAGAACGGTCTTACCTTCATGGGCGATGTCTCCGCTACCGGTCATCCGTATACCGCCATCAATATACAGGGCGGTGGTAGTGGAGGGATTTCCTCCTATATGTAACTTTCCTGCATTGCGGATGACTTGCGCATCCAGGCATGCGACAGAACAAATAAACAGTCCTGATAAAATAAAAAGAACTTTATTCATTACTTTCAAAAATAGAAGTTTGTAGTCAATATTTTCTCTCCAGATCTTTTACGCATCGCACCGATAAGCCGGAAGCTCTCTCTGCCGCAACGTTATGTGTTATCGTGCCTGCAGCGGGGATGGTTGTATAGTATGACTGATTGACATTGGTCGTGGCCGTCCACACATACCCACCGGTAGCAGTACCTGCCACGTTCCCGGATGAGATACGGCCATTGCTGTATTCGGCGCGTACAATGTTCACATCGTTCTGCCACGGAGACGTCGCTACGTTTGTATATTGTGGCGGCACACGCCAGCCTTCCGGACAGGGGTCGTAAAAGGTTTTTGTAGCCGGAGTGGGTGAAGCGCTCCACAGAGTGTTGTCGTGCGCTGTTCCAATCCAGTCGTAAACCGATGCAGCCGTTCCTTTATAAAAAGTAGAAGGATGGAGTATGGCATTTTCTTTATTGCCTGTCAGTACGACATCGGTTGAGTGGAAAATAGCCGGAGATATTCCGCTCAGTTCCCTGAAGAACGGGTCTTTACGCCCCCATTGGTAGTGTAGTCCCTGGTGCGTCGCCACGCCTTTTCCCAGTACCCGTTTCATTAATAACGGCAGGTTGGGGTTATGGAAATCGCCGTTCACATCGCCGCCGGACGAATAGCCCGCAGCGCCGGTTTCGGGCATGGCCCATATATGCCAGCTCCACACCACTTCGTAAGGTTCTTCGCCTCCAACCATTCCTAACCCGCCTTCGTTCTTCCATGTGAGGGCTATAACTGCGTTGGCGTACTTATTTGACGCACTGTTGGGTACGGTAGCCGTCACGGTGATATATTGCTGCGATACGGTCGAGCCATTGGTCAGACTGGTATTGAATGTGACTCCTGTGCCTGCTTCCTGCCACAATACGCTATCTCTAAAGACGGAGATCGCCTTTCCGTTGAACACGCCGGGCTTAGCCGCAGCTACAAGGCCCAGTGGTATGCGTACCGTTGCCGTAGTAGCCGATGATGCGAACTTTGCAACAGCGCTGTTGGCCCCGCCTGTCTGGCGCACGGTAATATCTTTGGTAATAAATCCGGCCCTGAGTGTCACTTTTACGGGGGCCAGCTCCTCACCTGTATAGTTTTTGTTGCTTGCAGTTATACTAAGTTCGGTGGGTGATTGTTTCTGTGCCGTAAAACCGGCAGGCGCAGATGCCACCGACCACTCGCCGTTATTGTATGTTGAAAATACCCTGACCGGGAATGCTGTCTGTCCACCGGTTGCAGGCTTGCCAATCCAGTTCTGGTCCCAGTCGAATATCACTTCATTCACGCTTAAGCCTAAGAGATACTGATCGTTATATGTCGTAATGTCATTGATGTCAGAGTTTGCGCCCTCAATAGAGACAGAGAAGTTCAGCGTTGTAAGCGGAGCATTCATGGCGGCGGCCAGCGATGTATATCCGTCTGCTTTGATATTGAGAATGTTGATTACATAGTTGTGGTTACGCAGGAGAGGAATAAACGTTGCCCCTTTCGTAAAATCAATCCGGTAAAAACGCTGTTGTCCTTTATACTGCGCATCAATAACAAGAAAAGCCGGTTTGATACTGTCGGTGCCGTTCACTATCAGAGAGTCTGATTCCGGCACATATATGGAGCGCGACAGTTCCCGGTTACTGAGGGGCGGGAAAGTATACTCTGTTGAGGCTACGCGGGTATAGGCAGGATTGGTTTTCCCTATAGTTGTAAGTTCAGGCGCATGTGAAATATAATCGCTATGCGGCGCAACATATCCCGAATCGCTTGCATTGCAGAGGTAAATCTTGTTAATAGAGAAGCCTGTGCCCTGACCGAAATCGACGGAACTGGCGTCTACCTTCACATCAATCCGCGCCACGGAGCGTATCATGTTTATGGTTATAGGCGAAGTGATCTGATGATCGTGGTCTATATTTATGTAATTGGTCATCTGCCCGAACATTGGGAAAGGCGTATGGTTGCCTGAAGTAAGCGCCGTACGCCAGGGTGCGCCGTGGAAACGCAGACGGCTGATAATGCTCTGTTCCGTAGCAACTCCTATATCGCTATCTCCCAAAGCATCTATCACGCTCGTTCTAAGGGCGTCCGGAATATTGGCGAGGAGTAGTATCCGCTGTTTGTCGGAAGGCATATTTTTCAGGTCAACGTGGAAAGTCTTCACATTCCCGTCCGTAGCGCTTGCGTGGTCGGATATATCGGCAGAGGCGATATGTATCTTGTACGCATACTTGTCGTCCAACATGTTGCTGTTACCGTCATCGGTAAAGACAAGGAGATCGACGCTTGTTATCTTATTTTCGTCAGAGGCGCTGATGGCGCGCGTAGCTGGAGAATCCGCCGTCGGGAAGTTGATGCGGATAGTCACATCCGAATTACTTCTTGTCCCTGGCGGGGGGTTATCTGTTGGGTTTTCTTCCGAACTGCACGCTGCCATAAGCATGACCAGCAGGAAGTATATATATCCTTTTTTCATTGCTTTTCTCTCCTACAATAAAAGCTGTTCTTCACTAATTATTTTTGACCAGGATGTGCTTGGTCACCTTTCCTGCCGTCACCTTGATCGTATCTGCAACGGTAATGGTTCCGCTTGCAGTGAGTGTCAGGTCTCCCGATGGCGCTCCGGAATAACTGCCAACCAGAGTCGTGCTGTTTGCCGGGACGCCTTTTGCGACAACCGCACTCCATCCCTGAGGATGATCGGTAACCACATGAATAACTCCCTGCACAAGTCCCGCAGTCGACGGAAAAGTAAACTCGTTCTGTGAAACCTGCAAAAGATACTCACGAGGATCATAGTCCACTATCGCTTCACCCCAGGCAACAATCTGAGGATGTATTTCTATATCCTGATTTGCACTCAGGTCAAAACTCCTGATATTTCCGGTAAAATGGTAATGAGTGTTACGGGAAATTCTCACATCGGAATATAACCTTGTACTTCCAAGCATGTGATCATTCCCTTTTGCAATACCGTCTCCTATGGCTATTTTGTATTCCTTCTCGGCGGTTTCATCTGCTGTAAGATTCACAACTGCCGACACATAAACGTAACGGGATATATCCGACACTAAATATTCAGGAATATAACAAACAAAATCGCTATTGAATTGATTACTATTCCACGTATAATTACTGTCTGCTTTCATGGCCAGGACGCCACCGTCAAAAAAATCGGATGGGCTGGATTTTGTGTATTGCGCAGGGGCAAGATAAGACTCTTTTGGCATGCTCTTCAGCAATACATGTTTTATCTCAATGGGGTCTCCTCCATTGTCAAGGTCTGCAAACGTACAATTCAGTTCAAATGTCACCTTGGCATAAAGCCTTTCCACACTACTTAATAACACTGGTACGTTATTCAGCAGGGTTTCACCATTTAGCATGATGCGCAGGTTTTCGTACATTCTGAACATTGGGATCGGGTGGCTGGCGTTCACTACAGGATAACCTGAATTAAAGCTGAGCACTTTATTTTTCAATACGTTTGGAGAAAGTATATCGTTTATTTGTATACCACCCAGGTTCCACACAGGTAATTCATTGACAATTACAAAAAGATCAACATAGCCGACAGGTGCAATATCCGTCAGCTGAATATTCGTTATGGAACTCAAATTGCCTAACATCTTGTTGTTTGTCACAACGTTTTGTCTGATAATAACCAGTCTGACAGACTCTATTCTGTTTTCAGGATCATTGTCATTAACCGCCCTTGTGATTGGGACTTTAATTGGGACAGAGCCTTCCTTAAAAGGGTCCACCGGTGGTATTTCAGTGCCTGGATCTTCTGAATATTCACCCGTGGCACACGTTGCCATCAACAAAATACACAAGTAAGCCAAACCTAATTTTATCCATGTGTTGATTTTCATAATTTTATCCTTTTATCCTTTATCCAAAATCTACCATCTTCCACCTACAACGCCAAGGCTACCAGTATTGGACTCGCTATCCCATCCTGGAATATTGATACTAAACGTCGAATGTGTGAAATCGAAGAACAATTCTATCTCGAAATTATCCATAAGTTCCAGATCCCTCTCCTGCGCCAGGGCAAGAAGGATAGGCACAAGATCAACATTAACCAGTTCTTCTTCACTTTCCCCGGATGGAGAATTGCGGTTAACAATCAGTCGCGAAGCCGTACTTCTGTCACTTGGTTCACGCATGATTACAAAGTCTGAAACCAATTGATTATCATCTCCTTCAATAGTTTCACGCGGTATATATTGTAACCGTGTATCTCCGGTTATCGAATTATCAAATCGGTAATCTCCGTTTCTGGAGGTAATGGAGCAGCCATACTCAAACTCTGCTGCTTTTGTGGGGTCGTCTATAGCCAGACCGGAAGATATTATTTTTATTTCTTTCGTATCTTTTATCATATTCATTTCCAGGGGTTGGTTCATCTGAAGGTCTAACGACAAGATTTCCTTCCGGAAAATTCCTCCATGAAACAGTGTACCCGGTAGCGTCGATACGGTATTCTCCGCATTCCGCTTTAACGAGAGTTGTGCATCACTCAAACGGGTTACACCCTTCTCGAATGTTGGGCATTCATAATCATCGCCCAAATTGCCCCATGCAACAAAATCGTACACACCGGGCGTCAGATTTAAGAAGACAGTAAAATCCTGTGGCAGAGAATCTTTTGCCTCTGTATATTCTTCCACAAAAATTCCTTCTTCGTTAAAAACATACAGGTTTATTGTGTTGATTGAAGATGCAAATTTGTCAACACCATCTATGTTTCTGGTATATTTGAAGTGCATACTTACTCCGCATACCGATAAATCATCGGCCACGCACCCTTGCGTTAACAAGCCTAAAGATGTCAGGCAAAAAATACTCCAGATCTTTATTAAATTCATCGGTTTCATATCATTTATCATATAGTAAAACACACACAGGGGAGGAGAGGTCTCTGCCTCCCCTGTATTGGTTTGTTTTTAATACAAAAATTTCAGATTAAATATCCTGATCGTTTGATACGTCTTCCCAACCTGTGATTGTAATCGTAACATTCAGATAAGTTTCAGAGGTGATTTCTTCGTCTGGATTATCTAACAGTTCCCCTACCGTAGCTGCTCCCACCGTTTTGTAGCTCTCAATATTCATTTTATAGAACTTATTTCGTAGAACTTCCGGCTTTAAAGTTGACCCAACTTTACTTCCAATATTTAAACGATAATATACTACACCATCTGTATAGGTATCTACATACAAATCCCAATTTGCACCTAATGCGGTTGTGATAGAAGCATCATTGTAAGCAACTAAACCCCCCGGCAACTGAGCCACCGTAGGATTCAACAAGTGATACAGCGCTTTCCGTGCCAACGCTAATGCGTCAGTGCCGGCAAATACCTGTTTTCCGGTAAGTCCTACAGCCGTTGTAGAAAGACCTTGCGGATTCAACACATAGAACGTCTGTGCTGTCGGAGCATCACTGGTGGCCTTTGTCCCTGTAAATAGTCCACCGTTCAATTCGCTGAAGCTCAATCCGGATATATAATGCAGTCTCGTTGGGGTGGCTATTGCTTTAATTGCAGCATAGGTTGAGTTACCAATTCTTGGGATCTGAGGCACATTTTCTGTAATATAGTAAGCTGCTCCGATGGCAGGTACAGGATTCTCTGCAATTGTAACAGCCGTTGCATCAGTAAACGCCGGAGTTATATTTCTTGCATAAATAGACTCCCAAGTATAGCCAGCCGGAGCATCATAATATGGGCTAAGCACCTGTGTGCCACTCACATCCTGATACGGTTTATGATATGCCAACACATTCCACAACTGGAAAGTTGGAGTCTTGGGACTATTAGTACTATTAGAAATAATGACCATAGAATCCTGTGTTATAACTTTACCCGTTCCTCCCTCCGCAATAGGTATAGCTGGAGTTTGTGATATAAACACCTTAGCAACGGAACGTTGTACAATCATTGGAATATTATTTTGATTTCCACTAATAGCGTCTGCCTCTGTAATGTTACCGGCAAGTGTGATACCTGCATCAGTCGCAAGGGTAGTGTTACTTACTATCTGAGGATTATAAAGATCTCCAATATAATCCAAATCTGCAACAGAATTAGCGGTACCGTCCAAACTGTATATACCATTAAATGAAGAAGAAATACTTGGTGCACTCAGAACCGATTTCAAACGAGTTGTTTCATTCGACAAGATATAGAGTTGCTTATACCCGGAGGTCAACTTTAACGTTATATTATTACCGGGTGTTTTGACAAGAGTATCTAATTCCTTAATACCGTCTGCATCATAAATCGTCAGACGTAGACTGTCAAATGGAAGAGAAGTTTCGTTGGCTACAATATCCGTACCTAGCGCTGAAGCTTTTGTTGTTGCTCCGTCAGCTACGAACCTAAATGTAGCATACGTTTCCGAGCCTCTGGCTGTTTTGCCATCAGTACCACTACCCGAACCTTCAGATCCTCCCTCTATTGGTGTTTCACTGGAGCAACCAGTAAACCCTACTGCTATAATAGCAGCCACTGTAAAAAATTTAAATAATCTTTTCATTTTTCATTTGATTTAAATTAGTAATACGATAAAAATTAATTTCTCTTTAATTGTTCGCCATATATAGTTGTTGCAGTTAATATATTAATTATTTCAGTTTTTTCATCACGCATAAATGCAAACAGGTTGCAGTCTGTTATATAATTTATACTTACTCAATTTCTTAGTAACATGTCGGCTTCTTCTTTCTTCTTCACTTCATCAAGGTTCTTTAGCGCAACTTCCAGATTACTTTCCGCTGCGCGCTGGAACAGGTTCTTTGCACGCGAGAGGTTGTTTTGCATCATATTCAGCACACCCAGGTTATTGAAATACGCCGGAGTGTTACGTTGGGCTTTTTGCAGGTAGCGTTCAGCTTTCGCCGTATCTTTATTCAGCAAAGCCGATGCAGCAGCATTCAGATTGGCTACCGGGTCATTGGGGAATACGCGCACAGCCGTCTCGAAGACTTCTTCAAACTCTTTACTTCCCTCTTCATAAGTGTTCGCTACCATAAACATTTCGTTTAGGCTGAGCTGCTGTGGGCGTGTCTTGATTATCTCTTTCGCTTCATTCACGTCGAATCCGCGGACAGTATATTCAATACGGCTCACTACGCGCCTCAGCCTCGGATAAAGTTCATTAAGCATCCATTCCCACAACCGCCCGTCGTCTAAGGCTTTCAGACGGTCTTTCCGCTCTACCGGGTTGTAATAACGAATGATGGAAAGCACTGTTTCTTTGGGCGCAAAATTATTCATGCTCTGTATCATCCGCACCAGTCCTTCCCAGTCCTCACCTCCCCTTTCCAGGCGATACTGCTGCGGGGGAATACCGCTTCGCGAGGCCAGGTAATAACGCAGGGACTCCGCACGTCCGCGTGAGAGGTCGTTGTTGAAGTTTACGTCGCCTTCGGGTGAAGCATAGCCTGTAATAGAGACGCCTGTCACCCTGACGTTAGCGTCCTTACGTATTTCGTTAATAATAGATTCTATCTTTGCCAGTTCACGGGGGTTATTGCCGAATCCCGGAATTATATCCGTCTGCGAGACAGGGAAGTCGAGAAATACATCGTTTGATTCACTGCGCGATTTAACGGACTCTACTTCCGGGCGTATATAGGCTACGTTGGGTAATATTCGATAAGCCTGAGCGCCTTCCAGAACAATGCGGTCTGCAACTTTCTCGGATATCAGTTGCTGCGATTCACCTCCACAGTCGCATAAATCACTCTGCACATTCATATACGCTTCGCGCATCCAGCCTTCAAACCCTATGGCTGTCACATAGTGGAATACATCCCGCGTTTCACGGTTAAGCCCTATCACGGCATAATGTGCGGCGTCTACCTGCCGCTGTAGCCCGTTGAGTTCCACCTCGCGCATAAAAGCCTTGTGCTGTTGTCGGCCATTTATGCGTATATTTTTCAGTTTTAATTCTTTCCCTTTGCCGTCGGTCAGTATGGGTGTTAATGTAAGGAAACGTTCTGTACCTAAGGAAAGATTAGTAAGATCAAAATCAATATATATTTTAATGGAGTCATCCGCTTGGCGCAAACGTTGTATCTGCACTGAAATTCGTCCGTCGTAAATAGTCTGGGTAGTTTGAGCTTTCAAAGGCAACAGAATCGTACCTGCAAACAACGCTATACATATGTATATAATTTTTTTCATATCCACGCCTTTATTTGATTACATAAATGAGGCTTATACCTGCTTTTGTGGGGCCTAAATAATTACGTGTGCCGGTTTTGAGCTTTTCCGCACATTTCTCGCACTTATATTTCGAATAATCCAGCAAAGCGTATCCCAGACCAATCGTTGCTTCAATGCTCCAGTGCGTATTCAGTACCCAGTGATATCCATATGATACCCCGCCGCCATAGAAAGAACCTTCATAACGAAAATCCTCCAATCCGATCAATTTTATTCCACCCATGTTGAATCCTCCTACATGCCCGTGGAATCCAACAAATTGCCCATTGAATCTATGACATAACCAATAGCGCGCTTCCGGCTGAATCATCCAGTGCTTGATTTTGCGGTTTTCTCCAAAGTCCCAGGGATTGTAATTGACAGGCAACTCCAACGTCCATCTGGAAGACATACCTATTTCAAGACCCAGATTGATTGTCGCAGTCGCATCATAAAGCAAATTTGTCTTCACAGCAACCGTCTGGCTCTTCGCTGTCGAAAAGGCGATCACTGTTGCAACAATAATTAACACGTAGATCCTCTTCATTCTTTTTTTCCTGGTTAGTCCAATTGTTTGTATCTCGGTTTATACACAAAAAGCTTCGTCTTAGAATAGCAATGTATTTGACATTCAATACCTTTGCTTTATTTGTGCTTTTCAACATTTAAATACTCTTTTTGTTTAGTAAAGAGTTTCACCCTTAAGTTACTTGTCTTTTGTTTATCGTTTTCATGGCAAAGATATATCATTTTTTTTATATAATAATAAATATTCCAACCATTTTTTTTTACAAATTAAACCCTTCATCATTTTTTTATATATTTTGTTCATTCTTCTCTCGAATTTTTCAATAATTCTTTCGGAGTACAGTTAAATTGTTGTTTGCAAAAGCGGCAAAAATGCGTAGCCGAGTTAAATTTAAACTCATCCATGATGTCGCGTATTGTCACTTCCGGATCCATTGCCTTATATCGGATATGCTTGGCTATCTGGCGTAGCATCCATTGACGCGCCGACAACCCAAAGACTTCGCGAAAGCGGATGTCGAAAATTGTCCGTCGCATACCCGAAAGTTCGGCAAGCTCGGTCACACTGTCTACATTCATGTAATTTTGTAAAACGAATCCTTTGAACCTGGAAACGCCTATAATAGGATGTAACAAATTAATGATTTCTTCCTTCGAATAACAACGGCGCAAAACAAGGAAAAACTCTTTTTCCTTTATCTCATGGAGATGCTCACAGTCGATACCGCCTTTTAGATAACTTATCAGCAAGTCAACAAAGAAGGTCAGGGGGTAACGAATGGTGGTAGGCGCAAAATTATATGGGACATCCGTGTATTGATCATAATAAGAATGTAGCATTGCTTTGTCGCAAACATTTTGCAGTACATCGAACGTCATCACCAGCAGGCCGCTATCCTGAATGGCGCGACACGACATTCTTGCCCCTTTAGGGATTAGTATACATTCGTGTTTTTTGATTGACTGCCCTACATATTCGTTGCAGTTGATATGCATCAGACCTTCCCTGAGAAACAAAAGATGGTTGCAGGATGTATCCATCTTTTCTAACGTGGCTCCAGCTTTAATTGTGCTGTATTTAAATCCTGTCTGGAAGTCTGATTTATATTTCCGGCAAGAGGTGTGTTCCTCTAAGTAAAATAAGTTTTCCATAAATAATATTTCATGTGCATAGTTTTACTATCCGATTGATTTAAGCGTTGCAAAGATATAAATATTTAACCAAATCAAACGGTTTCGTGTATTTTTCACCCAGTGCTGTTTTACATAAGGGAGAAATATTTGTTTTCGTCATATCTTGCAGTGAAATTGCAGAGGCAGGCTACCTGAAATATGAACGGCAGGAAATACAAAGGGATTTTGCCGTTTGCCTTTTACGGATGTGTTCCTATTGTGTTTTACAAGAAACGGTTATTTGTATTATAAAAATACTTTTCTTATATTTGCAAAAGTCCAAATATATAGATGAATGGGACTTTTGATTTAACGCTAGACAAAAAGATGATGGAAAGTTCATCGCATACAGACACTTATTTCTACAACGACGCCAAATCGACAGGAATCTGCTTCAAAACTTATACTATACGTAGCGGGGAAAAATTTTCTGATTTAGACTCGAAAACAAACAATATTGTGTTCATGATAAAAGGAGAGCTGTCAGCACAGTATAATGAATTTCAATCCATAAAGGTAAACGACGGAGAACTATTCCTTATCCCCAGATCAGCTCAGTATGCACTGACAGCCTGTTCGGAAACACATCTGATGGCATGCACTTTCGATTCACTACACCTTGTTCTCAATAAGCTACATATACGGATATATACCTCTATGGTTCCTATGCTGCAATTTACGTTTACCCCTCTTCTAATGCACAATATGCTGAAGCGATACATGCTTTTGTTTATTGAATACATCAAAGCCGGAATTGATTGCGAGTTTATATGTGTGCTGAAATTCCAGGAACTCTTTGTGCTACTGGCTCATTTGTACCCAAAAGAAGAGATGGCCTGCCTGCTCTATCCTATCCTGGGGCAGTCGCCCGACTTCAAGAGCCGCGTCATGCAATATTTCCCTTATGTAAATAATGTAGATGAACTAGCCCAAAAGATGGGCATGGGGAGAGGTAACTTTGATATGAAGTTCAAAAGAGAGTTTGATATGACCCCGCTGCAATGGATTTTAAAAGAAAAGGCCAAACATGTTTATTTTAGTCTCTCAGAACCGGAAAACACCCTGAACGATGTCATGAATAAACACAACTTTAATTCTTTTACTCACTTAAATCGTTTCTGCAAGCAGCAATTTGGCTGCTCTCCTTCCGAATTGAGAAAAAGACTAACGCGAAATGACTAAAAACCCGTCTTTTCGTCAAAATTGTAAACATTATTACTGTTTTTGAAAACACAAAATTATCGCGAACTCTATAATTTTGCAGTGTTTTATGGCTGTTGTATGTGTAAAAGAGGAAAATTAAGTCCTTTATTGTTACATTATAGCATAAACAGATAAGTCAACGAATCAACACTAATTATTATTAATACTAGAACAAACAAAAAATGATTAATTCAATTTATTTTGAGGAGCGATTGTCAACTTGCTCCAATGAAGCGCAAAGCGGGTTTAAATATGTTGAAACAGAGAGTAATGACTCTATGTCTTTTCAGCACAAAGACCTGCATTACCTCGTTTTCCTTCTTGAAGGAAATGCGTATATCAGTTACAATGAGTTTAAGAATATCCCTATGGAACACCGAGAGCTTGTGTTCTTTCCCAAGCTGTCAAATGTCTCAATAACGACTTCTTCGCCATGTAAAATGATTATATTTTCTTTTTTTGCACTCAAAACATCCAGCGAAAAACATGCATTTCAATCCTACTGGAGACTTTTTCCGAACATTGACCACAAATTTGCCACCCTCCCTTTTCGTACGCCATTAGCTGAGTTTTTCGACCTTCTCATTTTATATCTGCAAAATAATATCAATTGCGCTCACTTGCATGAGATTAAACACCAGGAACTGTTCCTGATCCTTCACTCACAGTATCCCAGGGAAGAATTAGCCAACCTGTTTTATCCCATTATCGGCAAATCGTTTGATTTCAGAACGCTGATAATGGATAATTATCTCAAAATACATCATATAGACGAACTTGCGCATTTGTCGGGGATGGGAAGGACAAACTTCGACAGCAAATTCAAAGAAGAGTTCGGAACGTCGCCCCACCAGTGGATTCTGAAGCAAAAAGCCAAACATGTACGCAACAGCCTGGCCGAACCGGAGGCTACGTTCAGCGATGTGATGAGGAAATACAATTTCAACTCAGCCACTCATTTTACCCGGTTTTGTAAACAACAATTCGGATGTACGCCTACGGAACTGGTAAGACGACTACATCAATCCGAATTAAGCCAGCACATGCAGGTTCAGGTCTTTTGAACACAGACCCCTTTGTCTTACTCTTTGCTCTTACAGGATATTGCGTGAATGTAGCTATCTTTGCCTGATTTAACAACATACGGCAAATGATACTAATAGCAGACAGCGGATCGACGAAAACCGAATGGTGCGTAGCCGATAAGGGAATACCGGTAAAGCGGGTATTTACGGAAGGGATGAACCCTTATTTTCAAACGCCCGGAGAAATCAAACCGGAAGTGGAAGCATCTTTGCTCCCGGCTATCTGCGACTTTCACATCGACGCCGTGTGGTTCTATGGAGCCGGCTGCGCTTCTCAGGAGAAAAAACAAATAATCGCCGATATTCTTTACTCTTTTTTGCCTGTCCCCATCCAAGTATATAGCGACCTTACAGGAGCGGCCCACGCCTTGTGTCAGCGGCATCCGGGTATTGCATGTATACTTGGAACAGGCTCTAACTCGTGCCTGTATGACGGAGAAGCAATCGTGGCTAACGTGCCTCCATTAGGGTATATACTGGGAGATGAGGGCAGCGGGGCGGTGCTGGGAAAACTGCTGGCGGGTAACTGCCTGAAGAATCAACTGCCGGGGCATCTGATCGACAGGTTCATGAGCCGGTATGAACTGACGGCTGCCGACATCATGGAGCATGTGTACAGACAGCCATTTCCTAATCGCTACCTGGCCACACTCTCGCGTTTCATGATAGAGAACATTGGCGAGCCGGAGATTCACAACATTGTGTACCAAAGCTTCCGTGACTTTTTTGTACGCAACGTGATGCAATACGACGGCTTTGATACCTGTCCGGTTCACTTCACGGGGTCGATAGCTTTTTATTACCAATCGACACTAAGGGAAGCCGCCCGGTCATTGTCAATTAATATACAACGCATCGAACAGTCTCCCATGCCGGGGCTTCTGAAATACCATTCCTGAAGACAACGATATGACATTCCTGAAAATAACAGAGTCCGAATCGCTATACAAAAACCTCGACAGCATGAGCGTCACTGAGTTACTTGATTGCATAAACCTGGAAGATCGGAAAGTGGCCGACGCTGTGCGCGCCGAGATACCCGGGATTGTAAAACTGGTTAACGAAATAGTCCGGCGAATGAAGCGGGGCGGACGTATATTCTACATCGGCGCCGGAACCAGCGGGCGTTTAGGCGTATTGGACGCCTCGGAGGTACCGCCCACATACGGCGTGCCCGACTCTCTGGTAGTGGGACTGATTGCCGGTGGCGACACAGCCCTGCGCAATCCGGTCGAAGACGCAGAAGACGATACCGGAAAAGGCTGGAGTGAGCTGCTCACTTATGGCATAAACAATAACGACACGGTAATAGGAATCGCCGCGTCGGGGACAACACCTTACGTCATCGGTGCGCTACGCCGGGCCAGGGAAAACGGAGTGTTTACAGCCGCCATCTCCTGCAACCCGGAGTCGCCGGTCTCAATGGAGGCCGATATTGCCATCGAACCTGTCGTAGGCCCGGAATTTGTTACCGGGAGTACGCGAATGAAAAGCGGGACTGCCCAGAAGATGGTACTGAACATGATCAGCACGGCGACCATGATACAACTGGGCCGGGTGAAAGGCAACCGGATGGTTAATATGCAACTGACCAACCATAAACTTATCGACCGCGGAGCGCGCATGCTGATGGATGAGCTTGGCATCAGCTACGAGCAGGCAAAACATCTGTTGCTGCTGCATCATACCGTTCAGAACGCCATAGACTATTACCGCCGCGAATAGGCGGCAGGCATATCGGCCAGTAGCTTATTTAACTGGGGGAGCAGCGCCTGGCGCCCATCATTATATATAATGTAGTCGGATCGTGCCTTTTTAACCTCGTCGGGCCATTGGTTGCGCATGCGGCGGAGAACATCTTCGCGACTGACGCCATCGCGGGCCACGACGCGCCCGGTCCTCAATTCCACAGGGGCATATACCATAACAGACATGTCTACAAGGCAGTCGAAGCCCGATTCGAAAAGGATCGCCGTCTCAATGGCGCATATAGCGGCGGTCTGCCGCGAGGCCCAGTCCAGGAAATCTGCGCCGACTTCTGGATGGATAATGGCGTTTACCTGTTTCAGTATCTCCGGGTCGTTGAAGATACAGTCGGCAAGGCGTTTGCGGTCTAACTCCGCCCCATTGTAAACAGACTCGCCCAGCAGGTCTGTCAGCCGCCGGCGTATCAGGGCAGAGGCGCCGATCAGCCGTTTACTCCCGGCATCTGCCTCATAGACAGGGACGCCCAGCACTTCCAGCAAAGAAGCCACCATTGATTTCCCGCTGCCTATTCCCCCTGTCAGGCCTATCCTGATCATTTGCCTTGCTCCAGTATGAACTCAATGCTATCCGGCGAAATAGTGACGCGGTCTACCCCGTCAGGCTTCTTTAGTAACCGCACGTGGAGCATGCCCGAAGCGCTTCGCTCTGCATCGGCGGCAATCACTTCGACAGCAAAATCTTTATCCGACAACTCTTTGAAAAGAGACAGCGGCACGTTGCAGGTCACCTTCACCGTCGAAGGGAACATCCGAATGGTATATCCCTCCGCCACACTTGTACATACAACCGGTATCTCAAGCGTTTTTTGCGTATACTCTTCTACATGGATCGTAACAGATACTACTCCGGGCTCAAAAACCGCTCCGGGCACTTCTTTCAGTTTCAGCCGCCGGTCGATTGCTTTGTTAGCATTGTGAATTTCAGTATAAACCGTTTCCACAGAAGTCATGGAAGCAAGGACAGCGTCTGCCGCGTATACATCTGTCATGGATGGCGAGACCACCACCTCGCCCGATACCAGAAAGCCCGGCGCCGTCCGTATATCGCCGCTGAAATGTACCGGCAGCCTTTTATTTTTCAGCTTACTGTAAGGCATTTCTATCTGTTGGGGATCAAAGCTGAGCAAACTGGTAGTAGGTATCAGTTGCTTCATTATCATACCTTCTATGTCTTTTGCAGACAAAAGGAGGACATTGCGGCCATGCAGAAGGGTTGTGTCCTGAATGTTGACGGCGATGGAGGCTTTTTTCTGCCCAAGCGTATAATTGAGCAGTACGCTGCCCCTGTCGCGTATGCGGACGGTTATTGCGTGAGGAGGCGTACCTGCAAAAGCCATGTCGCCGGGCATGTCTTTGTATTGGACAGGGATTTGCAGTTGTATCTCATACTCCGACTGCATACTCTGCAAGGCCCAGAAGACGAATGAAAGGAGTAAAAAAAACAGAAAGGTCAGAACTTCCCTCCACTTAAAACGGGAGAAAAAAGGTCTGATCTTCCTGTGGACAGACTTGAATATAGACAACAGGTGTTCAAGTCGTATCATAGCGCTACGGCTGTGCGATTATTTCTGCTGAGCGTCTTCCGAAGAAGCAAAGACAGAATTCTTGTCTATGCGGATGCGAACTCCGTCGGCAATCTCAAGCAACATATAATTGTCGCTCACTTCCTTCACCCGTGCGTAGATGCCGCCGGCTGTAACCACTTTGTCACCCGCCTTAATAGCCTCGCGGGCCTTCTGGATGTTTTTTTGTCTCTTCTGCTGCGGGCGGATCATAAAAAAATAAAATATAATTACGATAGCTATGATCGGCAAAAAACTGACAATCCCTGACGAAGCTCCCGTGGCCGAAGGGGCGGCAGAGTCAAGCAAAATACTTAATACGTTCATGATTCTTTTATTTAATTTGGTAGTTAATATGCGTATAATCAGGCTTCAAAAGTAGTGATAATAATCAATCTTTGAATAACACCTTCTCTTTTTTTAACTCATCAACTATAGCGCTCAATATTCCGTTGATAAAGGTTCCGCTCTTGGGCGTACTGTAATATTTTGCCATATCGATGTATTCGTTCAGACTTACGCTCACCGGGATAGAAGGAAACGCCATCAGTTCGGCCACAGCCAACTGCATTATTATCAGGTCGAGGTTTGCCACCCGCTCTGTTTCCCAGTTCTGCATATGCCGTCCTATCCGCTCGCGTATCTCTGCGCCGTGCAACAGGCTTTCGCGGAACAATGTAAGTGCAAACTCACGCGTCTCCTCATTGTTGAACATAGGTATCAGCGTCTGTCTGCTCCCTTCCCGCTCACTGAACAGCTTGATGGTTTTCAGCGTAAATGTTCCCACAATATCCACATCATCATTCCAGAATATACTCTTATCTTCCAGGTATTCATTAAACGATTCATTTCCGCAGACAAACGTCCTGAAGGCCGTACGCCAGAATTCCCGGTCGGTATCATACGAATCGTCCGGGTCGTCAAGGTAGGCGGCATAAAGGTCGGAAGCCAGCAGCGTATCCAGCATGCCTCTCAGGAAATCACGGTCATTATCCCACGATATTTTATACTCGTTCACATAATGCTGCAAACCCTCATTCAGTTCCAACTGCCTGGCAAAGCGATTGTTCACCAGCCGCATATTGGGATGCAGCTCCTCATCGGTAGGCATATACTTATGCATCCGGCCATCCAGTATCCGTTCCTGAAGATTAGTAAGGGCAATTATGAGCAGAAGGAAATAGTGATACAAATCATAAGATTTCCGCAGGCTGAACAGCAAATCTTTTTCCGCCGCTTTCAGGTCGCCGGCGCCATTCTGATAGTAGGCGTATATTATTTGCAGAATCTTGATACGTATCAGTGTTCTATTTATCATTGTAAGAAAGAACTTTATTTTCGTTTTTAAACAGGTCGCGAAGATAATCAAATTATGATACCTCAACAACACATCCAAAACAATTAGACCACAAAGCATACCCCCTTGCCGTCATCCTGTGTTTGCCGTCCGCGCTAAGAGTGGAATTACAAAGGGATGTGATTAATGCTATGTTGGCAGCGGCGGCAAAAGCAGCGGGCGCCTTTCCCCGGATTCCCCGGAGGAAAAGACACCCGCCCCGAAAAACGCATATCTTCACATGCTAAAGAAGGCCCTGGATATTACTCCAAATTGGTTTTATATTATTGTTGGATGCAGCGTACCGGCATAGCCATACCACGATGAACTCCTGCTGCGTAGCTTACTACATCTACGTTTATCTGAAGATATAGGAACTGTCCATTAATGTCGCTGCCAGAGCCAGTGCCAATGCTGCCCAGCCACGAGCTTCCATTATAGTTACTGGTAGAACCGTTATGCGTCTTGTTTGTATAATATCCTCTTGGTGCAAAATAAAGATACTCACCCTCGTTATCGCCCTTAAGCCGGAACCTTTTATCAGTAGTGGCGTTAATATACGCACCTTTACCACCAGTAGCTTTTGTTACAGGATCGCTATCTGTCAGGGTAGCAACCCTCCAGCCGTCGGGACAGGGCCCCTGTGCTCTTGCGCCCGTCCATAGAGCGTCATTCCTCGGAGCTGCCAACCAGTCAGCCGCGAGATTACCACTGGCGTTGCCAATAGCTTTATTTGCGTACTCAGCGCTTTCAGCTATCTCGACAGATGCAACAGGACCGTTTACTATTGTAAGCAACGCTCCTGCCGCTTTCCCGTCTGTCTCTGGAGCCAGAGGCGTATTGCGTCCCCACTGGAAATAATAACCGCCCTGCGCCAGAGTAGCCGGGATATTAGTAGACACACCCAGTTGGGTAGCGCCCACGTTAACCGGCGCCCAGTATTTTCCGCCGGCAAGCACCGGCTTGAGCCCGGTTTGTATCTCATACCTTGGGTCGGTATAATCCGGCACGCTTATAATGCTGACGGAATCCTTATCTCCGGTTGTACCGGTAAGCCTTACTTTGAGGTCAACAGGTACGGTTGTTTTGGGCATAGTGATAGTGACAGTGCTCATGTAGCCGGAAGAAGAGTAAGTCATTGCGACCGGTTCGCTGATGCCGACGCTGATAGCATTAGAATGCGTACCGTGAAGGGCTTCAACCTCGGCCTGAGGTTTGGCATTTGTCGCACTCACATAATATAACTGTGCGGATGCAGGGGCAGTAGCATCTGAATAATCCACTATGCTGTAACTTTCGCTGTTGGTGCTGGTGCTGACTCCTTCGCTGGAGGAAACAACAGGATT
>JAISBL010000112.1 GCA_031266215.1 Tannerellaceae bacterium | reverse complement strand
ACGTCCCTTTTCGATAGTTACGCCTCCTTCTTCAGGATCGCCTGCTTTGTTGCAGGCGGAAGTGGCGATGAGCATCGCCACGAGAAAAAAACCAAGCTGTTTCATATTGAATAATTTTAAATTACGTGACAAAGCTACTGTATATCAACCGAATACCCTCATCAAAACCATCCCTGAAGTTCACCTCCACCGCGCTATTCCCGCCCCAATAGTTCACCATTTCCGGCTACAAACCAATACAAACATTCACCAAACCAACCCGCACATATTTACGCCATCGCCACTGATGCTCACTGTCTGCTGTTGGTCAGTCTTTTAAGCCATAATCCGATAAACCAATAAACATCAGTCTGCGATAAATAAATCACACCGTCAGGAAGCTAAAAAACAGAGAGTCGTAAGGCATCTCTTATCCGAAAGCCACGGCAAAACACACCCCTGTTGAACAGCTTCGCAGTTCTAAGTGGTTGACTGCTCTACACCGAGCTGCGCCCTAAAGGGCTTGCAGGTTATCCGTCTCAGACGCCTTCCGGCGTCAGCACACACCGAAAGCCTTTACCGGAATACCGGCTTACCAGACAAGTCGGTCTTACCTTAGCCGGGAAGTTGGTCTTACCTTAGCCGGGAAGCTGGTCTTACCTTGCTGGGAAGTCGGCGTCCCCTGAGCGAAGGAAACGGCGTCCCCTGAGCGAGGGAACAGGCGTCCTATTATCGGGCAAACCGGTCTTCCATTATTGACATGAGTTCGATGTAAGAAAAGCAACCGCTCCCCTGGTCGTCATCAGCAGTGACGACTGGGGGGAGGGGGTCAGGCAGGATATTTCGCTAATACTTAAGAAGATACTTCACTAATGCCTGAGAAGGCGCTTCATCAGGATTTTAGAAGGTCCTTCATAAGGGCTTAAGAAGGTCCTTCACTAACGCTTATGAAGGTCCTTCATAGGGGCTTAAGAAGGAGCTTCATAGGGCCTTAAGAAGGTCCTTCTAAAAATAACGGGTAAAATCCGGATTCGGGATAAGCAGGCGTCCCTTTAAAATGCCCTGTGGCGCCGCTCGCGTGAGTGTTTCTCTTATGTCGAAATAAGGTTAGTATCGGTCCTTTTAGCGATAGCATTGTACCTGCAAACAACAAAAGTATCACATGAGTAAGTGTACATATTTTACCGGACAGCCCTCTCTGCCCCGGAGCCGGCTCTTTTTGAATAAATATATAAAGGGAGGGCTTACTTTTCAGAATAAAAAACTATTCCCGCCTGAAATCAGGCGGCAAAAGGTATTCATTTGTTTGTTCCTGGTTTTAGCGGACAGTAATAAATAAATACCACTTTTGTTATGAACCACAAAAGAATTCTCATCGCTCTTTTGAAGTTAAATGCTGCCGTTGCGAACATAATATTGATAGCATCGCCAGGTGTCCCCCTGTAAAAGTCAGGTACCAAACGGTGATCGCTTTTTTAATGACTTATGATTTCCGTTATTTTTTTGAGCTGTTAAGCCTGATAAAGGTGGTAAGCGAAAATAGCAGCATGATGCAGAAGGCTATACTCTGACTGGCGGCTGAGCCTGTGATGCCGTACGCGGGGATTAGAGCCGAACCGGCTGCAAGCAGGGCGGCCAGACCTGTGAATGATGATATTGCGCTGTATCTGACTCTTCCGCTGCCGATAAAATAATGGCTAAGTATTGTGTTGCACCCCATTGCGACAATGCCGGCCGACAGAGCAGCAATGACTTCGCGGATTCCCATAAAGTCGCGCCCGAAAAGGTAATCGGTGTACACCCATTCGGGTACCAGCATGACGCAGGCTATCATGGCTGATACGGCAATGAAAGTGAGTCTGAGAAGTTTGACGGTTATGCGCCTTTGCTCTTTTTTATCCCTGCTTTTGGCTATTCGGTTGTATTCGATGGAGGCTATGCTGCGGCTGATATTCCAGACGCTTTCCGACACTTTGGTTCCTGCGTCCAGCAGGCCGACGCCGCTTATACCTGCAAAACGTTCCACCAGAAAGTAGTTGAGACGCAATGTGAAGGCTTCGGCTATATTGTCGGCGCTTCCCCACAGGCCATATGTCAGCATGTCTTTCAGCATGGGTAAAAGCTCCGGCCGGCCGGCACAGGTTTCTTCCGCGCCACGCCCGGCCTTGCGCAAATATGGCAGCAGAAGCAGCAGGCTGACAACGACAGCGGCCCCGTTAGTGAGGTAGAGGCTCCATATGTAGGCGTTTACGTCTTGCCGGTGAAGAAGATAATAAAAGGCGACTGCTGCAAAAAACAGCAGTCCGCCCTGTAATACCTGGGTGATGTTAAATCCCGTGACACAGTCTTTCCCCAGCAGCAGACGTGAATGGGCTATACCTGTCGAATACAGTACCGTCAATACGTAAATATCCAACGCATAGCCTCCGGGCAACAGGCCCGAAAAGCTTAATACGGCGCAGCTTACGGCCGAGCCGGCAAATATCCACAGGATGGCTGTGGGATAGAGTATGGAGATGGGGTATTTGTTCAGGAAATAAACCAGGGTGTTGCCGCTGAAGATGCTGTTAACAGTTACATTAATACTTACCGACGCCCATATAAGTCCGATAAGGCCTACTCCTTCGACGCCCAGTACGCGTGCGTTGACAAACATAAGCGCAAGGTTAAGAAGAGCTACAAGGTAGCGCGTTACGACGGTTTGAAGTATATCCTTAAGCATGCTCTATCCGATGTCTAAACCGTCCAGCAGGCATACATAGGTATCGATTGCTTCCCTGATCTCAGGCAGGCGGATATATTCGTCGGCCGCATGTGAGCGGGTCGAATCGCCGGGCCCCATCTTCACCGATGTGAATGGCATCAGGGCCTGGTCGCTCAGTGTAGGCGAGCCGAAGGGTTGTTTGCCCAGCATAGAGGCGCGGCGGACAAAGGGATGTGTCACGTCGGTGCGTGATGAGTTAAGGCGGAAGCTGCGAGCCCTGATCTCGCTGTGGACATGCTCCCGGATAAGGTCGAACAGTTGTTTGTTGGAGTAAAATTCGTTGGTGCGTATATCGACGGTAAACTCGCAGCGGTCGGGTATGACGTTATGCTGCGTGCCGGCGTTTATCATTGTGACGCTCATCCTGACCGGCCCCAGCAGGTCGCTTTTCTCAGGGAAGCGGTAGGTGTTGAACCATTCTATATCTTTCATCGCCCTGGTAATGGCGTTCACACCTTCTTCGCGCGCAGCGTGCCCGGCCCTTCCCGTAGCCGTGCAGTCAAGCACCATCAGTCCTTTTTCGGCCACGGCGGGATGCATGCCTGTCGGTTCGCCGACGATGGCGAAACTCACCGGAGGCAGTTCGCCCAGAACGCTCTCCACTCCGCCCTTACCGGATATTTCTTCTTCGCAGGAGGCCATGAATATGAGGTTATAGGGCTGTTCCCTTTCGCTCAATATTCGGAATGCCGAATACATGGATACCACGCTTGCCCCGGCATCGTTGCTGCCCAGTCCGTACAGCTTACCGTCTTCGCACTCCAGGGCTGCAAACGGCTGCTTTGTCCATCCGGCTACCGGCCTGACAGTGTCTATGTGCGAGTTAAGCAACAGCGAAGGCTTTCCGCCGCTGAATCCCGGGGCAAGTATCCACAGATTGTTCCCCCTGCGATTCACCGCGAAGCCGTTTTCCTGCCAGGTCTTTTGCAGGTAATCGGCCACTTCTTCTTCTTCCCTGCTGAAAGAAGGGCGTGAGATCATACCCCTGAGCGTGTCTATCGCTTCGTAGAATGGCATATGTTTTTTCAGTTTTATGTGACGGATAATACGCTATACGCTGTTTCCCTGTCCCGTTCCAACTGCTCTTTCAGTTCTTTCATCGAGTTGAAACGCATATCTCCGCGCATATAACGGATAAACGAAACGGTTATCTCTTTCGTATAAATATCGCCTGTAAAGTCCAGCATGTTAACCTCTAATGCGACTTCTGGATCACCTGCGCCGAGCGTAGGGCGACGTCCTATATACATCATGCCTTTGTATTTCCCTTCCGGCAAGACTGCCTCGACAGCGTAAACGCCTTCGCACGGCAGCATCCTGAATGGTTCATCTATCTGTATATTGGCGGTAGGGAAGCCTATCGTACGGCCTATCCCGTCTCCATGCACTACACGTCCTTTCAGCCGGTAAGGATATGTCAGGAGGCGGGCGGCCCTTTCTACGTGTCCGGCGGCAAGCTGCTTTCTCACTTCGGATGAGCTTACCGCCACTCCGCCGTCAATGAATGGCGGAGTTTCAAGTACTTCCATTCCGCAGGCGGATGCATACCGGGCATATTGAGGGAAGCCGTCGGCCCTGTCGCGTCCGAACCTGTGGTCGTAGCCTGTCAGCAGGGTTTTTACTTTCCACTGCTCCGACAGTACGGAAGAGATAAACTCCTCTGCCGTGAGTTCCGACAGGGCTGTGGTAAAGTCTAACAAGATGCAGTAATCTACGCCGGTACCGGCAAGGCGCGCCAGTTTTTCTTCGGGTGAATTGAGCAGTCTGGGTTGATATTCTGCATGCAGTACGGTGCGCGGGTGTTGCGAAAAGGTGATTACCGCCGAGGGTAACCGGCGGATGCGGGCGGCGTCTTTCAGGGTATCGATAAGGAACCTGTGTCCCCCGTGCACTCCGTCGAAGAAGCCTGTCGTGGCCGCCAGGCCGTCTGTATCTTTTATCTCATCCGTCTTCCTTACAACAATCATAGCCCCTCCGCGGTTCAGTGGTTGTTTCAGGGTTCTTCAGTCCCGAACACTTTGACTATTTCTACTTCAAACTTCAGGGTGGAATAGGCTGGGATACTGACCAGTCCTGAGCTGCTCTGCGCGCTTGAGCCATAGCCCAGTTCCTGCGGGATCCATATCTCCCAACGGTCGCCTTCGTGCATGTACTGGAGTGCGGTTCGCCAGCCGTCTATCACGTCTCCGACGGCAAACTCCGCAGGCAGTTTGTCGGGATGCTCGGCACTGTCAAAAACTTTGCCGTCTATAAGGCTGCCGGTGTAATAAACCTTCACCCTGCTGGTGAAGTAAACCGGTTTGTCGCCCGTACCGCTTTTTATCGCCTTATAAAATATATACCCCATATTCGAGAATGAAGTTATACGGGTATAAGACGGGTCGAAGGTCAGATTGTTAAACGCTTCTTCGTTGGCCGATTTCCAGGCTTCGTCAACGACCACGTCGTCATTGCTGTCTCCACAGGAGGGAAGTAAAGCGGCTATAAAGGCCGATAGCAGTAAATAAAGGTATGTTTTCATCTTTCTCAGTCGTTTATCTTCTTCAGTAAATTCTTCATACTCACCTTTTCGGCGATTATTTCATGCAGTTTGCCTATCGACGCCCGTTCCTGTTCCATCGTGTCGCGGAAGCGGATAGTCACCTTGCCGTCATTCAGCGTATCATGGTCTATTGTGATGCAATAGGGTGTGCCTATGGCGTCCTGCCTGCGGTAGCGCTTGCCGATGGAGTCTTTCTCGTCATACTGGCAACGGAAGTCGAAGCGCAGCATGTTGACTATATCTTCGGCTTTTTCCGGCAAACCGTCTTTCTTCACCAGCGGCAGCACTGCCAGTTTGACTGGTGCAAGAGCGGGGGGCAGCTTCAGTACAACGCGGCTTTCGCCGCTTCCGAGCGTCTCTTCGGTGTACGAGCCTGAGATAATGCTCAGGAACATGCGGTCGAGGCCGATGGACGTCTCTATGACGTATGGCGTGTAGCTTTGTCCGAGTTCCGGGTCGAAGTATTGCATCTTCTTACCCGAATATTTTTCGTGCTGGCTGAGGTCAAAGTCGGTGCGGCTGTGTATACCTTCTACTTCCTTGAAGCCGAAGGGCATCTCAAACTCTATGTCCGTAGCGGCATTGGCGTAGTGGGCCAGCTTGTCATGGTCATGATAGCGGTATTTCGCATCTCCCAGACCCAGTGCTTTGTGCCATGCCAGGCGCACGGCCTTCCATTTGTTAAACCATTCCATCTCTTCGCCCGGGCGAACGAAGAATTGCATCTCCATCTGCTCGAACTCGCGCATGCGGAAGATGAACTGCCTGGCCACTATCTCGTTGCGGAAGGCCTTCCCTGTCTGGGCTATGCCGAAAGGTATCTTCATACGGCCCGTCTTCTGAACGTTCAGGAAGTTGACAAATATACCCTGTGCTGTTTCCGGACGGAGGTATATCTTCATCGCTCCCTCAGACGTAGAGCCCATATCGGTGGCGAACATGAGGTTAAACTGCCTTACCTCCGTCCAGTTGCGCGTTCCGGATACCGGGCAGACTATCTCTGCGTCGAGTATGATCTGTCGGAGTTCTTCAAAATCGGACTCGTTCAGGGCTTTTGCGAAACGCGCATGTACGGCCTCGCGTCTGGACTGTTGCTCCAACACGCGGGTGTTGGTGGAGCGGAACTGCGCTTCGTCAAAGGCGCCGCCATAACGGCGGGCGGCTTTCTCGACCTCCTTTTCTATCTTCTCGTCTATTTTGGCCAGATATTCTTCCACCAGTACATCGGCGCGATAGCGTTTCTTAGAGTCTTTATTGTCAATCAGGGGGTCGTTAAAGGCGTCCACATGGCCGGAGGCTTTCCAGATAGATGGATGCATGAATATGGCAGAGTCTATCCCGACTACGTTTTCGTGCAGCAGCGTCATGCTGTCCCACCAGTATTTCCTTATATTATTTTTCAACTCAACCCCATATTGGCCGTAATCATACACAGCGCCTAAGCCATCATACACTTCCGACGACGGAAATACAAAACCATACTCTTTACAGTGGGAAACTATCTTCTTAAAAACATCCTCTTGTGCCATACGCTCCAATAGTATAAATTCATTATTAAAAACAAGAGCGCAAAGTAAATGATTTTTTTCAGTATCCTCACATAGTCAGGGTGGTCGCACCAAAATTTAACGCCACGCATCAACTACAAATCAAATCCTTTCAAAGTTGAAGTGAATATTCTATTCTACATCCTATGGCGCTCATAATTCTGTAAAAAGTGGAAAATTTTGGTTCAATTATGCCGTTTTCAATTTTCGATATATAGGATTTATCAACCCCTATACGTTTTGCTAACTCACTCTGCGTAATATGCGCCTTTTTCCTCGCCTCTTCTACCATTTGTCCGGCAAAGAAAGCCAAAGCCTTTTCTTCCGCTTCGATTCGGGAAGGGGAGCCTTCTTTTCCGAAGTATTCATCCAACTCTGCGGACACGTCATAAATTTTCATTTTCTTCATATTTTTTTCGTTCATATTCTTTCTTTAATCTAATGGCCCTATCAATTTCGGCAGATGGAATTTTTTGCGTTTTCTTCTGAAATCCATTGAATAATATAACTATGTAATCTCCATCAAAGCAGAAAAAAATCCTGTATATATTACTGTTATACTCTATACGAAGTTCAAAAATCCCATCTTTGATATGTTTCACATATTTTGACGGCAAACGGTCTTGTGTTTCCAACAGCAATAACCCATATAAGACTTTATACTTTGTTTTTATATCAAGTGAATCAAGAAAATCTTTGTAATAATCTTCGTATGCTATTATTTTCCTTTTCATGATGCAAACATACTGAAAGTTGTAACACATTGCAACCGCCTTGCCAATTTAACCTCTCTCAAAATGAGCGAAACAAAGCAACCCAATAGACCATAATCCGCTCAAAGGTTCACCTTATCCATCGTCTAAGGCGTGTGCGGCCGGGAGTCAGGGGTATTTCCTTATCTTTGCGGGGATAAACTATACGTATATGGCAGGACTTTATATCCATGTTCCTTTTTGTGTGAAACGGTGCGTGTATTGCGACTTTTTTTCCAACACGCAGGCGGTACGCTATAAAGAGTCGTACCTGGCTGCTATAGTTGAAGAGATGTCGATTCGCAGGGAATATATAGGCGGCGAAGCGTTGGAGACGGTTTATTTTGGCGGTGGGACGCCGTCTGTGCTGACGCCGGCGGACTTTGAAAAGGTGTTTGATGCCATTTACCGGCTGTTCACTGTCAAAGAGGGGGCGGAAATTACGCTGGAGGCCAACCCTGACGATATGACGCCGTCATATGTGTTGTCACTCGGCCGGATGCCTTTCAATCGCATCAGCATGGGGGTGCAGAGTTTTAACGATCAGGACTTGCGCCTGCTGGGCCGGCGGCATAACGCCGACAGGGCTGTCGAGGCCGTCAGTCTGTGCCGGGAGTTGGGGAAGTATGATAACGTCAGTATAGACCTGATGTATGGATTACCGGGGCAAACCACGGCTATGTGGGAGTATAACCTCCGGGAGGCTCTGCGTCTGGAGACGCCCCACATCTCAGCCTATCACCTGACATACGAAAAAAACACGCCGCTTTACCGTATGAAGGAAGAAGGGCGCGTACGGCCGGTGAGCGAGGATGTCAGCCTTGAGATGTTCGAACTTCTGACCGCCGGTCTCCCGGAGGCAGGGTATCTGCATTACGAAATATCCAACTTCGCACTTCCCGGATACCTCTCGCTCCACAACAGCGGCTACTGGACCGACAGGAAGTACCTGGGGATCGGCCCTTCGGCCCACTCCTATGACACGCAAAGCCGTCAATGGAACGTATCCTCCCTCAGCCGCTACGTGGAAGGCATTCTGAAAGGTCTCCCAGATGTGGAAAGCGAACGCCTGGACGAAAACGCCAGATACAACGAATACATAATGACCGGCCTCCGATGCCGGCAGGGGATAAGCATCGGACACATCCTGACGACGTTCGGTGAACGGAAATACCTATACTGCAAGAAGCAGGCTAAAGCCTTCATTGACGGCGGTATACTGTGTGAAGAAGGCGACCGGTGGAGGCTTTCGAAAAGGGGAATATTCGTTTCCGACGACGTAATAAGCCGCCTCTTCTGGGTAGATAATTATACAAAACACAGGCTTTGAATGACGAAGTAACCGGATTCAAGTATATCTTCTGCACATTTTAGATATATTTGTACCGAAAACCCATTGCCATATAAAACTAATACTTATATTTGCGCCGATAAAAATATGAGAAGGTGCCATATTTGTATGTTATATCAGGTTGCAATGGAGCAGGAAAAACAACAGCATCCTACACCATATTGCCGGAAATGCTGAAGTGCAGAGAGTTTGTCAATTCTGATGAAATAGCGAAGGGGCTATCGCCTTTTAATGCCGACAGCATAGCCGTGGCCGTGGAAGCGGGACGGATAATGCACAGACGGATAAAAGAACTAATCGCAGCAGGCGAGACTTTTGCTCTGGAGACCACACTTGCCACACGTTCTGTTGTTAAATTGATGCAGGAGGCACAGGAAAAGGGCTATTATGTCACCCTGCTGTATCTTTGGCTTAATACTCCCGATCTGGCTGTGGAACGTGTAAAGATGAGGGTCGCCGCCGGAGGACATAACATTGCCGAAAGTACTATAAGGAGACGATACGGGTCCGGCATACGTAATCTGTTTGAGCTTTATCTGCCGGCCAGCGATTACTGGATGATGACAGACAACTCAATGTCGCCGATGGCAATCATAGCTAAAGGATTTAAAAACGAAAAAAAAGAAATATACAAACCCGCGGTTTTTAATAAACTTGAACAGTATGAATGAGCAAGAAATTAGAGAATTCGAGGAAATGGTCGTTAAAGGAGCAAGTATAGCGTTCCAACGTTTGGTTTCCGAAAAGAAAAAAGAAAACGGAGAACTGGTTTTTTCCCGTAACGGACATATTTTCCGCGTGAAAGCGGCCGACCTGGACAAATACGGCGTATGAAACAGCTATTATGAAACGAAAAAAAGAGGATGCGAAAAGCGCGCCGAAAGGACGTACTTTTCGCATCTTTTGCGTAAAAAATGAAACCATTCCTTCAACAGATAGCCACACTCTTTTATTCGCAATACGGCGCAGATGTGAGCCGGCAGGCTTTTGTATTCCCCAACCGGCGTGCAGGATTGTTCTTCAGGAAATATCTTTCGGAAGCGGCAGGAAAGCCGATATTCTCGCCCGCCATATTTACCATAAGCGACCTGTTCCTGGAGCTGAGCCGCAAGCAGGTGGCCGGGCGCATACATATGCTCTTTGCACTGTATAAAATTTACTCCCGGCAAAGCGCATCAGATGAAACGTTTGACGAGTTCGTGCACTGGGGCGAAATGCTGCTGAACGACTTTGACGACGTAGACAAATACCTAGTCAATGCCCGTATGCTGTTCTCCAACGTGACCGACCTGCGGGCGATGGAGTCAGACTTTAACTTCCTGAGTGAAGCCCAGATAGAAGCCATACGCTCCTTCTGGTCGTCTTTCAGCCCGTCCGGGAAGGGGATGCAAAACTTCCTCTCCGCATGGCAAATCCTCTGCGGGCTATATACCGAACTGCGCGAGACGCTTGCAGCAGAGGGGAAAGGATACGAAGGAATGATAGCCCGCGAGGTAGTGGAACGTATCGATAATGGCGAACCGGACGACGAGTATTTCCTGCCGTATCAGAAGGTGGTTTTCGTAGGACTCAACGCTCTTTCGCCTGTAGAAGAAAAACTATTGCAGCAACTGCAAAAGAAAGGAATAGCCGATTTCTACTGGGACTATGAATCCACAAAAGTAACCGACAAAGACAACCGGGCCTCTTTCTTTGTGGAACGCAACATCAGGATGTTCCCATCACAGCATACACTTCCTGCACCGGAACCCGTCTCCCTTACCCGGCCATACATAGAAGTGATAAGCATACCCTCGGCCACGGGGCAGGCCAAACAGGTGTATAACCTCCTAAACGTCACCGACGGCATGACCGAAGAAGAAAGCCTGCGCACGGCGGTGGTCTTACCAGATGAACGCCTGCTTATCCCCGTCCTGAACGCCATACCGGGACACATAAAGCGCATCAACGTCACAATGGGATACCCACTGGCCGGAACTCCCGTCGCCTCCCTGGCAGACTATATCCTGACCATGCACAAGCACGTACGCTATGCAGACCGCCAGCCTTCGTTCTATTTCCGCGACGTCCTGCCGATACTCAATCACAGATATATAGCCTCTACAGCCCCGGATATAATACCCGAAATGGCAAGACAGATCACGCAGAACAACCGCGTATACATCCCCTCAGAAATGTTAGGCGCAACACCCTTCCTGAAGACACTTTTCACCCCCGTTGAAGATGCCGCCGACGCCTCCGCCTACCTCCTGTCCGTCCTGACAGAGTTATATAAAATAACCGGGAGAGGCGAAGAGCCATGCGACGCCCATGCCGAATCCACCGCCCCGGCATCCGTGATAGACATCGAGCAGGAATTTATCTTCCACTTCATCGCCACAGTGAACCAACTGAAAGATGCGATGGCGGAAAACACGGTAGACATGAAGCTCGACACTTACCTGCGCCTCCTCCGACGGCTCACCGCCACACTGTCCATACCCTTCAGGGGCGAGCCACTGTCAGGACTGCAAATAATGGGCGTTCTCGAAACGCGCGCCCTGGACTTCGACCGGCTCATCATCCTCTCCATGAACGAAGGCATATTCCCACAGAAAAAAGCCTCCTCATCCTTCATACCATACAACCTCCGCAGGGGGTTCGGACTACCCACGTATGAACACCAGGACAGCGTATGGGCCTACCACTTCTATCGTCTTATCCACCGAGCAAGCCGCATCAGCCTGCTATACGACTCCAGAAACAATGCCCTGCGTACGGGCGAAGCAAGCCGCTTTATACACCAACTGCACTACCACTATCAGACGCCGTTGCACAGGAAACTGATCGTATACAACGTCTCCTCTTCCGCCCCCCCCGCCATCAGGATAGAAAAAGACCCGCGCGTGATGGAGCTGCTTTCAGCTTACCGTAAAGGAGGTCAAAGGGCCATCTCGGCCAGTGCAATAAACACATGGCTCGACTGCCCGCTCAAGTTTTACTTCACCTTCGTTGAAGGCGTCAGGGAGGAAGAAGAAATCAGCCAGACGATAGAAAGCAACGTCTTCGGAAGCATCCTGCACAAGGTCATGGAAGATATCTACAGGCCCTTCACAGGCAAAACAGTAACCGCCGACCTCTTAAAGGCCATAAAGAAAGACACCCCTGCCCTGTCGCGCACCATAGCCGCCGCCTTTGCCGAAATATTCTTCAAAACCACTGCGCAACGCCCTCTGGAGGGACAAAACTTCCTGGCGGGAGAGATGATACGCAAGTATGCGGAAAAGATACTTGAATATGACGCCAGGACGCTCACTCCCTTTCGCTACATCGCCTCTGAAAAGAAGATGAACACCCAGCTCACCCTGACCGATGGCTCCGAAATACAACTGAAAGGCTTTATCGACCGTATAGACCAGTCGTCCGATGGCGCAACGCGTATAACAGACTATAAAAGCGGAACGGGACTACAGTCTTTCCGCAGCGTGGAAAGTCTCTTTGACATGCGTGAAAAAGACCGTCCAAAAGCCGTCATGCAGGTTTTCATGTACGCATGGATGTATGAACGCATGCCTGAATACGACGGGCACCCGCTCCGCCCCGTCATCTACTACATGCGCTCACTATTCTCCGGCAGTTTCGACCCATCGGTACAACTGCATATCGAGAGAGGAAAATCAGAGCCGGTAGATGAATTCAGTCAATACTCCGCCCTCTTTGAGACCTCCCTGCAAACCTGTCTGGACGAAATATTCTCTGCCACAACACCTTTCATACAAACGCCCACAAGAAAATCATGCACCTACTGTCTCTTCCGTGGCATCTGCGGATAAAAGTACGCTCAATAAGTGTTCAGTCGTCATTGCTTCGTTTCGCCTGCATGACGGCAAGGGGCTGCGGTGACGGCTGGAAAAGTGGAGTTGTATACAGGTTTGATTTGATGAACAAATTTATTGAAAAGATGGCGCAAAAAGTGAACTATTGGATTTGCCGTGATGAAGGGTAGTTCTTAAAAAGATATATCTTTATCGGATTTCATGCATGCAGCAGGGAACGTCTGCGGTTATGGGAGACGAGTGCCGGTTGATTTTTCGTACGGCGCTATGTTACAGGTTTTTTAATTATATATTTATTATAAATCGCTTAAAACATTACTAATTATGAAAAAGTATTTATGGAAAGTCTGGCTGAGGTCAAACAGGCAGACGCCGGGCCAGACAAATTTCGTTGCTGATGTAGACGCCGCCGGCAGTACACGCTGCCAGCAAGACATAATTGACCGTATCGTGGAAAAGGGTAGCGATGTGAAACCTGATATTATTAAGACTATACTCGACAGGGCTAATGCTGCCAAAAAGCAGTTCGTCCTTGAGGGGTACGATGTGTATGACGGATTTGTACACTTCACGCCGCGTATTATCGGCCACTGGATGGCCAAGGAGGCTTTTACAAGGGATAAGCACCGCCTGACGGTAGACACTGTGCTGGCTAAATCTGTGCACGAGGCGTTGCAGGATGTGGACGTAGATGTTATGGGCGTGGCTGACTCAGGGGCGCGGATAATGCTTGTGACCGACGTGGCGTCGGAGAAGACCGACGGTACGGTAACGATGGGTGACAATATCATCATCACCGGGGATAAGATCAAAGTGATGGGCATTGAGCAGTCCGACGGTTCTATGGAGTCGGGCATAGGCGTCTTCTTCGTGGACGAAAGCGGTTACACGTGGGGCGCCTGCCGTATAAGTGAGAATCAGCCTTCGCGCCTGCTGGTACGCGCGCCTTATGTTATGGGCGGCTGCGAGGGCCTCACACTGCGTGTCGTTACGCGCTTCGATGGCTCCGGCCTGCTCAAGACGCCCCGGGTCATAGAATACGCCCTGCCTGTTACGCTTACCTATAGTTCCGGCCCGTTGAAGGGACAAATCATTGAGCCGGTGATGCCGGGCGAGGCGGATGCGCCGCAGCAATGAGTCTAAGCACAAAGGAAGCGGATAGCTTCCTTTGTGCTTAGGGGCATCTGTAATTACCGGAGAGCACGTCTCCCTCACGATCTGCACGTTGTCGTTTTATTTGCCGGCGCTCATCACGCCGGAATCTTCGTCGGCATTGTTAAGACGCCTTTCGCCGGCTTTGAAGGTGCGGCCGAAGGAAAAGTTATACGTCAGCCGTAGAACTACCATGCGGGAGCTTTCGTTAATGTAGTGCGACTTTTTGTAGGAAGCGTACTGCGAGCGGTTCTCCGTATCCACCCTGTAATTATCTGCGAAGGGATTGAACATCCCCAGGGAGAATGACAGGTCCTTGTATTTGTACCCAAGCATAGCGTAGTGTATATTCTCGCCGCCGTCCATTGTTTCACCATAGAACCAGTTCCAGGAGGTTTCCATCCCGAGCGCAGCCGTAAACCCTTTGTACGTGGCTGAGCCTTCCGCGAAGGTGTACCAGTTGGTATAGCTGTGCCGGTATGTGTTTCCCTGGCTGAGGTAGTGGTTCACTCCGCCGGTTACGGAGAGTTGGAAGATGTCTTTTATCGGGCCTGCGCGCAGCGTGAGGCGGCTGCTTAGCCGCTGCCAGCTCTTTTGATTATTCCATGTTTGTATGATATTGTCGCCTTCAAGGTATTTTTCGTCCATTATGGCATCCGGCCGATACTCGTATATCCCTGTGAGATTACTGTAAAATATGCCTTTCTGGAACTCGTAGGTAAGCTCTGAGAAAGAGCGCAGGAATGGTTTCAGGGCCGGATTACCGCGCTGTATCTGCAGCGAATCGATAGTCATGCTCACGTCGCTGAGGTTGGACAATGAAGGAGCCATTCTGCTCATCTCAGACCTCAGCCTTATGAATGAACGCCCTGGAAGCGTGTAGTGAATGACTATGCGGGGATTGAGTGTGTAGTAGTCATAATCATCTCCGGCCTGACTGAAATATGCACGCATGGCGCTCATTCCGAGGGTGTAGTCAAGTTTGCCGGCCTTTCCTTTAAACTCTGCATATGCGGAGCTTTCGCCCTGGTCCATTTTTGTGTCGTAGCGAAGTTCGTTAGTATAAGTATTGTCGGAGAAAGACTGGTTGTGGCGCAGGCCTGCGCTGATGCGGTTTGCACCGGCCTTCTTTTCATATATCGCTTCTCCTATCCATGAATACTTGTGGCCTGTTACAAGGTTGTTAACGTCGGTGACCTGTATACCGCCACGGCTTTCATTATATATACGTGTATTGGCGGTATAATTATATGTGCCTACGACGTTGAACACCAGTGTCTGCTCGTTCTTAAAGTTTTGCTGGTAGTATAAGTCGAGGGCAGGGCGATGGGTTTTATCAGACGAGAGGTCTGCCATTCTGACGGCGTCTGAGGGATCGGCCATGTTATATAGCGTGCCTTTATAATCATTATGCGAACGGTTTTGCGTATAATAGCGTAATGTGGCGTTGAAGATTTTATTGCCGTTATGGAAGCTGTACGTAGTGTTCAGGTGCTGCCAATACATCTCAAGGTGGCCGGGTTCGCCGGCTTCCTTGCGGCGCATCGTTCGGCCGTCGGCAAAGGTGAACTGCTCTTCATTGTCTCTCCAGACCTCGTAGAAATCACGGTGACTTATGTCGTAGTTGACCGAAAACTCAGACTTTTTATGATTTATCCTTCCATTCACGTTATTGTTCCCCCATTTGGTATAGGCGGCGCCGTCGTATAGGTTAAGTCCGATGCTTCCCCCGGTTTCGGGCCTGCGTACGATGTAGTCGAGCACGACTTCGGCGTTACCGTACCTCAGTCCGGGATTATCATGAAACTCTATTCGTATGATGTCTGCCGGCAGCAGGGCTATAACGTCTTGTATCTCGACTTTGACCCCATTGATGCGGTATTGCAGTTCGCCGCCGCCGGGCAGCGATACCTCGTTGAAAAGCGGGTTAACCATTAACTTTGGCAGCATAAGCTGCTGGAGCAGGTCGATACCGTTTGTCGAAGCCTTTACCTGAAGTTCTGATGGGAAGATCAGCTTTTTGTCTATGCTGCTGCTCAGGTTGGAGGCGCTGACGGTGACGTTATCCAACGCCACGGCCACATCCTCCATAAGGATGTCGGCCAGGGTGATATGTTCCTTTATATCCAGCATAAATGACTGTGCGGCATATCCCAGGCTTGATACGTTGAGTCGGTAACTGCCGGGCGCCGGGGCGGAGAGCGAGAAATGTCCCCTGCTATCGGATGCCGCACCGTCTGTGAAAACAGAGTCGGCCGTTTGCAGTACCACATTTACAAACTCTATCGCTTCCTGGTTTTTAGCGTCTTTTACAACACCCTGTATATTTATATTTTGTGCAAAAACTCCCTGTATCATACAGGTGGACAGTATGAATGCAATCAATAGTTGTTTCATCGTTTTAATCTTTTGTTACCTGAATATTTCTCAATACGGGGTGGCCTTTCCCGTTTTTCATTAAGACGCCTGAAGTAAAGGATTAGTTACAACCGGGAAATGAAAAGATGTTAATGCTTTTGACGGTATTGTTCAATAAAGAGCTTGTCTTTCATGTATAGTTTTATGTTTTCGAAATTTAGTTCGATATAAGAAAGTCAACTGAGCCGCCAATGTCAAAAAATATGCCAGTATGGTCAAAATCCGGTCAGAAATCGTGCTGATCGGATTGGCCGGGTTTTTCATTAAAATGATCATAGCGCTCATAATTAACAGGTTAATGTGCCGGTGTTATATCTCTTAGCATAAAAAGTGAGAAAAAGTACGTACGTGTTTTTTTCTATCACGTACGTGTTTAACTTCATTGCGTACGTGTTTGATTTCATCACACACGTGTTTTTTTCTATCACGTAAGTGTTTAACTTCATTTCGTACGTGTTTGGTTTCATCACGCACGTGTTTTTTTCTATCACGTATGTGCTTTTTTTCATCACGTACGTGTTTGGTTTCATCACATACGCGCTTGGTTTCATCACATACGTGTTTTACTTCATCACGTACATGTTTTTTTCATCACGTACGTTGTCAGGACGGCTTTTGTGTTGTGTGTTAGCTTTTAAAATCAAACAAGCCTCGGATACAGTTGATATTCTTGTCCGCCACATGAATCTTGCAGAAACCTTGATTATTTCATGTATCTTTGCGTCAATTAATTGAATGAGTGTGAAATATGGAGAGTTTTTGTTTTTATTACGGGTGCAGTTTTCGCAGTATAGTTAAGGCCGGTAATTACCTGCTGCTTAAAGCCGCCGGCCTGCTGGTTTTATCGCTGACAGCATGCGGAGAGCTGGATGACAGCTATTCAACAAACCCAGGCCACAGGTTGAGCTTTTCAGTAGATACGCTTTCTTTTGATACTGTGTTTACAACAGTTGGTTCTGCTACTCGTACTTTAATGGTTTATAACCGGAATGAGGAGGCTCTGAATATTGAAACCATCCGTCTGGATAACGAACCGGGGGCGGGCGGTTCACATTTCAGCTTCAATGTGGACGGACGTAGCGGCGAGGCGTTTTCAAACATACGCCTGGAGGGAAAAGACAGCCTGTATGTGTTTATTGAAGTCGTAGTAGACCCTACGGGAGAAGACAGTCCGCTACGGATTGAAGGTCATCTTTCTTTTACTGTTAACGGAGCGGCGCAAAGATTGACGCTTCAGGCTTACGGGCAAGACGTCAACCTGTATAAAGGCGGACTAACAATCATTCGTGATACCATGTGGACGGCCGAACGCCCGTATCTTATATATGACAGCATAGTGGTAGGCAGCGGCGCAACGCTCACCATAGCTAAGGGCGCAACGTTCTATATGCACGATAAGGCCCGGTGGGTGGTGAAAGGCGCGATAAAAGCCACCGGGACAATGGAAGAGCCTGTCGTTTTCCGTGGAGACAGGCTCGACAACCTGATGACAGACCTCCCTTATGACCGGGTAGCCAACCAGTGGGACGGCCTTTATTTTGAAGCCGGGAGTTTTGGCAACGAGATGAGCCACGTCATAGTAAGAAACGGCAACGGCGGGCTTTGCTTTGCAGAATCCACCGCCGGAGAATCAAAGCTGAAAATATCAGATTCGCAGGTCACCAACATGGAACAGTCCGTCATGACCGCCGCCAACTGTCTTATAGAGGCCATAAACACAGAGTTCAGCAACGCCACCGGGTACGTCATGTCGCTCTCCGGGGGCGATTACCACTTCATCCATTGCACGCTTGCAAACTATTACATCATAAAGCCGGGACGCCTGGGATTGCCTGTTCTCCGCCTGGCTAATTATACCCTGGACAATACGACAGGGGAAGAGGCCGTGAATAAAAGTCTGCGCCTTAACGCCGTCTTCGACAACTGCCTTATCGACGGGAACTTCTCCGAAGGAAATGAGCCGCTAAAAGGCGAGCTTTCTGTTGACGTATCAGGAAGCGAGGCGATGGATTTCCTTTTCAACCATTGCGCTGTGAAAACAAAGCAAACTGACGATGCCCGTTTTATCAACACCCGGTTGATAAACAAAGACAACGCTCCGGTATACAAATCCACAGGCAGTTCAGAGAACGGCTTTTCATTCAACTTCAGGCCAGATACGGCTAAGGTAGTCATCGGTCTGGCCGACCCTGCCATATCCGCCCTATACCCTCTGGATCGCTTCGGTGTCAACAGGATAGAAAGCAGCGACGGTCCCGACATCGGTGCCTACGAATATGTTCCGGAGCCTGAAAAAGAAATATCTGCGCTGCGTTAAGGTTAAGCGATAATCAGCGATCGCCCACGGATATTGTGTAATATACCTATCTTTACAGCATAATTTACAAACAATTAATACTATGGCACGTTATCTTGATCCGAAAAATGATTTACCTTTTAAGCGTATATTCGGCGAACATCCGGATTTGCTGAAGAGCTTCCTTAATGCACTTATGCCGCTGGAAAAGGATCAGCAGATCGTAAATCTGGAATATCTTGCCGCCGAGCAGGTACCCGACAACCCGGCAAAGAAAAACTCCATAGTAGACGTCCGCTGCAAAGACAACTACGGCCGTCAGTTTATAGTGGAGATGCAGATGTATTGGAACAATGTCTTTTCCAACCGTATGGTGTTCAATGCCTCAAAAGCGTATGTCAGGCAGTTGGACAAAAACGAATATTATCATTTGTTGCAGCCGGTCTATGCCCTGGCAATACTTAATGACGTCTTTGACGAAAAGACGCCGGAGTTTTATCACCATTACCGAATCGTGAACTATCGTAACACGGATGAGGTTATCAGGGGGCTGGAGTTTGTGATGGTTGAGCTGCCCAAGTTCAGTCCTGAGAAGTGGGCCGACCGCCGGATGGCGGTGTTATGGTTACGCTTTCTGAAGGAAGTGAAGGAAAGCAAACCGGTTGTATCAGCCGACCTGAAAGAGAACGCCGATATTCGCAAAGCGCTTGACATATGCGAAGAGGGCGCCTTTACCGAAGCTGAACTTGCTACTTACGACAAATACTGGGATATAATACGCACCGAAAACTCCCTTATAGCCGCAAGCCGGGCGGAGGGTATGGCGGAGGGTCTGACGGAGGGCAGAGCGGAAGGTCTTGCGGAAGGAAGAGCGGAGGGTCTGGCGGAAGGTGAAGCTAAAGGCATTGCAAAAGGCATTGCGGAAATTGTGATCAACTGTAAGCGCAACGGTTTCTCCATAGAACAGATAAAGACTATTACCGGCCTCAGTGAGGAAAGGATTTTGGAAATCCTTCACCATGAAGAGCCTTGAAGGAGCCAGGATACATGCCGGGACAGAAAAGCGGCTTCATGCGCATAAGGAAATGTGCGATGGATTCCGGCCCAGATTATTTTTTCAATATCACCGGCAAGGTTATTCACGGAATAAAGGGCGAGCACGCAGTGTTGACCAATGTCCTGCCCGGCCTGCCGCGCTCCAGCTCCTATTTCTACAGCATTCTGCGCTACGCCGGTCTGATACCGTTCGATATGGCGACGCAGCCCGCCGGCGCCGGCTGCTTCGCCTGCAATCCGACTACGGGAGAAACAGGCAAAACGCCTTTCCCCAACGCCCCCGGAACAATTTTGGATGCATCAATATTTGCGTGATGAAGGTATGATAGGTATTGCTATAGCGCTTTTTTCCTTACTGCTTTTGTCCTCTCCCACGACAGGACAGGTTTCTTTTCGTGTGATGAGCTATAATGTTGAGAATCTTTTCGACACGTATGATGACGCCGAAACGCAGGATGACGAGTTCCTGCCACAGGGTGCACGTCGGTGGACGCCTTCTCGCTATCGTCACAAACTAAACCAGATAGCCCGCGTGATCACTGCGGCGGGAGAGTGGGACACTCCGGCCCTGGTAGGTCTTTGCGAGGTAGAAAACGATACTACGCTGACCCATCTGCTTACACGTACTCCGCTCAGGCGGCAGCAATACCGCTATGTCATTACAAGCGGCTCCGACAGGCGCGGCATCAACGTAGCACTGCTATACCAGCGCGACAAGTTCCGATACATAGGGCACACCTCCAACCCGGTGCGGATTTTCAGTCGCGCCGCTGAGCACCCAACACGTGATATCCTTCACGTATGGGGAGAGATAAGTAGCGGGGACACACTGGATGTGATGGTTTGTCATTTTCCTTCGAAATATGGAGGCGAACTGGAGAGTAAAGGCCACCGACTGGATGCCGCACGAACTCTGGGTGCATTATCGGATTCCCTTTTACACTCACGCCGCAACCCGTTGCAAGTCGTAATGGGCGACTTTAATGACGAGCCACATAGCGAGTGTATAAACCTGGCGGGTGGAGGCGAGGGCGGGATACTCTGCAACCTGTTCGCATCCGGTAGGCCGCGTGGCAGCCATAAGTATCAAAGCGAATGGAGCCAGTTGGACCAGATCATGATCCTCAACCGTATGAAAGATTATGAAGGAGAAGCTTCCATGATACTTGTTCACGGCAGTGCCGACGTTTTTTCCTCGCCCTTCCTGCTAATAGACGACAATGTATGGCGCGGGAAACGTCCCCGGCGCACTTATCACGGCTTCAGGTACGAAGCCGGCTTTAGCGACCATCTGCCTGTAATCGCCGACTTTACCATCCTGAGCCCCGGCGAGTGAGCGGCCGCAAGTAGCTGATAATCGGTTTTGCCTTCGCCGGTAAGTTTGCGGCAAAGCACAAAACTTGTGCTTAAAAGATTTCTTTTGTTCGGCATGGGAACAGTTATATTTGACGAATGCCTGCATCGGGGGAGGGGCGAATCCATAAAGTCATAGTTCTATTTGCTCTCATACAACACATATCTTTGGGTGTCTGCTTTATCTTTCTTTATGTTGCTAAAAACAAACGATATATATAAAAAAGACTGCCTCAATCTTTTGAGACAGCCTCCTTATCAGTATTCGTTCTCTGTGAATAGAGCCGGTACCGGCTGGCGCTTATTCCGCAACTGCTTCACCTTCGGAAGCAGGAGCAGGAGCAGGAGCAGGGGTCTCTTCAACCTCTTGTGCGGCGATTTTTGCGGCAAGTGCAGCAGCAGCCTGATTCGCTTTCTTTTCAGCTACTTCCTTTTCTTTTGCCTTGTTCACTTCCTTTTCAGCATCCAGGCGAGCTTTTGAAGCAGCTTTATCAGCTTCGCGGTCTTTGTCTTTCAGCTCCTGGGTGGCAGCCTGCCTGCCCTTTAGCCAGGTCTGAAACTTTGTTTCGGAAGCTGCTTCGTCAAAAGCGCCTTTTTTAACGCCTTCCAATAAATGCTTCTTTAACAAAACGCCTTCGCGCGAAAGGATGCTGCGGGTTGTATCCGTGGGCTGTGCGCCTGCCTGCAGCCAATACAAAGCTCTGTCGAAATTCAGATCTATTGTAGCAGGATTAGTGTTCGGATTATAAGAACCTACCCTTTCAATAAATCGTCCATCCCGTGGAGCCCTGCTGTCTGTGACTACGATCTGGTAAAAGGCGTAGCCTTTCCGACCGAATCTTTGCAATCTGATTTTTGTTGCCATGTGTTTGAATAATTAATTAATTTAAGCTGTTTGTATTAGCGGCCGCAAAGATATACGTATTTATTTGTTGCACAAGTTTTACTGCAAAAAACATGGGTATAGTCATAAAAGAACAGCTTTGCGGTGATGCTTTTTTATCTGCGACAGACAATTAACAATCTTTGCCGGTTGCAGGAATATGTCATTTTAATTTACCTATAAGAAGGATGTTGTTACCTTCTTCTGCTATGCTGCTGTTTAATTCTGTTATCTTTTTCTTCATTTCCGAAGTTAAAAGTTCCGGTCTGGCAAGCGATTCCTCTAATTGTTCCTTAAGCTCGTACGGATACATATTACTCACACAATATCCCCGATCGAAAGACAGCCATTTCTGGCCGTCAATATTCCCAAGCATATCGTATTTAAATCTCACGTAAGTCCCTCTCAATGTCTTTTTATCTATTATGATTACAGGAACGCGGGGCTTGTCCGCACCAACGAAGTTGACATTAACCAAACGTACAAGATAGTAATCCGGCAGTTCTATATAATAATGTTTGATAATATTGTCACCAAAATTGACGGTAAAGGCCGGTTGTAGCCGGTTGCTTTCAGCCTGGTAATGATAAAACGTATCCACATCAGTAAAACTCCAGTATTGCATAGTGAAATCTATATTCGCCGTATTAAATGCATCTTTCATTAGTGTAAAATTGGCGGGATTATGTTCAACAAAACGTGCAAAACGCGAAGAAGGTATTTCTCTGATAATATTGCCGCTGAAATCCTGCTCCCAGATAATAGAAGAGGAGCCGGCACGTGGTAACGCAATGATAATAAGCGTTTCTTTTTCGGAGTCGATGAGGAAACGTCCTCTGTCAACCTGGTATGCCAACGGTATATGTTTCTTAGGTTTGCCGTCAAGGTCAAAGACCAGAAGCTTCGAGGTATGTTGCCCTAATAAATAAACCGTTTTGTTTTTATCATCAATATAGTTATCGTCAAGCCAAAAAATAATATCGTCAGGCCCCTGCCCGAGTGAGGCTGTGGTGTTAAGGTATTTCCCTTTACGGTCATAAAACTTATAGTTGCTTAAGAAATAAGAATAGATGCCTGCATAATTTTCGCTTATCCATACTGTTCCGCTTGCATCGCTCAGGGCTTCGTCCGTACTTTCCAATTGCACCACTTCGAAGTCGGAAAACAAAGGGCTTAGCGGTATGTCTAAAGTATCACTCCCTAAAAGTGAAATATCGCAGACTACGAGAGTGTCATTCCCTATTATCTCATATTTTGCCACTATGGGGCAATTATCCAGCGACAGCCCCTTCTTATCTTCTTTGCACGAATATATGACGAGAGAAGAGATGAATAAAAGAATAAGATGTAAGTTTTTCATTTCCATTTATTTGTTTAACTAACACATATCATACTTAATACATGACAACTTCATGGTCGGAAATTGAAAGACCCTTTTTCTCAGAGTTCCGGCATCAGGAAATCAAGGAAGCACAGGGCGGCTATAGCTGTCCCATATCTTTTTTCTATTGTGATACCTTCGGTAATAAAGTTGAGTTCTCCCAGGTAGTATTTACCGTAGGTTTTCTGGTGAAGATCGTTTATTACGCGTATCAGGCGCGATTCCAGCTCTTCGATGCGATAGCGGCCGCTTACTTCGCAGACTAATCCCCCCACCTTGTCGTCGAAGTTTTCGTCTTTATACATCCAGGCGTACACCACTCCGGCGGATACAAACTCATCCTGGTATCCGTGGGACATGGCCATGATCGTTTTCAACTCCGAACCAAATGGCGGCAAATCAATCTCGTCCATAGTTACCAGATGTGCTGTTGCGGGAATAACGGACGAATAAGTCATTATATTGAAATCTGATATGCCGGCGTCATAAAGGGCCATGTGGTACGAACCTGCATGTTTTTCCAGATCAGACTCTCCACTTCCTTTCGTAATAAAAAATGTATTCGGAACTAAGTTTCCAACTTTCCTTGTCATCTGCAAAATGCGTTTACTGGTTAATAATGTATCTGTTGCGGGCACAAAAATAGAAACTAATTTGATATTATCTATATGCCTATAGATAAATTCATCTGCTGTTCAGGGCTAGAGCAAACAAACACCTCCTTATCTTTGTTATCAATATATAGGAATGTATAGAATCTATTAATTATTGAGACACTATGAAATTTGAATTAGTTAAATTATCGTATGCCGTTTCTGACCTGGAACCGGTGATCAGCAGGCAAACCGTTGAGTTCCATCACGGGAAACACCTTCAGACGTATGTAAACAATCTGAACAACCTTATTCAGGGAACCAAGTTTGAAGATGCCGGCCTTGAAATAATAGTCAGGGAATCGGAAGGTGCAATGTTCAATAATGCAGGTCAGGTTTTGAACCACAATCTGTATTTCACGCAGTTTTCACCTGCCGGCGGAGGCGAGCCATCCGGCAAACTCTCTGCGGCTATCAATGCCGCGTGGGGATCGTCTGATAATTTCCGGAAAGAATTTGAGGCGGCAGGCGTCAGCCTTTTCGGTTCGGGATGGGTTTGGCTGGCTAAAGACAGGGACGGGAAACTGTCTATCGTCAGGGAGGCTAATGCCGGAAATCCTGTTACCAAAGGATTGACCCCGCTTTTAGGGTTCGATGTGTGGGAGCATGCTTACTATCTGGATTACCAGAACCGCCGGGTCGATCACCTTAAGGATCTGTGGAAGATTGTAGACTGGACAGCGGTGGGAAACCGCTATTAAGTAGCGATTGTTGTTGTAGTGTGGACAGGGAATAGCGGATTAACTGCTGTTCCCTGTTTTAGTTGGGCGCCCTTCGGTACAGGTATACGGCGATGAAAGTGTACAGGATATTGGGTATCCAGGCCGCCACCATAGGAGAGACATAACCGCTGATGGCAAACGTAGAGGTGATGGTGGTAAACAGGATATACGAAAAGCTAAGCCCTATACCGACGCCAATATTAAATCCCATCCCCCCTTTGACTTTTCTTGACGACAGCGAAGCGCCGATACTCGTAAGTATGAAGGCCGCCATAATGGCGGCAAAGCGTTTGTGATATTCAATCTCGAAGGTCTGGATGTTTCCTATTCCCCGTTTTTTCTGCCGGCTGATATAAGTAGATAATTCGGGCGTGGTCATCGTTTCGCAGTCATCGGTTGAGATGAGGAAGTCCGAGGGGACGATTGTGAGCGTGGTATCCCTGCGGCTACCGTTGCTGACGTGTTCGTACATGCCGTCAAAGTCGCGAATCATGTAATCTATAACCGTCCAGTTGTACAGGGTGTCATATTTTATGGAGCCGGCCGTAAGACGGGATATAAGCTTTTTATCTTCAAAGTATTCCAGCGAGAAATTATATCCCATGCGCGATTTATCATCATAGCGGTCGAAATAAGCGACAACGCCCGGTTCGACTTCCAGTTGCAGGTTGCGTACGTATTCCACGGCCCGATTCCGCAAATATTTATTCTGAAAGGCAATACGCGAAACGTTGGCGGGAGGAATAATGAAGGCGGTCAGTATGAAGGTTGCCACAGCGATAATGGTGGCTGATATCCAGTAAGGTATCATCAGCCGCCGGAAGCTCACACCATTGGACAGCATCGCTATTATCTCGGAATTGTCCGCCAGGCGGGATGTGAAAAATATAACGGCAATGAACGTGAACAAAGGGCTGAACAAGTTGGCGAAATACGGGATAAAGTTCATGTAGTAATCAAACACAATCTCTTTGAGTGTCACTTCAGGCTTGAGGAACTTGTCTATCTTTTCATTGATGTCGAACACCACCGAGATGGAAATTATCAAAGCAATAGCAAAGAGATACGTCCCGATGAATTGCCTGATTATATACCGGTCTATTTGTTTTAATCCATACCTGCTCATCATTTTATACATTAAGTCTATAAGCGGTTTGACAATTGGCGTATGCTTTCACTCTTCCAGGTCGTGAAATCACCCGCTATGATGTGCGCTCGCGCCTCTTTGACCAGCCGGAGGTAGAATGCCAGGTTGTGAAGCGAGGCAATCTGAAGGCCCAGTATCTCGTCCGCCTTTATCAGATGATGCAGGTAGGCTCTGCTGTACAATGTATCGACAAAAGAATGAGCGTCACGGTCAACCGGCGAGAAATCGTCCTCCCATTTCCTGTTACGTATGTTTATCGTACCGTAACGGGTAAACAACTGCCCGTTGCGCCCGTTGCGCGTAGGCATGATGCAGTCGAACATATCCACCCCCCTGGCGATTGATTCCAGCAGGTTGGCAGGCGTTCCCACACCCATCAGGTAACGTGGCTTATCCCTGGGAAGGATGGCGTTGGTCACTTCAATCATTTCGTACATCATCTCCGCAGGTTCGCCAACCGACAGTCCGCCTATGGCGTAACCGTCAGCCGCTTTGGCCGCCACGTATTCAGAGGCGCGCTTCCGCAGATCAGTATATACACAGCCCTGAACGATGGGAAAAAGGCTCTGACTGTAGCCATACATGGGCTCTGTCCGGCCCATCTGTTCAATGCAGCGATCCAACCAGCTTTCGGTCAGCAGGAGCGAGTTTTTCGCATATTCATAGCCGGCGTCGCCGGGGCAGCACTCGTCAAAAGCCATGATGACGTCAGCTCCTATGGAGCGTTGTATGTCAATCACCTTTTCAGGCGTGAAGAGATGTCTGGACCCGTCGATATGTGAGCGGAACTCCGCCCCTTCGTTTATCAGCCTGCGGTTCCCGGACAGTGAAAACACCTGGTAGCCTCCGCTGTCGGTCAGTATCGGCCTGTCCCATCCGCTGAACCTGTGAAGCCCTCCGGCTTTTTCCAGCAGCGCCGTTCCCGGACGCAGGTAAAGGTGGTAGGTGTTCCCCAGTATGATCTGTGCACCTGCGTCGGCTTTCAGCTCGCTCATGTGTACGGCCTTAACCGCACCCTGCGTGCCGACGGGCATAAAGACGGGCGTCTCTATCAGGCCGTGGCCCGTAGCGATACGCCCCGCCCTTGCTTCCGACAGGTTGTCACTATGTTCTATCTCAAATGTCATGATTTTCTTAATTTGCTGCAAATGTAATCATTTAACCCTTACCGTCCGGCACTGGCGGCAACGGCCTTCCCGGGGTTAGTTGTTGGTCATTCGTTTGATTATGCTGTATGCGTTAACGATGCCCAGTTCACCGGCTTTGCTCAGGTCGGCTATGCCGCGGTTGGCATCTCCCTGCGACAGGCGGGCGAGTCCCCGGTTGAAGTAGGCCTCGGCAAAACTGGGATCACGCAGTATGGCCTCGCTGTAATCCTGAATGGCGGCGCGGAAGTCACGTTGAACGCAAAAGAGGTTGCCGCGGTTGAAGTAAGCATATATGAATCCGGGATTCAGCCTGATGACCATGTCATAGTCACGTATGATCAGTTCGTGCTCGTAGGCCCGCCTGTCGTCTCTCAACGCACTTTCGCCGGCCCGTGGCGTAGCGGCGGAGGTTGTTGCAACCGTCGTCCGGCCGGGGTTGAGGTTAAGGCTCATGGGCGAAGGCTCTTCCGCAACATTGGCGGTCTGCTGCGAAAGGTTGTATTCCAATTGTTTGTACCTCACTACGGCGCGGTTGAAATAAGCCATCGTGAACGCATGGTCTGCTTCCACAGCCTGGGTGTAATCCCTGATAGCTTCGGCGAAGTCTTGTACGAGCATGTAATCTATAGCCCGTCCGTAGTAAACGTCACGGCTTCCGGCCTCTGCCGAGTATCGGTCTATCGAGGCGAAATGCGTTTCGATCTGTTCCTGCGTCAGAGGCGCTTCCTCGTTGGTGAGGCGCAGTTGGCGTGACAGCAGCCGTCGGCTGTTGTAATCTTCCAGCATACGGTCGTAGTATACGATTTTCTTTACCGGGTCAGGCTTTTCGTAATAAGTGAGTACAAACTGCGGTTCGAGGTTAACCTTTACGTTGCGGTCCTGAACGCGACCCCTTATGTCGCTCTGGTATTTGCTTTTCCGTTCTTCTTCCTTGTCGTAGACAACAAGGCGGTTAAATTTACTGATGCTCTTGTCTGATTGTTCGCGTGTGTTATCACCATCGGCGTCGCCGACCTGCTGCACCTCTTCATTTGTTGAAGGCGACGGGTTTTGGCGTTCTTTTTTGAGGCGTTCTTCAGTCTCGAAGGCTGTCCATGCGTCGCGGTCGGCCCCGGCGTTGTCACGCATCCTGCGTCTGGCATCCGAGCGGCTGTAGTAGCCGGGGATAAAATCGGGATACGCGTCAAGCACGGTTGTATAGTCCTGTACGGCTCCGAAGTGGTCTCCGGTATCGTCGCGCAGCAGGGCGCGGTTATAATAAGCCATATAGTTATCCGGCTCTTCTTCGATTACGACGTCAAAGTCTTCTATCGCACGGTTATTGTCACCCACCTGAGCGCGCAGCAGTCCGCGGTTAAAGCGGGCGATAAGATTGCGGCTGTCAAAACTGATCACCTGGTCATAATCAGCCATAGCGCCGCGCAGGTCGTTCATCTGGTACCTCACGAGGCCGCGGTTGATGTAGTATCCGTTTTCACGCGTATTGAGGTGCAGGGCCTCGTTCAGGTCAGCCAGTGCGGCCTTCATGTTATTCATGTGATAATGCACTATGGCGCGGTTGCCATACGCAGGGGCGTAGTAGGGATCCAGTTCAATCGAGCGGTTATAGTCTTCAAGTGCATGGAGCGTGTCTCCCTTTTCCAGGAACATAGCTCCGCGCGCCATGTAAGTCATGGCTTGTTTGGGATTGACGGAGATCAGTTCTTCGAACGCTTTCCCCGCCTCGTCATAATCTTTCTTCTGTATGAAGGCTACAGCTTTTCCGTGAAGCATCTGATAGTCTTCGCCCTTAAACTCCAATCCTTTGTTATAATCTTCTATGGCGCCTTCAAAGTTGTCCTGGTTCTGCCGTGATATTGCGCGGGCGTAGTATGTCTGGGTCAGAAAGGGGTTTCTCTCCAGAGCGAGGGTGCAATCTTCTTCAGCTCCTTTATAATCATCGAGGTTTATCTTAGCTACGGCGCGGTAGAAATACGGTTCCGCCAGCCAGGGTTTGGATTTGATAACCTGGTTGAAGTATTGTATTGACAACACATAGTCTTCAAAGTACAAAGCATTCCGGCCGATGGCAATCACCCTGTCTGTATTTATCTGCGCCGCCAGTGTCATTGAGCACAGTTGTATAAAAAATAAGATTGCAGCCTTCTTCATCTACTTAGCTTGAATTGTGGAGTGGCAAAAGTAAATATTTTATTAACTTATAACGGGATCGGTTTATCTAAAAAAACAAAAGCCGCAGCAGGCCATTAGTCTGTATCAGCGCTTATATGCATACTAATGCGGAAAATCTTCAGATGACCGGCAAATTCGTAGACTCTTTTAGCCGAAACAGCTCTACTTTTAATCGATTAGTATCTACTTTTAAGCTAAAAGTAGATACTTTTAATTGATTAGTAGATAGTTTAAGCCAAACGTAGATACTTTTAAGCTAAAAGTAGATACTTTTAGTTGATTAGTAGGTGCTTTTAAGCTAAACGTAGACACGTTTCGCCTAAAAGAACATACGTTTTGCCTAAAAGAACCTACGTTTCGGCGGGAGGAAGGCGCTACGGAGGCGTTCTCCACATGGGGCAGGGCAGGCGCATTTAAGAATCTGAGTCGACGTAAGAAAAACCGGCATCGCTCTTTGCATAACCTGATATGCCTCTGTAAAACGCGCCCGTGGCGCCGTCCGGGTGAAGGTTTCCGGTGTGTGCCGACGCCGCAGGCGTCTAAGGCTGGCAACCGTGCAAGCCCTTCAGGGCGCAGCCCGGGGTAGATTCTGACGGCCTACCCTACTACGCCATTCACTCATATAACACCCCGATGACGATGCCATATCAGACGCCGCCTTATCAGCTATATCAGTAAGGCCGTAGGCCTTAAAGGTCGGTAACGCTTAGGAGACGCCGGTTCCCCCTGCAAGGGCTTTGGGTGTGTGCCGACGCCGTAGGCGTCAAATATGCGTAACCCCGTGCCTTTCAGGGCGCAGCTCGGGGCAGAGCAGTCCCACACTAGAGGAACTGCGAAGCTGTTCAACAGGAGTGTGTTTTGCCGTGGCTTTCGGATGGGAAATGCCTTACTACTCTCTGTTTTTAGCTTCCTGCCGATGTGATTTGTCTCTCGCAGACTGATGTTTACGGGTTTATCGGATTTCGGGCTAAAAGACTGGTCAACAGCAGCCAGTGGGCATCGCCGGCGATGGTGAAAACATGCACAGGTTGATATAGTGAATGTTTGTACCTGTCTGATGCCGTAAATGATGAACTATTGGGGCGGGAATAGTGCGGCGGAGGTGAACTTATGGGATGGTTTTGATGAGGGTATTGGGTTGATATACAGTAGCTTTGTCACGTAATTTAAAATTATTCAATATGAAACATCTTGGTTTTTTTCTCGTGGCGACGCTCATCGCCACATCCGCCTGCAGCAAAGCAGGCGATCCTGAAGAAGGTGGCGTAACTATCGAAAAGGGACGGCTCGCCTTCATCCTTCCCGATGCCGGGAGGGCGGTTACTTATGCCACTACCGGTGAAGG
>JAISBL010000014.1 GCA_031266215.1 Tannerellaceae bacterium | reverse complement strand
ATCAACCGAATACCCTCATCAAAACCATCCCTGAAGTTCACCTTCACCGCGCTATTTCAGCCCCAATAGTTCACCATTTCCGGTATCAGACAGGTACAAATATTCACCAAATCAACCCGCACATATTTCCTATATCGCCATCGACGCTCACTGGCTGCTGTTGACCAGTCTTTTAAGCATAATTCGATAAACCCGTAAACAGCAGTCCACGAAGCGAAATAACGCCGATAGCGAGAGAGAAAATGTAGAAGCGTAAGGCATATCCCTTCCGAAAGAACCGAGTAGCAGTTCAACTTTCGCCACGGTATGTATTAATCATGCAATTCAGGAATAAGTGAGGATTGAATACCGTACAACTCAACGGCGATTCGGAAGAAAAAAATAACGGAGGTAAGGGTGAAAAGGTTACGAATTTCTGTACCGCTTCTTACTAAGAAGCGGTACAGGGTGTAAATCCCGGTCGCGAACTTACATAATATTCTAACACAGAGATGTTAACTGGCCTTTTATTTTACAATTACACCATTTATAATCAGTTAAATATTCGCCTAAATATCTGATAACGTGATTGTTTATAAAATGTTTATACAAAAACGCCCGGCCTTCGCTTCATATCCATGTATCTCCGGCTGTTTACCACACAGTTACGGCTAACGTATGATATTACCTGTTTCACAAATTGTTTATAAACCCGGTAGCGCCTCATATTTATCTATTTAATATTAAGCGATATAGCTGCATAGTTTTTTCCTGTACCGCTTCTTAGTAAGTATCGGTACATAAGTTACGTCATGATAAATTGTTAACTATTAAAACTACTGCCTATGAAACACTGAAAAGATGCTATGACCGCACACGGTCAGAGAGTGAGATCTAACCTTATCATTTATCTAATTCTTTTAAAAATGAAAAACAAACAAAAAATCAATCAATCAGTGAGGAATCCGTTCTACGGAAAGGAAATGCCGGTAGCGCCGCTAAGAGCGCTTGTCCTCATGCTAATTTTAACGGCAACCTCTTTGATAACACACGCCAGTGTCACAGTACAACAACAAAGCGGAAGAACGGTCAGCGGAACGGTTGTGGACGAAGCCGGGGAAGCGCTTATAGGCGTTAATGTAGTGATAACAGGAACTACTACCGGAGCCATCACCGATTTTGAAGGACGGTTCTCTTTACAGGCCCCTGCGGGCAATGTCTCTATCCAGGTCTCTTATGTAGGCTATCTGACCCAGACGATAGCCGTGACAGGTAACCAGCCCCTGCGTATAACCCTGAGGGAAGACCAGCAACAAATAGACGAAGTCGTTGTAGTAGGATACGGCACGCAAGCCAAAAAAGACATCACCGGCTCGGTTTCCGTTGTTTCGGCCGACGCTTTGCAGGAAACGCCTGTAGCCACCTTTGCCGAAGCCCTGCTGGGTAAGGCGGCCGGTGTGTATGTATCTGCCTCGGGAACTCCGGGAGCCGAGACAACCATACGCGTACGCGGGGTTGGTTCTGTAAACAGCTCAGACCCGCTGATAGTTGTCGACGGCGTTTCAGGCGTGGAGGTAAATTCGGTGAACCCGAATGACATCGAATCGTTCCAGATATTGAAAGACGCCTCGGCAACGGCTATATATGGCGCCCAGGGCGCCAACGGCGTTATCATCGTCACCACTAAGAAAGGGACTAAAGACCGCGTTCGCGTCAGCTATAACGGCTATACCGGAGCCGCTACGATGGCCAACAGCGGATTCAACCTGCTCAACGCATGGGAAGCCATGGAATTTGTGGCGGCCGGTATGATTAACCAGCGCGATGTGCGGCACATGACGCCTGCAAGTCACGCGCAGTTCGGCACGCTCAACGCCAATGACGAGCTTACCATGCCTTACGCCATTCACCCTACGGGCCAGTCGGAAGCTCAAATCATCCAACAGTTCGGCAGTATCGAAGCATGGGAGAAATCTTATCGTTCCAACGGATCGAACTCCTGGTCGCGCTCAGCCTACTACCAGATGCTAAAAGACGGCTATTCGGAAGAAGAAGCCCGCGCCGGCACCGACTGGTACAAGCTGGCTACCCGCACAGGCTCTGTGCAGGACCATCAGATCTCCGCTATGGGCGGCAACGAGAGGGGGCAATACTCCATTTCGCTGGGCTATAACTCTATTGAAGGTACTATCAAGGGCTCGTACTTCGACAGGTATTCCCTTCGTATAAATTCAGCTTTTTCCCCCAACAAATGGCTTAACATAGGAGCCAACGTAAATCTCTCAGCTATGGAAACTTCGGGAGAACGAGGCAGCCAGGGAGATGCCAGCGTATTCGGGAAGACTTACACCACGCAGCCGTGGCTGCCTGTTTACAACGTTGGCGGCGAATATGCCGGCTCGGTGGCTTCCGCTGGCGGACGTGACGTTTCTTCCGTAGCTCTCATCGCAAATCAGGAAAACGACTGGAACCGCAACTTCCGCGGACAGGCATCCCTATTTGCCGAAATAAAACCGATTGAAGGCCTGACCGTTCGCACGCAGTTTTCTCCCCAACTCGGAGGCAGGTGGGAACGAACCTTCAACGAAGTAACCATTATGACCAACAGGGAAGGCGCCTCCACCAACAGCCTCTACGAATTAGCCGAATACAATCTCGACTGGCAATGGACAAACACGGCCACGTATGCAAGGACTTTCAACCAGAATCATCAGATGACGGTGATAGTAGGTTCCGAAGCTCTCAGTAACGGTCTCGGACGCCGGATCACCGCCACCCGCCAGAGTTACTCATTCCCCGGCGACATCAATTCGTGGATGATAGACAACGGTTCAACCGCCAACGTAAGCAATAGCGGATATATGCACAACAATACGACCATGTTCGGCTTCTTCGGACGTGGCGACTATGTGTATAAGAACAAGTACATGGGTACGGTAACACTCCGTTACGACGGTTCCTCAAAGTTCGGGGCCAACAACCGCTACGGGACATTCCCCGCCCTCTCCCTCGGATGGCGCATCACGGAAGAAGCCTTCATGGCCACGACCAGGGGATGGCTGGACGACCTTAAGATTCGGGCAGGCTACGGCACGACGGGTAACTCCAATATCGGGGCCTACAACTATGCCTTCCAGTTTGCAACGGGCAATTCCTATAACTACGGCATGACGGGAACGGATACGTATGTCGGTACGGGTTATGCTATTTCAAACCTCGGCGACCCCGACGCTAAATGGGAAACCGTCCGCTCGCTCGACATAGGTCTTGATGGCTCTGTTTTCAATAAACTGACATTTAACCTCGACTGGTATATGAAGAAGACCACCGACATGCTTGTGCCTGCCAACTGGTCGGCTCTCGCCGGCGGGGCAACCAAGCCCAGCGTTAATATCGGGGATATCGAAAACTATGGCGTGGAGCTGAACCTTGTCTGGCGCGACAAGATCGGAGCCCTGCGTTACAACATCGGGGCTAACATCAGCACCTATCGCAACACAGTGACCCGGCTCGGCTCTTCGGACCTGTTCACCTCGACCCGCCTCAATAATGTCACCATCACCACCGAAGGCCAGCCCATCAGTATGTTCTACGGCTACAATGTGCTTGGAATATACCAGAACGCCGACGAAGTGACCGGTTACAAGACAGCAGACGGAAAGACTATACTTCCCTTCGGAGTAGGCAGCCTCGAGGCTTTAAACCCCGATGCCATTATCGGACGCTACAAAGTGGAAGATGTAACCGGAGACGGTAAAATCGATGGAGATGACCGTACGATTATAGGTAATCCGCATCCCGACTTCACCGGCGGTCTGAATATCGGCCTTAACTGGAAGCAGTGGGACTTCAGCACCTACTTTGTGTTCTCGGTAGGCAACGACATCTTCAGACAGTATATGCTCTATACTCACTTCGGCAGCCTGCAGTCCAACTACTCTAAAGACCGCCGCGACAACTCATGGAGCCCTTCCAATCCCAACGGTATATATCCCCTCTGGACGTCGGCTACACTGGAAACCGCTCAGGAAGCCGCCAGCGAATCACACTCCGGCTACGTACAGGACGGCTCTTACCTGAGGAATCAGACGCTGACAATCGGTTACTCTTTCTCAAGAAAAATACTGAGCAGGATCGGTCTGGAAAGACTGCGCGTATATGGGCAGGTAGGAAACCTCTTTACGGTTACAGGCTATGATGGACTTGACCCGGAAATACGTTCCTATGAGAGCTACACCAATGGCGTACTCACCACCAGCCGCGACCGCACTAAAGGTATCGACTTCGGCGGATACGGGATGCCCCGCCAGTTTCTTGTCGGCCTGAATGTATCCTTCTAAATTGCTATTAACACTATAAAATATAATCGGATATGAAACAGGCATGTAAAAACTGTTTACGCCGGAGGCGATAAATAAAACGTACTGCAGGTTCCATACCTACATTTTAAACATTTTATTCGTATGAAAAAATATAGTATCATATCAATGTTGACCGGTTTGTTAATTATAACAAGCTGTTCGGATTTTCTTGACATTCGTCCCGTTGGAAAGGTAGACGAAACCACCTTGCTTACCGACGAAGGAATAGACATGGCCCTTTCCGGTGCGTACTCGCTGCTCTATGCGATGAACTTTTCCGACTTCGGCGCTCCGCTGAGCAATTACCAGTATGGCGACGTTCTGGGCGGACAGGCCAACAAGGGATCGGAAGCTCCCGACCAGCCTAACTTCGTTCAGTTGGAACAGTATGTGATAACAATCGACAACGGCTACCTTGCTTCCAAATGGGGCAGTGTATACAACGGCATTTTCCGTGCCAACACCCTCCTGAGCATGGCAGGAAAGATGAAGGACGAACTCTCGGCTACGCCGGGCGAATCGGGGGCCGACAAATATACCGAACTGACGGCCCACGCCTACTTCCTGCGTGCATTCTGGCACTTTGAAGGCATCAAAGTCTTCGGCGCCGCCATTCCTTATGTAGGAGACGAGGAGTATGCTTCGGGCGTCAATCCGTTAGTATCTAATGTAGACGAAAGCGGCAACTATATCTATATATGGGACAAGGTCGTGGCCGACGCCAGGAAAGCCTACGAAACCCTTCCGGAAGTATTGCCTGTCAACCCCGGCCTTGCCAATAAGTGGTCGGCCGCCGCTTTGCTGGCCAAGATTTATGTTTACTGGTCTTCGCCCTACAATGGAAAGAACGGAAACGCAGATCACTGGAACGATGCAAAGACATTACTCGAAAGCATCATCGCCAACGGTAAAGACGCTAAAGGCCAGAAATACAAACTTGCCGACGAATATGCTACGTTATACGTGGCCGGAGAAAGCGACTGGACAGGCGAATCCATCTTCGACATACAACATTCCATCTCAGGCACGCAGACCAATACCAACGCAGTGAACGGCAGTCCGCATACCGGTATGGGAGGTAAGCTCGGAGTCGGCGGATGGGGATTCTACCAGCCTTCTTACGACATGGTGAACTCCTATATAGTAGATGACAAAGGTCTGCCCCTGCTCGACGGCTCGTATCGCAACAGAGCGCCCTTATCGCAGCTTGACGACGTTGATCAGACTGTGATCCACACCGACCTCAGCGTATATACCGACCCGCGCATAGACATCAGTCTGGGACGCTACGAAACGCCCTACCTGGACTACGAAGTGCCTCATACACTCGCCGGTTGGATACGCGAGTTTGCCAATGGCGGGCCTTACCTCAATAAGAAGCAGATACCCAGCATGGCAGATCGCGGCAGCTTAAGCGTATCTACCTCGGCAACCTCTTCGGCCAAGAACTTCCACCTGATCCGCTACGCCGACGTACTGCTGTGGTATGCCGAAGCGCTTATCGAAACCGGCAATCCGCAGGGAGCCGGCGTGTACATCAACCAGGTGCGCACCCGCGCAGCCAACTCCTACGTTGGCGCCGTAGCCGGCTGGGACGACAGCTATCAGGCCTGCGACATGACGCCCGCTTCGTCGCAATATGTGCTGGACGACCTTGTCAACGGCAAAAAAGGACAGGATGCAGCGGCCAACTACCGTATAGGCCTCTATCCCGACTCGCAGTTCGGCACGAAGGAAAGCGCACTCAGGGCCCTGCGCTTCGAACGTAATATAGAGCTTGCGCTCGAAGGACACCGCTGGTTCGACCTGGCCCGCTGGGGCATCGTAAAGGATGAGATCACGGGCTTCCTCAATTTCGAGAAACAGTATCTCGGCAAGTATAAAGACAGCAGCTACGAAGACAGGTGGGTAACATTACCTATCCCCAACACTCAGATTATTACAATGGAAGGATTGCTCGTGCAAAATGAAAACTGGAAATAAATAGAATGTAATGTTTGCAAAGAATAAAAAAATCAGGCAAATTTGCACGTGTTTTTCTTTACTCTATTATTTTACCACAAAAAAGCAAATCAAACGTAAATGAAAGAAGAAAAAAAGGGAATTAGCAGAAGACAGTTTCTGGGCTATTCGGCTTTTGGTCTGGCGGGACTGACGATACTGCCGAGCTGGGCTGTAGATGGCGTCAGGATTGCCCCCAGCGACCGGGTGGTGCTGGGCTTTATAGGTCTGGGACGCCAGGGGCTGAGTGACTTCCGGGGCTTTGCCGGATGTCCGGGCGTAGAAGTTGCCGCCTGCTGCGATGTAGATTCCATCAAGATCGAACGCTTCCGCCGCCAGGTAATGGAATGGCAGAAGCTGAAAAGCATGAACCCGCGCGTAGATGCCTACGAGTTCTATGAAGACCTGCTCGACAGGAAAGACATTGACGCCGTAGAAGTAGCTTCGCCCGACCATTGGCACGCCCTGCTCACCATCCACGCCTTACAGTCGGGTAAGGATGTTTACTGCCAGAAACCCCTGGCTTACACCATCACCGAAGGACTTGCCATGATGAGGGCTGTGCGCGAAAACAGAAGAGTGCTTCAGGTAGGCAGCCAGCAACGCTCAGGCAAGGAGTTCCAGAAAGCTATCGAACTGGTACAGTCAGGCGCCATCGGACATATCGAGAAGATATACTCCCGCGTCGGCGAACCTCCCACGCCGCTGAACCTGCCCGAACAGGCCGTGCCGCCGAACCTGAATTTCAACCAGTGGATGGGCCCGCTTAACGATCCCAAAGTGCACTATCATCAGGACCTGTGCCCTATAATAACGCTCGACCCGCCGCAGAATGAAACCCTGTGGGGAGCCTGGAGGTGGTATCAGGAAACAGGTAACGGATATACGGCCGACTGGGGCGCACATATGTTCGACATCGCACAGGCCGCCATAGGCATGGACGGATCAGGCCCGGTAGAATTCATACCCAAAGGGTACAACGGCTCCGAATATGCGGCGATGAAGTATGCAAACGGTATCGTCATGACCGAACAGCCTTACCTGGACGACAACGACGGCGCTCAGGGCCTCAAGTTCTGGGGAACCAAAGGATGGATAGAAGTGGCCCGCGGGTACCTGGCATCGTCAGACTCTTCGTTAATACCTTCGGAACTTGCCGGACGCCGGCCGATGACCCCAGCGCAGCAGCAGCAGGCCATGACGGCCGCGCAACGCTCTCAGCGGAGCGAACGTAACCGCACCGGGGCGCTGGCCTTTGAGATCAGTTCGCCGCATATGCAAAACTTCGTAGACTGCATCCGCTCGCGCGAAAATACTATCGCTCCGGTAGAAGTAGGCTGCAGTACCAATACGTTGTGCTGCCTTGCCAATATCGCCCGCGAACTGAACCGCCCGGTAAAATGGAACCCCGCTACTCTGAGCTTTGATAATGACAAAGAGGCCGCCGCCCACCGCCTGTATGGCTACACCTACCGCCGGCCCTATTCATTACCCTACTCTTATTAAATGACTTTTATCATTTAAATCTATATTAAAATATCATGACAAACAGAAGAGACTTTCTACGTAATGCGTCGCTCCTTACATTGGGCGGCGTACTGGCCGGTAAAACCACAAAGGCCGAAGCTGTCGCCACACGGGCGATGAAGACAAATGCGAAGCAACTGGGACTTCAGATATATTCGCTTGGACGCGAACTTTATCCTGAGGCCGCAGCCGGACTGAAAAAGGTTGGCCAGATGGGTTATACCACGATTGAACTGGCAGGCTACTCGGCTGACGGGAAGATCAACGGTATAGCTATGGCTGACTTTAAGAAGTATGCCGATGACGCCGGACTGAAGATCACCAGCTCGCACCTGAATCCTCCCGTGAATGCGTATACTAAAGACAATCTGCAACAGATCAAAGATTTCTGGAAGAAAGCCACAGACGACCATGCAAAGATAGGCGTCAAATACATCATCCAGCCCGGGCAGCCATCTACCCGCAGCGTGGAAGAAGTAGCCTATGTGGGCGAGGTGTTCAACGAAGCCGGCACGATAGCCAAAGCCGGCGGCCTGATCTTTGGCTACCATAACCACAGCGGCGAGTTCGCCCGCGTAGTTCCCGGAGGTACGGAGCCTATCGTCGGACGCCCCAGAGGACGTGAACAACCTGCAGGAATAGAGATCATATACGATGGAATGTTGAGGAATACCGATCCTTCTCTGGTAATATATGAGCTTGACGTTTACTGGGCTGTTATGGGCCAGCAGGACCCCGTGGCTTATATGAAGAAATACGCAGACCGCATACGCGCGCTCCATATCAAGGACGTTGCCGTGCTGGGCGAATCGGGTATGATGAACTTCCAGAAGATATATGAAGTGGCCTATGCCAACAACATTCAGGACTTCTTCGTAGAACTGGAAGGCTATCGCGACGGAACGCAGTTTGAAGGCGTAAAAGGTTGCGCCGACTACCTTCTGAAAGCTCCCTTCGTAAAGTAACGTACCATACTCCCGTAAGGTAGAGTACACATTTGTCCGCTCCCGTCCCCTCCTTTTATTTCATGGGTGACGGGAGCGATTGCATACGTACGGGTGATAAGCCTTCGGCCATTATGGTTGTCGCTCCCATGCCATCTGAGGGGGCGGATTACCCTGTTAAAACGGTTGCTCAATATTCAACAGTCGGCCGTACACTGCAAAAGCCGGAGGTTACTGTATTCCCGGCGCCCCTTCTCTGCATCTGCCATGCGCGCCCTTCCTCCTGAATTCCTTATACACTACTTTATAAACTCTTCACACGCCCCGTGTGAGAAGCCCATACGCTACTGTGTGGATATCCCACACGCCCCGTGTGGACATCCCACACGCCCTGTGTGGACATCCCACACGCCCTGTGTGGACACCCCACACGCCCTGTATGGACATCCCACACGCCCCGTGTGGACATCCCACACGCCCCGTGTGGACACCCCACACGCCCTGTGTGGACACCCCACACGCCCCGTGTGGACATCCCACACGCCCTGTGTGGACACCCCACACGCCCTGTATGGACACCCCACACGCCCCGTGTGGACACCCCACACGCTCCGTGTGGATAGTTTCACACGCTACGGTAGATCACACTCTACTGTATTAGATTCTCACAAGTCGCCTTGTTAGCTCTTCACAAGGTACCCTGTTCCCAAAAACTAAATCTAAGCTCCGGAGAGTCGCATATTTGCGTTTGCGCTCAGACAGGCGCCCGAATAAAAAAGCCCTGCCGGTTAGTTCCCGGACGGCCCCCCCCACTGTAGCAGCGTTTTTTATGCCCATATTTCAAAACATACCGGGCAACCCCGGACACACAGGTATCCATCCGTCTTAAATCCCTGCAGTCAATTCATTATTTCGGCTTATCTTCGTTCTGCATTAACAGTAATACGGAATTTAAAACATTAATGGTTTAAATAATTTAGCAATGAGAACAAAATTAACTCACAGATGGATGTGTATTATGGCCTTAGGCCTGGGTGTGTTATCTTCCTGCCTGCCCGGTGAAGAGCAGGAAAGAGCCGTACCGTTGCAGGAAGGTGACAATGCCAATACCAGAGCCGGCAAATATACCGGATATTTCCTGTATGGGTCGAACATGCAGTGGCTTAACCAGAACTGGAAAGACGAGGACATTGCAGACATCCTGACAGGCAACGAACGCCGCAACCGTGAAGGTGTGGGAGTCACCAGCCTGCGTCCCGCGCTGTACGAGAATTTTGTGGAAACGTATGGCTACGATATACGTGTAAATACCTTCGAGTACTATGAGCGGATCGGCGCGAAAAACAATGTGGTCTTTATCGGCGACCGGCCGTCGGACCAGCACCGCGAGCGGAAAGAGTATATTCCCGGCGTAGCGTCCGAATCGTACGAAAACCTGTATGAACCCATCTGGGATCAGGGTGAAAACGAAACGCCCGTCAACGACAGGAATTATTATGCCCTGTATGTTTATGAGGTCGTACGGCGCTACAGGGATTATGTGAAGTTCTGGGAAATCAAAAACGAGCCTGATTTTACCTATTCGCCTATGTGCGGCGAGAACGGGCCCGGCGAGGGATGTAACTGGTGGGACGCGGACCCCGATCCGGAAATTCTGGCGAACCTCCATGCCCCGGTCCAAAGCTATATCCGGATGCTGCGGGTTTCGTACGAAGTCATCAAATCGCTTGATCCCGAAGCCTTCATTTGTGTGGGCGGCATTGGCTATGAGAGTTTCCTCGATGCCATCCTGCGCAACACCGACAACCCCGACGGCGGAAAGGTTACTGCCGAATATCCATACACTGGCGGCGCCTGGTTCGACTGCCTGAGCTACCACATCTATCCAATGTATTACCTGAAACAATGGAGCGGGCCGGGGTTCCTGTATTCCCGCTACTCGGATGCCGCTGTGGATGCCGTAGTCCGTCAAAACGACCTGTACATCGACGTGCTGAAAAAATACGGTTACGACGGGGCGAAATATCCCGCCAAGGAAATCATCATCACCGAAACCAATATCCCCAACAAGCAGGTGGGTGATTATATCGGATCGGAGCAGTCGCAGAGGAATTACCTGATAAAGGTAGCCGTGGCCGCCCAGCAGAACGGTATCAGCGCCATCTATCCGTACTGTCCGTGGGATTTCATGGAATGGAGTGAAAACGGGCAGGAATACGATTACAAAGGCTTTTACAAGCCGATCCCCAATACTCCCGGAAGCGGCGAACTGCGTATGCACGAGTCGGGAACCGGCTGGCGTACCGTGAGCCGCATGCTGGACGAACGGAAACACGATGCAACAGAAACCGCCAGGCTGAACCTCCCGGCAACCGTCAGCGGCGGCGCGTTCCACTCGGCCGCAACCGGGGATTATGTTTATGTCCTCTGGGCCAAAACAAGCAGGGATATGGATGAAACGGCATCGGCAACGTTTACGTTCCCGCCGGCCATGAATGTTACGAAAATGGTATCCGTCTCGTGGGACGAAAAAGAAACGGCCGTCAGCGGCAGCGCCATCAGACTTACGGGCGACCCGGTTTTCGTGAGGCTAAACGCGGATGTTACGGATAAAGCGTCTGTCCCGGTGACAGGCGTCACATTCAGCCGTACTTCCGAATCGATTGATGCCGGTAGCACGCTCCAGCTCATTGCCAACGTGGCCCCCCGCAACGCGACGAACAGGAAAACGACATGGACAAGCGCCAACCCTGCCATTGCCAGGGTCGATAACCTTGGAGTAGTAACAGCCGTAGCGCCGGGAGAAACCGTAATTACCGTAAAAACCGAAGACGGCAACAAAACCGCAGCCTGCAATATCACGGTACGCGCCGTAACGGTCAATCTGTCGTACATACTGCTCAGTTCGTCTTACGTAAACATGAAAACAGGAGAGACCCTGCAGCTTGGCGTCGAATTTTTCCCGCCAAACGCCACCAACCGGGACATCATCTGGGAGACCAGCAACGACAAGATCGTGACCGTGGACAAGACCGGCAAACTCAGGGCCCTTGCCGCCGGAAGAGCGAATATTAAGGCGACTCCGGAAGGCGGGGAATCGAAAGCAAAGAACTGTATTGTTCAGGTAGACTGATCAGATCAGATGTTTCGGACAGCGCCTGCGAAGAAAATAAGGCTGCATAACTCTGTCTTTTTTGCAAAACCTCATGTCTGTAAAGACTATTCTGCCTGTCATATTTTAATATAATTAATAGGTAAAAGTAAGCCGGGAATCTTAAACTGCAAAAATATAATTTTATATTTGCACACTGTCTTATCCTATGTATACATTGACACCATAATTATATGAAGATTAAGTTTAAAGAAGACGCACCTTCAAACGTATTACACAACATACTTGCTGTAGGAACCACTGTGCGGGGGGATATAATAACCGATGGAGATTTCCGCCTGAACGGCAGAGTGGAAGGCAATATTAACTGCGCAGCTAAAATAGTTATAGGCCCCAAAGGTCATATCGACGGGGATATAATATCTGTTAATGCCGAGATACTTGGAACAGTTGTAGGAAGCATTCGTACGAGCGGTGCGCTGGTACTTAAATCATCATCAATAGTCACCGGCGATATATATGCTCAGACGCTGGAGATAGAACCTAACGCCAAATTCAGCGGTGTGTGCAACATGCTGTCCGATGTGAAAGACTGAGCAGGGAAGCGATCTCTTCATTTAATCCATCGGCATTCAACAATTCTTCAATGGTAACGTGCATACGGTAACGCCAGTAATGAAGCGCTTCGGCGGGGACGTTTATCCGTTCCGCCGCTTCATCCTTGCGTTTAAGCGTATCACTCATGGCAAGCCAGTCCTGTAGCGGGATAATGGCGAGCATTGACGGCGCCTCCAGGTGGCGGGCAATGATGCCGGCGGCCAGGCGTGAGGTGCACTCCGCGGGCGCTTCGCCTGAAAGAAGCATGACGTGGTTGTAGTATCGCCTGGTCCTGGCCCGGTCTTCTTTCCACCAGCTCCTAAGGGGAGACATGTCGTGCGTGGAGGTGGTGCAGACCGAGAGGTATGGCAGGCGGCTGAGGTCTGTAAACTCCAGTCCGGGCGTTTTGGGCATACGTTCGATCTCAAGGGTGAGTATCTGGAGTTTGTTCATCACCTCGGGCACCGTGTCGGGTATCATACCCAGGTCTTCGCCGCATACGAGCATCTGTGTGGAGCCGACCAGGGGCGTCAGCCGTTTATAAGCCTGTACTTTCCAGAAGTTGTTGTGCCTCCGGTAGAAGAAATCCCAGTAGAGATGGTCAAAGGCATAGCGGTCCGGGTTACTCAGTTCGTGATAGAGGTAAGACTGGGCGGCCGAGATGCGCGGGTGGAAACCATCTTTGTGGTATGGGTCGCGCAGGAAGATGACTTCGGAGGCGATGTGCAGCAGTCCGCGCTTTATTATCACAGATGTGTCGTCCCGCCTGCCGTCGAAGAGGCCCTCGATCTTCGCCTGAGTGTCGCAGAAAGGTTTGAGTGCAAAATGCTGCGAAGACGATTGCGCCAGATAAGCGTCGGTCACCTCGCCGGCAAGCCGGCCGAACAACTGCGTCAGGTGTTGCTGATGGATATGCGGGGTGGTGAAGCGGCTTTCGTCGAAACCCAGGCCATACTGCTGCTCGATCTCTTCACGTGAAAGCGCGAGGGCGGGGTTGAAGTGCCCGCATAACCCTTCGGTATATTCCAGCGGGACTTCCCATATCCTGAAAAAGCCCAGTATATGGTCGATGCGGAAGCAGTCGAAGTATTCGCCCAGGAGGGCAAACCGCTTCTTCCACCACGAGAAGTGGTCTTTTTCCATCTTATCCCAGTTGTAAGTAGGGAACGACCAGTTTTGCCCCGTCGCCGAGAAATCGTCGGGAGGAGCTCCGGCCTGTCCGTTCAGGTTGAAGTACCGGGGCTCCGTCCACACCTCTACGCTGTAGCGGTTGACGCCGATAGGCAGGTCGCCTTTCAGTATGACGCCCTGGCTGCGTGCATAGGCGGAGACTTCTGACAGTTGCGTGTGCAGGACAAACTGCAGGAAGAAGGAGAACGATACGTCGCCCCAGGCTACGCTATCGCGGCTGCAAAGCTTCCGTACCCGGGCGCGGCTGTAGACGGCGTCTTTGCCCCATCCTGCAAAGTTGGCCGTCTTGTACCTGTCTCGCAGATAAGAGTATGCGGCATATGGAGCGAGCCATTCTTCGTTGCGCGAAAAGAAGCGTGCGAAGGCTTCCGTATCGAGCCACCGGCTGCCTTCCTGATCAAAGAATATCCGGCAATAATTGATCTTATGAGTCATTACAGCTTCGTAATCTATTTCTTCCATGCGGTTAAGCTCATCTTGTTTCGCGGCGAAGAAGGACGCCCGGGCGGCATCTTTAAGGCTTCCCATCTGCCGGAGGCTGATGTACATGGGGTGAATGGCGTATATGGAGATGGCGCTGTAGGGATAGGAATCGGCCCATGTGTGTGTAGCCGTGGTATCGTTCACAGGCAGTACCTGTATTACCTGCTGCCCGGTCTTCCTGATCCAGTCGACGAACAGGCGCAGGTCGCCCAGGTCGCCCACGCCAAAACTGCCGGCCGAGCGTAGTGAGAACACGGGTATGACCGTTCCGGCCCCTCTCCAGTCTGGGAGGTTGTCGCGGAAGTAAAGCCCGGACACGCATATCGTTTCCCCTCTTTCCTGTTCGTGAAGCTTCAGTACGCGGTTCGCCTCCGACTCCCAGTAGACAAGTTCGCGTGTAGATGTGTCCAGTATCAGGAACTTATATTCCAGAGGGTAACGGATGGTTTCGGCGTCCAGATCAATTTGCCATTCGGGGAATGCGTCGCAACTGAGTATAAGTGACTCCTCCGGCCGCCAGTTGCCCAGGCAGTCCTGGTTCCCTGTTATGGCCAGGCTTTGGTCTCTTCCCAGCCGTGGAGCTAATATCTTGATCGTAAGTTTCCTGCGGCTTCCGATAACTCTTTCGGGCGTCCGGCGCGCATGGGCGAAGATGCTTTTGGTGAAGGCGGAGGAGTAAAAGGCTATGTTGGCCGGACGTGTTTGCCAGTAATCATGCAGGGTATAAGTATGAACGTCTTTGTCGAGCCTGATATGGTGGTTGTTTTCCCACTCTTCGAACACCTGCTGGTCGTCTGCGCGCAGGAAGTAGCGATATTCAACCGTTTCGGCGCCCGGGGCTATATTGACGGATAGCTGCCAGTTGCCTTCTCCAACGTAATCCATGTCTCTGGCCAGCGCTGTTTCCCATGCTCCGAGTTCAGGCGCGGAGCCTGTTATACATAGTTTTTGTCCCCAGATGGTGTGGAAGTTTATATAAAAGGTGAGCTTCATTATTAGTCGGTTTAATTGTGCGGCAAATGTACGTAAAAACCTGAGTTAGATGCAAGAAAAACCCCATCCCGTCAATTGAAAGCTGATTTTCTTATGTCTTGAACTCCGGTTTTAGTTTCACATATCATGAAACATTCTCTCTTTAGCTTATAATTTAATGCCGGTATGGCAAATTCTTGCGCAAGAATCCACGAAACTTGCGCAAGAATCCACGAAACTTGCGCAAGAATCCATGAAACTTGCGCAAGAATCCATGAAACTTGCGCAAGAATCCATGAAACTTGCGCAAGAATCCATGAAACTTGCGCAAGAATCCATGAAACTTGCGCAAGAATCCACGAAACTTGCGCAAGAATCCATGAAACTTGCGCAAGAATTCACGAAACTTGCGCAAGAATTCACGAAACTTGCGCAAGAATTCAGGGGATTTGTAGTAAAAGCCCTGAGATATTTTCAGGTATTTGCCATTCCGGGAGCAGATTCATGGAGGACAACTCAAAAAATCACGGTAATCCGGGTCGGATATAAGAAAAAAACGCGCCATCGTTGCTTATCCTTTCCTAATTCTACGATGACGACATAACAGTCGGGCCGACCGTAACCGATTTTCTTACGTCGGGCCGGATTAAAAAAGGCGAGACCTGATCGGGCCCCGCCTTTTGCCGGCAGTCTGTCTTTAACCTGTCGGACTTAATATGTTTACTTCCGGTTTATCCGCACCTGGAGGTGCCGCAATTTTTACATATCAGGCATCCTTCCTGGTAAATGAGCGACTCTTGTCCGCAGTTGGAGCATTTCTCGCCTTTGACAGGCGTTCCGTTGGGCAGATATTTCTTCAGGGCGCGCTCCACTCCGTTTTTCCATGTGTTGATTGATTCATTGTCCAGCTCCATGCCCTGCACCAGTTTAATAACCTGGTCTATGGGCATGGCGTAGCGAAGTATGCCGGAGATCAGCTTGGCGTAGTTCCAGAATTCGGGATTGAATTTGCCGTCCAGTCCTTCGATGGTCATTTTGAATCCGCGCTTGTTTTTGAACTGGAAGTCGTAATGCTTGTTACCGTCGTCGTCATAGTTTTTTATAATGGCGCCCTTGGATACGTTCTTGGGTAGCATAAGCCCTTCGTCGTCGTCGGCCAGCCCGGTGAATATTTCGTAAGGACGCCCGTTCAGCAGTCCGACAAAGGCTATCCATTTCTCGCGGTTATTCTGGAATTTCACGACGTCGGCCTCCAGTTCGCGCGGACGTTTGGCCACGATCACGGGAGGCTCCGGACAGATGCGGTCGTCTTTTTTCTTATCCGTCGGCACCAGTACGCCTGAGCGGGAGCCGTCACGATAGACGGTGCAGCCTTTGCATCCGCACTTCCATGCTTCTATATACAATTTGTTCACCAATTCCTCTGTGGCTTCGTTGGGCAGGTTGATCGTAACGCTGATGGAATGGTCAACCCATTTCTGGATGCGTCCCTGCATTTTCACCTTATTAAGCCAGTCCACATCGTTTGATGTTGCTTTATGATAGGGCGAATTTGACACCAGGGCGTCTACTCCTTCCTGGGTGTACTTTTTGGATGCTGAATGTCCGTTGGCCAGCATCCAGGTCACGAATTTATGATGGAAGACTATGTACTCTTCAAAGGCGTCCCCTGTTTCATCCACAAAGTCGACGCGCGCAGAGGCGTCGTTGGGGTTCACTTTGCGGCGACGTTTATAGACAGGGAGAAAGACCGGTTCGATGCCGGAAGTGGTCTGTGTCATCAGGCTGGTAGTCCCCGTGGGGGCGATAGTCAGGCAGGCAATGTTTCGCCGGCCGTACTTCACCATGTCTTCATACAATTCGGGGTCGGCTTCCCGCAGGCGATTGATAAACGGATTATTCTCTTCCCGTCCGGAGTCATACACCTCAAAGGCCCCGCGTTCCTTCGCCATCGTAACGGATGAGCGATAGGCGGATAATGCCAGCGTCTTCTGGATATTTTCCGCACAGGCTGTAGCCTCTTCCGTTCCGTACCGCAGGTTCAATGCCGCCAGCATATCTCCTTCAGCCGTGACGCCCACGCCGGTACGGCGTCCCTCTAAGGTCTTCTTCCGTATCTTTTCCCAGAGGTGGCGTTCGGTTGTCCGTACCTCTATGGACTCCGGGTCTGAATCTATTTTATCGAGTATCTTTTCTATCTTTTCTGACTCCAGGTCAATGATGTCGTCCATTATACGTTGCGCCAGCCCCGCGTGTTGTCTGAACAGGTCATAGTCGAAATGCGCTTCCGGGGTAAAGGGATTGATCACATATGAGTATAGGTTAATAGCCAGCAGGCGGCAACTGTCGTAAGGGCATAGCGGTATTTCTCCGCAGGGGTTGGTAGAGACTGTCCGGAATCCGAGATCGGCATACGAATCGGGTACTGATTCCCTTATGATGGTATCCCAGAAGAGTACGCCGGGTTCTGCCGACTTCCATGCATTATGGATGATCTTTTTCCATATTGCCCCCGCATCTGTCTCCTTTACCGTCGTCGGATTTGGCGAGTCCACGGGATATTGTTGGGTGTATGTCGTGCCGTTTATTACGGCGTTCATAAACTCATCGTCGATTTTCACAGACACATTGGCTCCCGTAACTTTTCCTTCCGTCATCTTAGCGTCTATAAACGACTCTGAGTCGGGATGCTTAATGGAAACGCTTAGCATCAAAGCGCCCCGGCGGCCGTCCTGAGCTACCTCGCGGGTCGAATTGGAATACCGTTCCATAAAAGGCACCAGGCCGGTGGATGTAAGCGCCGAATTTTTTACAGGGGAGCCTTTCGGGCGGATATGCGACAGGTCGTGCCCGACGCCTCCGCGGCGCTTCATTAGTTGCACCTGCTCTTCGTCGATGCGGATAATAGCGCCATACGAATCGGCGTTCCCGTCCAGCCCGATGACAAAACAATTCGACAGTGAAGCTATCTGAAAATCATTCCCTATGCCTGTCATTGGACTACCCTGGGGCACGATATAACGAAAATGGTCGAATAGATTGAAAAGTTCTTTCTCCGTTAATGGATTGGGATACTTTTTTTCAATACGTGCAACTTCTTTTGCCAAACGGTGATGCATATTTTCCGGGGATTTTTCATATATGTTGCCGAAAGCATCCTTCAGGGCATACTTGTTAACCCATACTTTAGCTGCCAGCTCGTCGCCGGTAAAATAATCCAGCGAAGCCTTGTAGGCTTCGTCAAATGTGCAGATCTTATTTTTCATTTGTGTTTACGTTTAATCAGACTGCAAGTTTAGCAATAGTTTGTTTATCGTCCAAATTATACAACAATAAAATAGAGATAAATAAAAAAGTTTTCCAAAATGAGAGGAACACCCATTGAAAATCAAAGATTTATTTTCTCAATGAGAGCAAATAGTTTTCCAAAACGGAAACCTGTATATAGAGTGGAAATAATAAAAAAGGATGCTTCTGTTATGGAAGCATCCTTTTTCTTTAGAGCAGACATGAGATCAGCTTTTCAGTTTGGTCTCTATTTCTTCAACAGTCGAGCGAAAGACTTTATTTATTTCTATCTGATCTTTTATAGCCCTACACGCATGTAACACAGTAGCATGGTCTTTTTTCCCTACCATTTTTCCGATATGAGAAAGTGAATAGTCCGTATATTTCTTTGACAAATACATGGTCAGCTGGCGGGCTTGCACTATTTCGCGTTTGCGGGAATGGGTCTGAATGGCAGAGCGATCTATATTCAGGCTTTCACAAACTACCTGTTCTATCGCCTGTATGGAGATGGGTTTGTTTTCCAAACGTATAGCCTGACCGATGATACGCTTGGCCAAAGCCATGTTTATCTCGTGGTCATTGATCACGGAATTAGCCATCAGGGAGACGAGAACGCCTTCCAGGTCGCGGATATTATCCTTGACGTTATTTGCGATAAAGTCTATAACTTCTTCCGGAATAGATATACCGTCGTGTTTGACTTTGCTTCTCAGGATTTTCTTTCGGAGCTCCGGATCGGGACGATTCAGTTCAACTCTCAATCCGCTCTTCAGCCTTGTAATCACCCGTTCTTCCATTCCCTGCATATCTACCGGCGCTTTGTCACAGGTTAACACCAACTGCTTGTTTAACTGATGAAAGTGGTTGAATATGTGGAAGAATGTATTCTGTGTTTTCTCTTTGCCTATCAGTTCCTGAATATCATCTATTATTAATACGTCCAGATTCTGGTAAAAATAAAGGAAATCATTTGCTGTATTTTTGCGTGTTGCATCCGAGAATTGAACGTAGAACAGGTGGGACGACACGTACAACACCTTCTTTTCCGGATATAACTCGCGTATCCGCGTGCCGATTGCGTGGCACAGATGTGTCTTGCCGACACCCGAAGGGCCGAAGATAAACAAAGGATTGAATGCCGTCTTGCCTGGGTTTTGTGCAACGGATTCACCGGCGACACGACCAAAGCGGTTACTTATTCCTTCAAAGTAATTGTCAAAATTGTATTTGGGGTTCAGTTGGGAATCCAGGTCCTGAGCAACCGGTTGCGCAAAGGGGGCCGGCGCTTTATTGGCATCTTTGGGGATGATCTTTTTTACTGCCGTTGAAGTGTTTTCTGTGGGATAATCAACCGTTCCGCCGGTTGTTCTGTCTACCATAACCCTGTAATTGAGCATTGTGCCGGAACCAAATACCCGTTCTATCGTAACTTTGAGAACGCTTACGTATTTCTCTTCCAGATATTCATAAAAGAACTGGCTGGGCACTTGAATTGTGAATCTGTTATTCTCGTATGATAACGGAATAATAGGCTGAAACCAGGTATTGAAAGCTGCCTCGGGAACAATATCTTTAATAACGCCCATGCATTCGTTCCAAAATATTTGATAATTTGCTTGCATATCCAGAGTTTTATTTTTGTCTTCGCAAAGGTTTAAAATATATCCTACAAAAAAAATGCAAGATTTATTTGGAATTTTCAAATATGGGTATGCAAATCAATATCAGCATATTAAAACTTTGGTGTTTGGCCCGGATAAAAATCCCTCCTACAAAGGCATCTCGCGATTGTCTATTCCAGGAGTCATAAAAGTCTCCATTTTTTAGGAGTTTTTTACTCGTTTACTTTAAAGGGATTAAGGAGACCGTCAAAAAAATATCAACCACTGTTATAAATTATAATGATTCTAAGTAATGACGTGTTCCGGCAGGTCGGTTTTTTTCAGAAGAGCGAAAAATGGACGTAACGTTTGGGGTGTTCACGCAGATCTAATAATAGACTAGAGGCATTTTCTATCGCAGTATTTACGTTATAATACAGCGAGTTATCGTTTAGAAGCAAACCCAGGCTATTGTCTTTGGAGTTAAATTTACCGGCAGTAAGATTCAGGCTGGCAAGGGTTTCATTCACACTTCTGACAGTCGTTTGCAGATCTAAATTTTTCAACTCTTCACTGAAGTCTGAGACGTTATGAGTCACTGTTTTCAGATCGGAAATAATTACAGGTACGTCTTCGCTCAACAATCTGTTGAGCTGGCGGCCTGACGCCTCCAGGGTTCCTGTTGTCTGTTCTATATGGTCTAACGACAGTGCCAGTGCCGGATGGTTTACCAGCGTCTGTAAACCGGCCAGTATGGAATCTATTTTAGGGATCAGGCCCTCTACGGCAGGCAGGAGGTTATCTTGTACAGAACCCATCATGTCTTTGCCCATACGCCCTTCGAGTATTTCTCCTGATTGCACATAATCCGTAATGTATTTATTTAGATGAAGGTGCAACTCTGCGCCTCCAAGAAAGCTTTTGACTATCACCACATAGCTCCCTTTATTAATTCTCATCTCATCGTCTAAGCTTATCTCTACCATGATTTTATTCGTTGTGCTGTAATCGTAGCTGATATTTCTGACCAGCCCAACTTTGAAACCTTCAACAAATACGGGACTTGAAATTGTAACGTCTTTTACGTTGTCGAATGAAACGAAATAGTAGTTTGCAGGTTTAAACAGGTTAATTCCTTTCAGATAATTAATGCCGGCATATAATAACGTGATTGCAACTATAGTCATAATCCCGATTTTAGCTTCTTTGGTAAATCCTTTTTTCATCTTATTGTGTTGTTTTTTACTGTTTTATTGTTTGCTTTATTCGTTTCCCGTCTTTAAAGGCCACGATAAATGCGTCTTTAAAGTCTTTTTGTACTTTTTTTTGTGTAGTCTTAATAGCAGCCAGATCTGACGACTCTCCGCATGTATACTTATACAGTCCGTTTTCTTCATAGAAAGCTACGTTTTTGTATCCTTTGAACTGTTTGGAGTTAGTTGGAAGTTTTTTAGGAGAGGTGAGAATCTGTACCTTATATATTACAGCGTTATTCTGCCGTGTTTTGACCGTAGAAGCCGTAGTCACCGGTCTGGTGGAGGCTGTCGCTGTTGAAGGCTTAATATTAGCTGTCTCGTCTTTCTTTTGCGGCTCCGTTTTCCTGACGGCGACAGTTGTACCCTGGCGCTTGTCAAATTCATGCTTATAGCTGGTAAAGGCGTCGTAGATGGCTTTAGCCAGTTTATTTTGCCCGTCTGCTGATTTCATGTAGCGCTCTTCTGCCGGGTTAGTCAGGAACCCAAGTTCAACCAAAACGGCAGGCATACCTGTTTTGCGCAACACCAGCAATCCGGCCTGTTTCACGCCCCGGTCGCTACGTTTAGCTCCCCTGAAAGCTTTTTGTATCTCCGAAGCCAGGTTGATGCTTTGTTCCATGTGCTTGTTTTGCATGAACTCGAATATGATATACGACTCGGTAGAATTAGGGTCAAAACCCTCATACTTCTGCAAATAGTTATCTTCGAGTAATATAGCGGAATTTTCACGCCGGGCTACTTCCTGATTTTCATTGCTATTGGCAAGTCCAAGCGTGAATGTCTCCGTTCCGGCTATATGGCTTGCGTTTTTTATAGCATTAGCATGAATGGATATAAAGAGGTCGACCTTATTGCGGTTGGCGATATTGGCGCGTTCGTCCAATCCGATAAAACGGTCGGTTTTACGGGTGTAGATCACCTTTATATTCTGTTGGTTTTCTGAAATCAGATTGCCCAGCTTAAGAGCCACCGACAAATTTATTGCCTTTTCATTAATCAAACGACCTCTTGCTCCAGGGTCTTTCCCTCCATGCCCGGCATCAATTACAACAGTAAATCCTTTTTCTTCTGCCTGTATGACGGACACAAACAAAAGTCCAATTACTATAAAACTTATATGCAGCACAAACGCTTTTTTCACTTCGCCAATATCGTAATTTTGAAGCAAATGTAGTGTTTTTCGCCAATTAATAAAAAAAGCGAGCAATTCATTATAAAATTGCTCGCTTATAGAATATTTTAATGTATCAATATCTATCTCATTCGGAAACGACATCAAATGGTATTTCCACAGCAACATCTTTATGCAGTTTGATTAGAGCCTTATAGCTGCCTGTTTCTTTTACAGGGTCTTTAAGGTAAATAATCTTACGGTCTATCTCAAGTCCTTCTTTTGAGAGTGCTTCGGCAATCTGGATATTTGACACAGAACCGAAAATCGTACCTGAAGAGCTCGTTTTCGCACCAATAGTCAGGGACACGCTTTCCAGTTTAACTGCCAGTGCCTGCTTTTCTTCTTTAATTTTTGCCAATTTATGGGCCCGCTGTCGCTGGTTTTCCGCTAATATTTTACGGGCCGACTCAGAAGCGATAACAGCTTTTCCCTTCGGGATTAGAAAGTTGCGCCCGTAACCATCTTTTACGGTTACGATGTCGTCTTTGTAGCCTAAGTTTGCTACATCTTCTTTCAAAATAACTTGCATATTCTGTCTCCTCTGTTTTTTATTATTTCATCAGGTCAGTCACATAAGGAAGTAATGCCAGATGGCGGGCTCTTTTAACAGCCTGGGCTATACGCCGCTGGAACTTCAGCGAAGTACCGGTTATGCGCCGGGGCAATATTTTCCCCTGTTCGTTCAGGAATTTCTTCAAAAACTCAGGGTCTTTGTAATCAATATACTTGATACCGTTCTTTTTAAAACGGCAGTATTTTTTCTTTTTAACATCCACAGAGGGAGGGGTTAAGTATCTGATTTCGGACGGTGTTGCCATAATTAAATCTCCTTTGCTGCTGTTTCTTTTACTGTTTCTTTAGACGACTTCAGATTTCTCCTCTTTACTGCATATTCGGCAGCGAATTTATCCTGGCGGAATGTCAGGAAACGGATTACCCGTTCGTCACGCCGGAAGTGGACTTCCAGTGTATTGATGGTTTCGGGTTTGGCTTTAAATTCAACCAGCTGATAAAAGCCTGTTGTCTTCTTTTCGATCGGGTAAGCTAATTTGCGTAATCCCCAGTTCTCTTCATTCACAATTTCAGCCCCTTCTGTTTTCAGTAGGTTTGTGAACTTTTCTACCGCTTCCTTCATCTGAACTTCAGACAAAACGGGAGTTAAAATGAAAACGGTCTCGTAATTGTTCATAAATTTCTGTTTTTCTGTACTTAATAAGTAATTTACCTGTTTATTTTATTGTTGAGGCGCAAAGGTAAATGTTTTATTGTGATATGCAAATAATTTTTTCTTTAGTTTTTGTAGTATGATATTTCTCAACTGTATGTATAGATATGTGTTTTGAAAACAGGAGCCGGCTTATATGGAAGGAGCTGTTGTGTGTTTTTTGTTACTTTTACCTGCTCAAAGTATTATAAACGTAGCATATTGTTAATGAAAAGAACATACGTTTTGCCTAAAATAATGAACCAAAAAGCAAATTTGTAAGAAACGGTATAAGTTAATTGATTATCAGCGATTTCGGCGAATCCACAACGATTAAGCGCGGCCACCAAAAGCCATTAAAAAGACAAGTTAGGTCAGAGAACCATTACTAAATCATTCCGTAACGATAGAAATAATAAGTATGCTCAAACCCTTGTAAAAGACCGTTTTTATGCTTTTGTTCGACAACAAATGTAGTGAATTTCACTCATACGGACAAAAAAGACGGACTTGCGATGCTAATATAGTGTTTGATAGTATTTTGCATAACTTCGGATAACTCAACAATAAGTAATTTTGAACCATTAAAAAGTTGAGTTATGAGAAGCACATTAAAATAAAAATGCGACTATCTCAAATACAGGAAGTTAAAGAAAGAGAACCTAATAACGGGTAACGATATGGAAACGAGTGAATTACTTTTGTTTGCTGTGTTTTCCATTGTTTTAAATAATTCATTTCATGGCAAAGGTATGCAAAGATTTCGAATTACCCGGATAATTTTCAGAATATTTCTGGCTGCACAGCAGGATAACAGCTCTTCCCTGAATTATCATGACCTTTGTATCGCTTAAGATTCAGATGTGTGTATAAGAAAGTATTATCACTATCTTTTTTGTTATCCTGTTTCGCAACCGTACAAACAGATGTAAACCCTTTTATACCTCTGGTGAACAAACCATGCGCCGACAGTCTGGAAAAATATAATCCTCACATTGTTGATAAAGGTTCTGCATGGACGGCGATGCAAATATACAAAGTGGTATAGGTTTCCGGTGACAAATACTGGGAACTCGAAGCGTGGTTTTTTGAGTTTGTGTATCGTTATTCTCATCTGTGGGACAAATCAACCTGCCTGAAACATTTGGAAGAAACACTCGACGTTATTCATTTTCAGTGTCGAAAAATCGGATTATACGGCGTTGCAATTGAATGGCGATTTTTTATTTTTACGCATTATCGGTACAATTGTAAAAATAAAAAATGGCTTTCCTTCAGTGAAATAAGTAAGAGAAACTACTTAATACAGTGAAAGATGAAGATTTTCAATTGAAACCATATTATTATCAACGAATAGCTGTTTTGTACAGCCTTTTTGGAGAAATGAGAAGAACAGACTTTAGGTGGCAGAGAGTGGCATTTTCTGATATAGATCATTTCTCGTACTTTCTATAAAATCCAAAGGTTTGGATTTACTCGAACGCATTACGAATAATAAAGTGTACCTGGTAATAGACCGGTTCGGCGCAGCCTACGTCAAGCGAGTCAGAAACAGACTGAGGGAGGAGAGCCGCATCATCTGCATATCAGACAACAA
>JAISBL010000039.1 GCA_031266215.1 Tannerellaceae bacterium | reverse complement strand
GCTGCGTCCATACAGCCGTCAGGGTTTCCAGACTGTTACCGGACGACAACTGCGGGAGTGAGTATCCCGCCGGTGCCTGGAGGAAGACAAAGTTACGCTCGCCCGTCCCGTCCATTGTGAGCGAATACTGCCGTCCGCCGCCGGCAACATCCGACCCGCTGGCGTAAGAGATGTTGTAACTCCTCTCAAAGGCAAGCGAGGAGTTGAACACATAGACAGCCACAACGTCGGAGGTCGAGCCGCCCTCTTCAATAGAGGCGCCGGTATAAGTCACGACCCTGTCCACCTGTGGCAGTACGAAGGCAAGCTTCCCGTTGCCTGTTGGATTGTTATCATCTGCGTCGCCTGTTTCGGCGACATTGCCTATCTTTGTACAGGCAGAAGCGGCGATCATAGCCGCCATGAAGAAATAGGACAAATGTTTCAGTTTCATAAGTAAGTTCAATTAAATTCTGCACAAAGGAACTAAGTCTTTTCGGAATACTCCCTATCCAAACCTTCCCGATAGTTCACCTTTTCCATCTCTGTTTCAACCAAATAGTTCATCTTTTCGATCCTCGCCGGCCGCCGTGTCGGCCTGCTCCCCGTTATACCCCAATCAGAGAGCAGCATAGCGTCCCGGTTACACATGACACCCGTCACAGGAGACAGAGTGTAGCAAACGCATGCTCCACACCATGCTCAACGTTAAGCATACATTGGTGCAAGCGTTAGCACCACACCGGTGCAAGCGTTAGCACCACACCGGTGCAAGCGCTTGCACCACATCGTTGCCAGCGTTGGCACCACACTGTTGCCAGCGTTGGCACCACACTGTTGCCAGCATTGGCACCACACTGTTGCCAGCATTGGCTACACACTGTTGCCAACATTGGCACCACACTGTTGCCAACATTGGCACCACACTGTTGCCAGCATTGGCTACACATCGTTGCCAGCGTTGGCACCACACCGTTGCCAGCACTGGCACCACACCGTTGCCAACATTGGCACCACATCGTTGCCAGCATTGGCACCACACCGTTGCAAGCGCTTGCACCATATCATTGCCAGCATTGGCACCACACTGTTGCCAGCACTGGCACCACATCGTTGCCAGCATTGCTTTTTGATACGATATGAAACGTATTTATTCGATTCTGATACGATTCCTGTCTTATTATATTGATTGGAAGTTGTTTCCACCTCAATCCCTGATGGTGCATTGTGACAATAATGCAATGATGCTTTATTATCTGTAAAGCTACTGATATTTATTGCATTAGATGTAAAACACAGTTATCTGTCAAAGAATCAGTATACTTCAAATTGTACTGTTTGTATTCCATACCGGCGCAAGCGTTAGCGCCACAGGCAAATGCCCATTCGCGCCACTATGAGACACCCGTTTCAGTCACTATTGGATGCCCGTGACGTTTTTCATCACCTCTGCCGCTTAGCAGAGAGAAGAAAACGGTTTTGACTCAGAGGTCTTCGGGAGTCAGGTATGTGGAGATTTGTCCGCTGAGTTGTAAGAGGGATATTTCGCATAGCTTGGTGGCAAACTCGGCGATGGACTGGCGCTCTTCCGCGCTCAGGAGGCTGTTCTGCGCCTCGCGTAACTGTATGCCGGAGAGGTCGCCCAGGCGGTAACGCTCAATGGCGATGCGGAAGTTTTCTTCGGCTGCTACAAGGTTCTCTTTCTCCAGATTCCATAAGTTGAGGTTGTTTTCGTACGCCATCCACTGGTTGCTCATGTCGGCGCGGAGCGACAGTTCCAGGTCCCGGCGCAGCAGGTCCCTGTTTTCTATCTGTATGCGTGCGTTGCGCTGCTCGCGCTTCCTGTTGAAGCCGTCGAAGAGGTTGAACCCTACCGTGAGGTTGTAGTTTGGCCCTGTACGCTGTTGCGGGTTCGCCATACCCGTCCAGTTTACTGTATATCCATAGCCGGCGCCCAGGCGGAGGTAGGGGTAGTTGCGGCTCTGCGCTTTTCTGAGGTCAAGCGCTGATATGCTGACGTTTTTACGGGCGATCATCAGCGAGACGTTCGACTCCATCGTACGCCGCCACAGCTCCGCTTCGTCAAGGAAGATGTTGGGAGAGATGGCCGAATCGGCCGGCGTCACGGGGTCTTCCACGTTATCTATCGCCATCAGCCGGTTAAGATATGTGCGCGAACGGTGCACCACCTCCAGTTGGTTGAGTACGGCAGAACTGTCGGCGTTAAAGTCCACCTGCGCCTGTTGCAGGTCGAGGCGCGACATGGAGCCGATAAAGTACCTTTCCTCCACGATGCGAAGGCGTTCGCGCGACAGCGCCAGTGTGGAGACGAGGTTCGCCAGGCGCGTCTTCTGGCGTATCAGGTTATAGTATTCGCCCGATATGTTTGCTATAAAGTCTTCGATAGCCATGCGGGTATTCAGTTCGCCCAGGCTGCGCAATTCTTTCAGCCGGGCGTATTCGGCCTGTATGCCGAAGCCGTCGAAGATAGTCCAGTTGACGCTAAGGGAAGCATTGGCCGTTTCGTCGTCCTTTGTTCCGCTAAAGCCACTGCTGATGTCGGCCGAGGGGAGAAGCCCGGCATTGCCGGGTGTGGCATTGTTCCGGCTCACTATTTGCTCGTTACGCACGATGCGGATGGAGTAATTACGCTCCAGCCCGGTCTCAATGCACCGTCTGAGAGTAAAGGCCATGTCCTGCGCCGCGACGGTGGCGGCGAAGGCCATGAGTAAGGTTATGCAGAGGTATCGTTTCATCGTTTTTTAGTTTTTATTTATCGCTTTTCCCCTTATTCCTGTCGGTAGAAATGAAGCTGTACATGGCGGGCACGACGAAAAGCGTCAGAAAGGTAGACACAAACAGGCCGCCCGTCACCGCCGTTCCCATAGCAATACGCCCCTGCGCACCTTCGGCCGAGGCAAAGGCCAGGGGAAGCAGGCCCAGGATGGTGGACAGGCTTGTCATCAATATAGGCCGTAAGCGCTGTGTAGCGGCCGTCCGGATAGCTTCGGACCTGCTGAGGCCTGCGTCTTGCCGCTGGTTGGCGAACTCGACTATAAGGATGCCGTTCTTGGCCACCAGCCCTATCAGCATGATAAGCCCTATTTGACTGAATATATTCATCGTAATGCCCGCCCAACTCATAAACATAAGCGCCCCGGCGATGGCCAGGGGGACGGTGAACATGATGACCAGCGGGTCTTTGAAGCTCTCGAACTGCGCCGATAATACAAGGTAAATCATGATGAGGGCCAGTATCATGGCGAACATGAGGCTGTCGGAGCTTTCGCGAAACTCTTTTGACTCGCCGCTCAGGGCGGTGCGGAAAGTGTCGTCGAGCACTTCGGCGGCTATCCGGTCCATCTCGTCAAGCCCGTCGCCCAGCGTGTACCCCTTGTTCAGCCCGCTGGATACCGTGGCCGCAACGAAGCGGTTGTAGCGGTATAACTGGGGCGGGGCGACGCTCTCCTGCAAGTCTACAAGGTTGTCCAGTTGTATCATCGACTGGTTGTCGCTCCTGACGTATATGGAGCGAAGATAAAGCGGCATGTTGCGTTGCTGGCGGTTGATCTCCCCAAGTATCTGGTATTGCTTGCCGTTCATGTAGAAGTATCCCATGCGCTGCCCGCTGAGTGCGTATTGCAGGGTCTGGGCGATGTTGCGGGTGCTGACGCCGAGCAGGGAAGCTTTGTCGCGGTTTATTTCGATACGTGTCTCCGGCTTGGTGAACTTCAGGTTCACGTCGGCCATCTGGAAGACCGGACTTTCATTCACCCGGTGCATAAACTCAGGCAGGAACTCCTGAAGCTTCTCAAGGCTGTTGCCCTGCAGCACATACTGGACAGGCATACCTGCACGTCGCCCCCCGAAGGTGGACTCCTGCTGTACGAAGCCTCTGGCCTTTGTCTCTTTCTGCACGGCGGCCGACAGATCTTCGGCTATCTCCATCTGTGAGCGTGAGCGTTCGTTTATGTCTGTAAGCACGATGTTGAGGAAGCCGCTTGAGCCGAACGTCCGCATCATGTTGGATTGTTTCTCAGGGATAAGCGAGTCGGCCATAATCTCGATACGGTCGGCAAAGTCTCTGACGAACTCAAAGGTAGCGCCCTCCTGCCCCCGGATGTTTACGGTCACCTGCGAGCGGTCTTCCAGAGGCGACAGTTCCGATGGTATCTGCCTCCAGAAATAACCGATAGCGCCAAAGAGTATGACCTCTATCACGACAGCCCACCATCGCTTCCCCAGGAAGGCGTTCAGCCATCTGGAATAATACATGTTCATACCGTCGAACACAGGCTCCGTCTTACGTACCAGCCAGTTTTTCTTTTCCCTGTGGTGCAGCAGCTTGGTACACATCATGGGTGTGAAGGTGAGCGCCACGAAGGCGGAGATGAGCACCGCGCCTGTTATGACGATGCTGAATTCCTTGAAAAGCCTTCCCGTCATACCTTCAAGGAAGATAATCGGCAGGAATACGGCTACCAGTGTGATGGTGGTCGATATGACGGCGAAGAATATCTCCCTGGAGCCTTCTACCCCGGCGGCTTTGGGATCCATACCCCGCTCGATGCGCACGAATATGTTCTCGGTCACCACAATGGCGTCGTCTACCACCAGTCCCACGGCCAGCACCACGGCCAGCATGGTCAGTACGTTGATGGAGAACCCCGATATGTACATCACGAAGAAAGCCCCTACGAGCGATACGGGTATAACGGTCACCGGGACCAGCGTCACGCGCCAGTCGCGCAGGAAGAGGAAGATAACCATGACCACGATCAGGAAGGCGATATATATCGTTTCCTGCACCTCCCTGATAGATGAGCGTATGAAGCGGGTATTGTCGTACACCATCTCGATATAGACGTCTTCGGGCAGGTCGTTCTTCAGTTGCTCAATGCGTTTGTAAGCTTCGTCGGCAATCTCTATATGGTTGGCCCCCGGCTGGGGTATGATGATGTTTATTACCATCGGTTCACCGTTCCGCTTGAGTATGCTGCGCAGGTCTTCGGGCGCAAGCTCGGCGCGCCCCACGTCCTGGAAGCGCACTATATTGTTTTCGTTTTCCTTTATGATAAGGTCGTTAAACTCTTTGGCAGTCTGCATCAGTCCGAGCGTACGGATAGAAAGTTCGATGGTATTCCCCTCGATGCTGCCCGACGGCAGTTCGATATTCTCGGCCTCAACGGCGCTACGCACATCCAGCGGGGTGACGCCATACCCGGCCATCTTCACCGGGTCGAGCCACAGGCGCATGGAGTAACGTTTTTGCCCCCATATATCGACGGCGCTCACGTTCTGTATGGTTTGCAGGCGCTCCTTCACCACGAGTTCGGCTATTTCGCTCAGTTCCATGAGCGAGCGCTGATTGCTGCGGATACCTATCTGCATGATCGGGTTAGCGTCGGCGTCGGCTTTAGATACGGTCGGCGGGTCACAGTCGCGCGGCAGGTAACGCTGTGCGCGTGAGACCTTGTCGCGAACGTCGTTGGCAGCTGTCTCAAGGTCTACCGACAGTTCAAACTCTACCGTTATCCGGCTCATACCCTGGCTGCTCACACTGCTGAGCGAGCGTATGCCGGGTATGCCGTTGATGTTCTGCTCCAACGGCTCGGTGATCTGGTTCATGATCACCTCTGCATTGGCTCCGGGGTACGTTGTCATCACTGAGATGACCGGCTGGTCTACGCTTGGGAATTCGCGCACACCCAGCGAGCGGTACCCTATCATACCAAACAACATGATGACGATCACCATGACGGTAGATAATACGGGCCGCCTGATGCTTAATTCTGAAATAGTGGCCATATGTGTGTTGTGGGTCAGTTCAGATTATCAATAGTAACCGGCATATCCGTGCGCAACTGCATGACGCCGGTAGTTATCAGCGTATCGCCAACGCTCAGTCCGGTAAGCGCCTGCACGTGGCTCTCGGTGCGCATCCCGGTGACGATCTCCGCCGGCTGGGCCCTGCCTCCTTTGTACAGGTATACGATGTTCTTACCCATTTCGGGTATTATCGCTTCGCTCGGTATAGCCATAGCGTCGCGTATTTCCTGTTTGGTAATCTCTACCGAGAGGTATCGCCCGGGCTGTATTGAAGCGTTTTCGTTAGGATACGTGGCGCGTACCCTCAGGCTTCGCGTTACCATATCTACCTTGCTCTCGACGGCGTAGACACTGGCCCTGAAGTCGCGCAGCACGCCGTCGGAAGTCATCAGGCTGAATGTTACCACGGTTCCCTCCCTCACGTCGGAGGCGTATCTTTCGGGTATGGAGAACTCTATCTTAATGGGCGACACCTTAGTCAGCTTGGCTATCATGGTAGAGGGCGTGGCGTAGGCGCCTTCGCTGACAGAGCGCAGACCGATGACGCCGTCGAAAGGCGCCCGCAGTTCGGTCTGCGCTATATTAGCCCTGACCAGCTCGATATCCGCCATCAGTTTCTCATATTCGGTTGTGACCTGTTCAAAAGCTTCCTGGCTCACGGCGTCTTTCTCCAGCAGCGTCCTTTGCCGGTACACCCTGTCTTTGGCCAGCGGCAGTTCGGCTTCCAGTTTCTTCTGTTGCGCCAGTAGTGGTTTGTCGTTAATCTTTGCCAGCAGGTCTCCGGCCTTCACCTGCGTCCCTTCCTTGAAATAGATGGCGATAATCTTCCCCGACGATTCAAACGACAGGTCAACCTCTTCGTCAGGGATCGTACTTCCGGTACTGATGATCTTTTCGCTCAGCGCCTGTTGTCTAACCACTTCGGCATTGATATTAAGCGCCGGCCGGCGTGGAGAATAGTCCGCCGGCGGAGAGCCGGCGTCAGGTTGTGGGTTACGTAAGGCAGTTAGTTGGCTTTTCAATGATGGATAGGCAATCATTCCGATTATAAACAATACAATCACAATCATTACACACCATTTCATCCTCTTTGTCATGATAATATATTTCTAAGATTTGTAATTTATGGAAATCTATCGTAAGACTGCATTTCAGGCCGATAGTTTAATGAACCCTGGCGCCGGATGCGATTCTCACGCTATAACTGCACTGGTTATGCGCTCATGACCGCATCAATGTTATACATAATGTATGATACGTACCGGAACAGGCAGCCCGGAAGGCAGGCTCTGCTTTCCGTCGCATACGCCACATTGTGCGAAGTGTAAGCAAAAAATCATACTTTTGCGTCAAAATCAAAAGTTACATACAGGTTATGGAATATATTCAATACATTATTGATTTCATTTTACACATTGATGTCCACCTTGCCGAATTGATTTCTTTATATGGCATCTGGGTCTACGGCATTTTGTTCGTCATTATATTCTGCGAGACCGGCCTCGTGGTAACGCCTTTCCTGCCGGGTGATTCTTTGTTGTTTGTTGCCGGCGCCCTGGCGTCCCTGCCTGCGAATAATATAAATGCGCACCTGATTGTTCTGGCTCTTATAATTGCAGCCGTGCTGGGCGACGCTGTCAATTACACTATCGGCCGCTTCTTTGGGAAGAAATTGTTCAGTAATCCCAAATCGAAGATATTCAGGCGCAGCTATCTGGATAAGACGCACAACTTCTTCGAAAAGTACGGAGGAAAGACTATCATCCTGGCCCGCTTTGTTCCCATTATACGCACGTTCGCTCCTTTTGTTGCAGGTATGGGGCGGATGGGTTACCGGCGGTTTGCATCATTCAACGTTATCGGAGGGATTGTATGGGTGTCGCTGATTACTTATGCCGGATACTTTTTCGGGCGTCTGGAGTTCGTACAGGAGAACCTTAAAGTGTTACTTCTTCTCATAATTTTTATTTCGCTGCTGCCCGCCATTGTCGAAGTTGTGCGTGAGAAATATCTGAAAAGACGACAAGACTGAAGCGTTCCTCAGATTTAATAGCCTGTTTAAATTTTAAAGCGGGAAAATATTAAGGGTTAATAATGACGACAGCGTTGCCATACGCGCCGGGCCTGTCTGCCACGCCATTGAGCGCTGTTCATACTGGTTTTTGATTGTTGCCGCAAATGCCTGAAAATCTTCATCCGGCAATTGGAATGAGCTTTTTTAATTCATGAGTCAGGTGGATTAGTTTGTTATTTTTCACAATTATTTTATTTTATCACGTACGTGATAATTCCTATAACGTACGTGACAGACTTTATTACGTACGTGATAACTTCTATTTCTCACGTAATAATCCTTGTCACGCACGTGATAAACTTCATTACGTACGTAATAATTTCTATTTCTTACATGATAGTTTCTGTCACGTACGTGATAACTTTTTACTCGTACGTAAAAAAATCCAACTGTATAGCGGTTTATATGTATCCGGTATTAAACATAAGCGTACTTAAGAACGCCTGTTAAATTATTAATGTGAGATGTAAGAAAGTCAGGATCACAGGTGTTCTACCGGAGTATTCCACGCGCCACCCCTGAAAGGCCGTAGGCCTTAAATGTTGATAACCACGGGTGAAACCCGTGGCACGGCATCCTCCACTATGGAACTGCGGCGCAGTTCAATTTCCGCCACGGCAAAAAGCAGCGGGCGTCTTTCCCCGGATTCCCCGGAGAAAAAGACGCCCGCCCCGAAAAACGCAGATATTCACATGCTAAGGAAGGCCCTGGGTATTACTCCAAATTGGTTTTATATTATTGTTGAATGCAGCGTACAGGCATAGCCCAGGAGCGGTTAACATGATCAATTGTTCTATTGGCGCTATTTTCTAAAAACCAGAAATACCCCTGCTTAGTACCAGCATCTGCCTCAGTTAACCATACGACTGTATTATTGTTTGTATTTGCAAAAGTAGGTAAAGCAGTGGTACTATTAATCCCGTAGAATCCTCCTGACACAAAATAAAGGACGTCGTTACCGTTATCGCCGGTAGTCGTCCACCTTCTGTCCGAAGCGGCGGGGGTCGTCTTTGTGCCAAAAACGTCTATGAGAGCCTGAGCTTCTGCCCGTGTGGGAACTTTCCATCCGTCAGGACAGGGGCCCTGCGCCTTTTCGCCTGACCAGAGCAGGTCATTCTGCGAAGATAACCAGTCGCCGTTGCATAAGATGACTTTTTTGCTCGGATCATCTGCGGCAAGAGGGCCTGCTATAGCGTCAGTTTCTGCATTATATGTGTTCCAGTAAAAACCGGTAGTACGCCCCCACTGGATATACAGGCCCACCTGAGCGTCGGTTGGCTGAACAGAGGTAACTGCTTCTATCTTAGTTGCCCCCACGTTCACCGGCGACCAGTAGCGCCCGGCTTTAAGCACCGGCTTGTACGGCTCCTGGGTAGGATACCTGGTATCGGTATACGGCGGCACGCTTATAACGTTGACG
>JAISBL010000113.1 GCA_031266215.1 Tannerellaceae bacterium | reverse complement strand
AAGGGGTACGATTTGGGTTGCAAACTCTGTCCTTTCGTGTCCTTTTTATGCGCGTATCCATATTAAAAAACAACAGAAAAAGCAATGTATCTACTTACAGATGTGCCTTTTGTCTTATCTCTGTCCTGTTTTGTCTGCTTAACCGTTTTTCCTGTATAAGTCCCAAACGGGCACGAATATATCTTGCAGGGATATGTGATGCTTCGACTATGACCGCCGATGTGATAACGCCGGCTGACGGTGGCGCGGTAAGAACGGATGCAATGATCACTCATACGGAGACCAGAGAAGATTCTCCTAATTTACTTCTTGATACAATCGACGAGAAAGTGACCAAGATTCGACCTCACGACGTCGTATTGGATACAATATCCCGGCAGATTAAAGACGTAAAGACGAGCAATAACCAAACCGTGAGGCATTATGCGATAGATGTAATAGACCTGACTGCTACGCTGAGCACAGCAGTCTCCTCCAGTAATACTGACAGCCAATTAGCTATATCAACATCAAACAACAGCATATTTGCAAGCGAACAAACCATTTTAGTAAATGGTGTTAATGGCTACAAAGAAGATGGTTCGACTGTCGACACTGACAGGCCGTTAGTATTATATGTGGTAGGGAAAGACGCAAGCAACAAGCCTTTAGTTACTGCCATAAACGGCAAAGGTGCAAACTGTGATGTTATTCCCGGCATTGCCGTAAATACCACTCTTACACGTATGGGGCGAGCCGGTGCAGAAACCCAAATACAGACAGATGCTTACAGCGGCGTTCCTACCGACTTCCCTCAATACCTGCAAAAATTCATGGCGCAGATTGAAATGTCTGAATTGTTCCAGCGTGCAGACAAAGAAGTCGATTGGGATTTTACAGACACAGAAGAAGAAGCGATATGCGATATGAAGCGTGTTCAAAACGTGACGTACTGGAAGGGTATTCGCAGACGTATTAAAAAGAAAAATGCTCATATTCAGAAAGCAGAAGATATATACTTCACAGAAGGTATCTGGACACAGGCGGGTAAAGACTTCTCCTTTGGCGGCGTCGCGGTAGACGTAAATAATATGGTCACACTGATGAAGCACGCCTTCACCGGGAATGCTTCAGGGAAGAAAAAACTTTTGATTGCCGGCAGTGATGTTATTGAAGCGTTTGAGCAGGTTGAATATAACCGTACAGTTCAGGTTGGGGCCAAGATGCAGGCTTATGGGCTAGAGTTTAACTCTATCGTATCCAAGTTCGGTACTCTTTGGTTGTACACGATAAGAGTTTGGATGACATGAAAATGGCTAATAAGTTCTTCATTCTTGATGCCGACTTCCTTCGTAAGTGGACTATGGGATGGCGTGTGAACAACTTCGACTTTAGAAAATCAGGACAGTCCGACGCTGATGGCCGCGGCCTGATTGAAATATGCGGATTAGTACTTAAGAATCCTAACGCACACTCCAGAGGTTCACTAAGCTAAAAATATCACACTATGGCCAATAAGAAATATATTTCCCTGAAAGGGATACAGTACACATTCCCTGTTGCAGTCAAAAAGAACGGCAGTGAGAAAGTTGTCTGGGTCTCTTTCAAAGGAGATGATAACGACTACGTGACATCGGACAAGGATATTCAGGACGCTGTTGAGGCCTCCGGCAGATTTAAAAATAAAGAAATCGGACTTTCTGATAAACAGACAGTGGAAGAAGGCGCAGGCAAAGAAACTGAGGCCAAATTTGAACCTGCTGAATTTAAGGATGTCACTGATATAAACGGGGCAGTAGCCATATTAAGCAATGAGCCGTACAATGTTGACAAACGAAGTCTGAAAACGCCTGTGGGGGTATCCTCAAAGGCAAAAGAATATAATGTAGAGTTTCCCAATTTGAAACTTGATTGATGGGTTGTGGTTATCTAAATCTAAAGGCTGTTAGCTTGTCAGTAGACGAATGCTGACAGCCTTTTTTAATATCATTGAAATATGACAAAATCAGGATTTATCAACCGTGTTTTGCTAATAATGAACGAGGCAGGCATGTTTGATCCTGCCGGGAACAGTTACCTCGGTGCAGACACGGCGCAGGTTGACCGGCATATAGAAGGGAGCTATGTGGATGCATGGAGGCGTTGTGTAAAGGTGATGCCCAGAGCTTGGTTCAAGAATAAATCATTTGACGACAGTCCTAAAGAAGAATACACGAGCAATGGAACAGGGTTCATTGTTCTGCCTGATGATTTTTATTTGTTGACAGCGCTGAAGATGGAAGGCTGGCAAAAGGCAGTATACGAAGCTTCTATCGAAAATGAAAAAACAGCCTCTATCCAATCAAACGAATGGACTAGGGGAAGTACAATCCGGCCGGTATGCACTATCTCAAACAAACTGAGAAATACAGTCGTAAAGCAAGTTTTTAATTATTATTCCTTACCAAAAGGACTTATTCAATGTAATTTGTTAATCTTTCATAAGGGGAAATATCTTCTTTTAATGAACCGCAAAAGATGCCTCATGCTCTGTCCAGTGCCCCTCAGCCCACTGCATCCGGGGAGAGGATACTCGCCCAATCTACGTATCAGGGTTACGGTTACCTTTGGGAGCTTTGTTGTCTCTTGCCAACTTGTCCGCTTTATACGCCTTAGTATTGGATTTTTGTTCGTCAAGCCACGATTTCGCTATTGCTTCTTCTCTCCCAAGCGTCACCGCTCAAAACTTGCAGGTCAATATAGGGTTCGTCGGTAACTACGCCCCGAATGGACTTTCACCACAGATGAATGACATGCCCGTCATACAAGAGAAATCCCTGAAATATCTAAATTTCAGGGATTTCTCAATTTTGAAGTTTTAAAAAAGTAGTGCCACCAGAAAATGACCCAACTCCACAATGAAATCATCCATTTCTTCAAGGTAATTAACGGTCACCTCAGGGAATTGACGATTCCCTGATTAGCTGCGTACTCAAACCGGATGCATACATGTTTTTATCGTCCTTTTCGGGCAAAGGACTACCGCCCTCCGACTCACTCCGCCGATCCTTTTATCGTACAATGAAATTTGTCACAAATTGTACACTTCAGCGAGTAAACTTTATTACCTTTGCCCGATTTTAAGACGAAAAATAAGAAAAAAAACAGATTATGGTTAATCCGATTAGCAAAGCTATTGAATTAGGAGATGGGCGAGTGATCACCATCGAAACGGGGAAATTAGCGAAACAGGCCGACGGGGCAGTTACCGTACGCATGGGTAACACTATGCTCCTCGCTACCGTTACAGCAGCCAAAGACGCCACCCCAGGCGTAGATTTCATGCCACTGCAAGTGGAATACAAGGAAAAGTTTTCCGCCTACGGACGTTTCCCCGGAGGCTTTACGCGGAGAGAAGGAAAGGCGTCGGACTATGAAATACTCACATCACGCCTGGTTGACCGTGCGCTACGTCCGCTTTTCCCTGACAACTACCATGCCGAAGTATATGTAAACATCATACTGTTCTCCGCCGATGGCGAGGATATGCCCGACGCCCTGGCCGGACTGGCTGCATCGGCGGCGCTGGCGGTATCAGACATTCCTTTCAACGGCCCGATCTCAGAAGTGAGGGTGGCGCGCGTAGAGGGCAGATTTATAGTTAACCCTACTTTCGCCGAACTGGCAAAGGCCGACATAGACATAATGGTAGGCGCTACCATAGACAATATCATGATGGTAGAAGGCGAAATGGACGAGGTGCAGGAATCGGATATGCTTGAAGCGATCAGGGTGGCCCACGAAGCCATCAAGGCGCAGTGCCGGGCGCAGACGGAACTGTCGGAAGCCTGCGGCAAACTGGAGAAACGGGCATACGACCATGAAGTGAACGACGAAGAGCTACGCATGGACGTCTGTGCGAAATGCTACGACAAGGTGTACGCCATTGCCACCTCCGGCTCTGCAAAGCATGAACGCGCCGAAGCATTTGAAAAGATAGCGGAAGACTATAAGGCAGGGTTCACGGAAGAGGAACTTGAAGAAAAAGCCGGCATGATAGACCGTTACTATCACGACGTGGAAAAAGAAGCCATGCGCCGCGCCATACTGGACGAAGGCAAACGCCTCGACGGGCGGGCGACAACGGAAATACGCCCCATATGGTGCGAAACGGACTATGTGCCGGGGCCTCACGGAGCGGCCGTATTCACACGCGGTGAGACGCAGTCGCTAACAACGGTCACCCTGGGTACAAAGTCAGACGAGAAAATAATAGACGACGTACTGGTACACGGTAAAGAGCGTTTCCTGCTTCATTACAACTTCCCCCCCTTCTCTACCGGTGAAGCCAAAGCCAGCCGCGGAGTAGGAAGGCGCGAGGTAGGGCATGGCAACCTGGCCCACCGCGCCCTCAAACGTATGATACCGCAGGAATATCCTTACGTGATACGTGTAATATCGGACATACTTGAGTCTAACGGCTCCTCGTCTATGGCTACGGTTTGCGCCGGTACGCTGGCGCTGATGGACGCCGGGGTGCAGATAAGGAAACCGGTGTCCGGTATCGCAATGGGACTAATATCCGAAAACAAGGGGCAGAACTATGCCATCCTCTCCGATATACTGGGCGACGAAGACCACCTGGGCGATATGGACTTTAAAGTGACCGGTACAAAAGACGGTATCACAGCCACACAGATGGACATCAAGGTAGACGGCCTGTCGTACGAAATACTCGAAAGAGCCTTAGCCCAGGCAAAAGAAGGACGGTTGCACATACTTGGCAAATTGCTGGACACCATGCCCGAACCGCGGGCCGACCTCAAGCCTCACGCCCCGCGCATCGAGACGCTGACGATAGGGAAGGAATACATAGGCGCTATCATAGGCCCGGGCGGAAAGATCATCCAGGGAATACAGGAAAAGACGGGAGCAATCATTTCTATCGAAGAAATAGACGGCGTAGGGAAGGTAGAAGTGGCCGGCACCAACAAATCTATCATCGACGCAGCCATGAAGTCTATCAAAGCTATCGTGGCGGTGCCCGAAGCAGGCGAGATATACGAAGGGAAGATCTCTTCGGTCATGCCTTACGGGGCTTTCGTCGAGTTCATGCCCGGCAAGGACGGATTGCTGCATATCTCGGAAATAGACTGGAAGCGTCTGGAGACCGTAGAACAGGCCGGACTGAAAGAGGGCGACACCATACAGGTGAAACTGGTAGACATAGACCCGAAGACAGGCAAGTTCAAACTGTCGCGCAGGGCCCTGATACCGAAGCCCGAAGGATACGAAGAACGTCCGCCCCGGACAGAGCGCAGAAATGACGACAGGGGAGGCCGGGAACATCACCGCGACAGGGGCGACAGGGGTGACAGAGGCGACGGACGTTCGCGCCGGAGAGACTGAAAAAAGCTGACGGAAAGGGGTATTGAATATTCAATGTCCCTTTTCTGCTTTTATATATTGATTCTTTTGTGTACATTGCGCAACTACTAAAGACATTTATGACTGATGAAAGAGAAAGAAAAATTTCATATCGAATACATTCTTGATACCGTTTCGCGAAGAAGTCTATGGAACCATCTAACCACACCTCCGGGATTGTCTTCCTGGTTTGCAGAACAAGTAAAAATCGACAATAACAGGTATATCTTTAAATGGAGCAAAGAAGAACAGGAAGCTGAAGTGCTGTCAATGAAAACCGAGACAAGCATACGCTACCGGTGGACAGACGATGACCCTGAGTATTATTTCGAATTCATCATTCACACCATAGAGCTGACAGGCTCGATCGCCCTTGAGATCACAGATTTTGCCGAACCTGAAGAAAAACAGGACGCCATTGAACTATGGGATACCCAGATAGAGGAATTGAAACGCACATTGGGCATTTAGTTTTTTTGCACTACTTTTGCTATCCGAATCTGACAGATAATGCTCAAGGTTAAAAGACTTTACACATTCATACTGCAAACTTTCCTGCCGTTGTTCATTATGACCTTCGGCATCTGTTTGTTTATTGTCCTCATGCAGTTCCTATGGAAGTATGTAGATGAAATGGTGGGAAAGGGACTGGATATGCTGGTGCTGGGCGAGATGTTTATATATGCCGCCCTGTCACTGGTGCCAATGGCGCTACCGCTGGCTATACTGCTCTCTTCCCTTATGGCTTTCGGCAACCTTGGCGAGCGGCTTGAGCTGCTGGCTATGAAATCGGCCGGTATTTCCCTGATACATATCATGCGGCCGCTGATTGTTTTTATCTGTTTCATCAGTATCGGAGCTTTCTTCTTCCAGAACAACGTGATGCCCATCGCGCAGGTCAAGCTTTTTTCGCTTATCCACTCAATACGCCAGAAATCGCCGGAGCTTGACATACCCGAAGGCGTGTTCTATAACGAGATCGGCGGGTACAGTGTGTTTGTGAGGGAAAAAGAGAGGGGAACCGGGAACCTGAAAGACCTGATGATATACGACTACTCGGCGGGGCCAAACAATGCGATGATCATCGTGGCTGATTCGGGAAGGCTGAAGGTGTCGGCCGACAAGCTTTTCCTTATACTGTCGCTGCACAACGGGGAAGCTTTCCAGAACATGAAGAAGCAAACCGGCTCCTCGCAGGCGAAGGAAGCCGTCCCTTACCGCCGTGAATCGTTCCTTATGAAGGAGATTCTGATAGAGTTTGATGCAAACTTTACACGCGTAGACGAGTCGCTGTTCCAGAACCAGTACATAGGGAAGAATATGAGCAGTCTGCAATCGTCCATCGACTCGCTGTCGGTGCGCCTTGACAGCATTAAAGGCATCTATTCGGGCGAGATATATACCTCATCATATAAAAAGTCGGTCATCGGGAATAACTCGCCGCCGCCGGAGCCTGTTGTCATGAACTTCGACAGCATCTATAACGCCGGCTCTCCGGGGGATAAGGCGAAGCTGCTGGGCCGCGTCAAATCGTCGGTCGAATATATGAGATCGGATTACTTTTTCAAGGGAGCTACCGTCAAGGACGAATCTACGCGGCTGAGGCGGCATTATATGGAATGGCACACGAAATTCACCGTCTCGTTCGCCTGCCTGGTGTTCTTCTTTATCGGCGCCCCCCTGGGCGCTATCATCCGCAAGGGAGGACTGGGAATGCCGGTGGTGCTGTCGGTCATATTGTTCATTTTCTATTACGTGATCAACAATATCGGGGGTAAAATGGCGCGCGACGGCATCTGGCCCGCATGGGAAGGCATGTGGTTCAGCTCGGCAGTGCTGGCCGTACTCGGCGTATTCCTTACCTACAAGGCGGTAAACGATTCCGTCATCTTAAACGCAGACACATACATTAACGCCATTAAGAACATCATAGGCAAACGTGCCGGAAGGAATGTGACAAGGAAAGAGGTCATCATCTATACCCCCGACTACAAAAGCCTCATACCGCGCCTCGAAGCGCTGGCCGGAAACTCGCGCCTTTACCTCTCGCGCCATAAACGCTGGCAGAACTACATCGCCTACTGGAAAAACGGAGGTAAAGACGGGGAAGCGGCCCGGCTGGTAACAGAAATGGAGTCGATAACGGAAGAACTCGGAAACTCAGACAGCAACCTGCTTCTTAACAAACTGATGGATTATCCCATCATAGGCGGATACAACACGCTTGGCGATAATCCGGACAGGAGGGTCAGCCTGTGTATCGGACTGTTTATACCTCTGGGGCTTATCGTATACGCCGTCGCCACGTACCAGCGCAAACTCCTGCGGCAGGACATACAAACCGTCGGCAGGGTAAGCGAAGAACTTGAAGAAATAATAAACAAAATCTTTACATCACATGAGTAACATTAAACTGAACGCCATAGAAGAGGCTGTCGAAGACTTCCGGGAGGGTAAATTCCTCATTGTAGTAGATGATGAAGACCGTGAGAATGAAGGCGACTTCATCATTGCGGCAGAAAAGGTGACACCTGACAAGATCAACTTCATGCTGACCTTCGGGCGCGGACTGCTGTGCGCCCCCATCACCGAAGAACGCTGCGAAGAGCTGGAGCTCGGCATGCAGGTGAGCAACAACACCTCAGCGATGGAGACGCCTTTCACCGTAACGGTCGATAAACTTGGCGGAGGCTGCACAACGGGCGTATCCATGTACGACAGGGCGCAGACCATACTTGCCCTCGCCAGCCCCGGCACACGCCCGGCCGATCTGGGGCGCCCCGGGCATGTCTGTCCGCTTCGCGCCCGTTCAAGGGGGGTGCTGCGCCGCTCAGGGCATACGGAAGCGACAATAGACCTGGCCCGCTTGGCCGGGCTTTATCCGGCGGGCGCACTGATAGAGATCATCAATGACGACGGGACGATGGCGCGCCTGCCCGACCTCATGAAAGTGTCGGACCGGTTTGGCATTAAGATAATAACCATCCGCGACCTTATAGCCTACCGACTGCAGACGGAGTCTATCGTAGACAAGGGCGTGGAGGTGGATATGCCCACCGGCTACGGACACTTCCGCCTGATACCTTTCCGGCAGAAAAGCAACGGGCTGGAGCACGTGGCGCTGATAAAGGGCAGCTTCGCAAAAGACGAACCGGTATTGGTTCGCGTACACTCGTCGTGCGCTACCGGCGACATATTCGGGTCCATGCGGTGCGAATGCGGCGAACAGTTGCACAAGGCCATGCGCATGATCGAGGCCGAAGGAAAAGGCGTCGTTGTCTACCTCAACCAGGAGGGCCGGGGCATCGGCCTCATGGAGAAGATAAAAGCCTATAAACTACAGGAGAACGGCCTAGATACGGTAGATGCAAACCTACACCTGGGGCATAAGGCCGACGAAAGGGATTATGGCGTAGGCGCACAGATACTGCGCCACATCGGAGTGCACAACATGCGCCTCCTGACCAACAACCCGATCAAGCGCGTCGGGCTTGAAGCCTACGGGCTGAGCGTGGTGGAAAACATCTCCATAGAAATAACGCCCAACCCGTACAACGAGTTCTACATGAAAACAAAAAAAGAACGGATGGGGCATATACTCCATAACATCAAGTAATATTATAAAAACACTCTGAAGCCATGATACAAGTCTCAGACCGCATCAACAATTTATCGCCCTCGGAAACGCTGGCCATGTCGCAAAGAAGCAGCGAACTCAAAGCCCGGGGCATTGACGTTATCAATTTAAGCGTGGGCGAGCCGGATTTCTTTACCCCCGCGCACATCAAAGACGCCGCCAAAAAAGCAATTGATGACAACTTCTCATTCTACTCCCCCGTACCCGGATATGCAGACCTGAGGAAAGCTGTCACGGAAAAGCTTAAGCGCGACAACAACCTCGATTACAGCACAGATCAGATCATAGTCTCCAACGGGGCCAAGCAGTCGGTATGCAACGCCCTGCTGAGCATAATCAACCCCGGCGACGAGGTGATAGTTCCCGCTCCATACTGGGTGAGCTACGTGGAAATGGTCAAACTGGCCGGGGGCGTAAACGTCGTCGTCACAGCCGGACTGGAGCAGGACTTCAAGATCACTCCCGCCCAACTGGAAGCCGCCATAACCCCGAAGACAAGGGCGATGATCCTCTGCTCTCCCTCCAACCCTACCGGCAGCGTATACAGCCGTGAAGAGCTGAAAGGACTTGCAGACGTCATAGCCGGGCATCCCCGCATAATAGTACTTTCAGACGAGATATACGAACATATCAACTACGTGGGAGAGCACCAGAGCATCGCCCGGTTTGAGAATATCAGGGACCGCGTGGCGGTTATCAACGGCGTCTCCAAGGCGTATGCAATGACCGGGTGGCGCATCGGTTTCATCGCCGCCCCGTTATGGCTCGCCAAAGCCTGCAACAAGTTGCAGGGCCAATACACCTCCGGGGCCGGTTCGATCGCCCAGAAAGCGGCCGTGGCGGCTTTCTCAGGCGACCAGACCTGTGTCGTGCGGATGCGCGAAGCCTTCCTCCGCCGCCGCGACCTGGTGGTCGGGCTGTGCCGCGACATACCGGGCCTTAAGGTCAATGTCCCGCAGGGTGCTTTCTACCTCTTCCCCGAAGTCGACTACTATTTTGGCAGGAACGCCGCCGGCCGCACCGTCAGCGACGCAACAGACCTGGCCATGTACCTGCTCGAAACAGCGCACGTCGCAACGGTAGGCGGGATCGCTTTCGGCGCCCCCAGGTGCCTTCGTTTCTCATACGCCGTTTCTGATGAAGACCTCGTCAGGGCCATCGCCCGCATCCGCGAAGCCCTGGCTGCACTGAAGTAGCTGCGCGGAGAGGAGCCACAGGCCGCTATACACCCGCACGCACCGTCATTTTTGGTTGTTAAATTAAAAGCACGCAAGATGAAGACAACAGTTCTTTCGCTCCTTCTTCTTATGATTGTTACGGGCGGTGGCGCTCAGAAGAAAATCGATATGGTCGGCAACCTGTCGAATGAACGGGTTACCGGTTTGAGCGCAATTGCAGGGGAGATAAAATATGTTCCTCTGGAAACCAGAGATGAATGCCTGTTAAGCGAGGAACTGCAAATACAGTGCGTGCCCGGCTATATTTTTGTGGGCGACCAGAAGACGCAGACCTTTTACCGCTTCGGCGCCGACGGAAAGTTCCTCAACCGTATCGGCGGCAGGGGAAACGGCCCGGGCGAATATCCCGGGGCTATGTTCTTTTACGCAGATGAAAAGGACGAAAGGTTTTACGTCGTCAGCGCGCCTGCGCGAAGTCTGTACCAATACTCCTATGATGGGCGGTTTATAAAAAAGATACCTACGGAAGCGTCAACCTGGACGATAGCATCCCTGGATAATAACATCTATTACTTTAACAACCAGTACAACCGGATCAGGAGAGAAAAGAATATCTCCGAACTTTACATGATCAATAAAGAGGGGCGCCTGCTGAAGAAAACGCCCACCACGGTCACCTCCGAAAAAGACGATATGCTTTTAATGGATCTGCCTTTCTTCTATTATTATCATTCGGCGGTTTACTATAAGAATGCCGTCAGCGAATCGGTCTACAGGCTGGGGGCCGGCCTGACCATGTCGCCGCACTATGAGATTAATTGTGGAGATAAAAGCGGACACGACCCGCAGGAATACAGGAATCCGGAGAAATATTCGGAGAAGATGGGAATAAGGCACTTGTTCGAGAACGACGATATTGTACTGGTCACCTATTATTATAAAAACGAATTCAGGTATTTGCTGGGGAATAAAAAGGACTGGACTTTTGTCAATGTAACAGACGCCCGCTCGAAAGCAGGGTTTGTGGAAGACTTGCGGGGCGGGGGCGTCTTTGCGCCTTTTCCGCATACCGGTTCGCATCAGAACTGGCTGGTATCAGTCATCCGGGCTGATAATTTCAATATTGTTGAACGTATTATCAATAAAAACCTTAACGAAGACGATAACCCGGTTATCGCCATCGCTATCCTTAAATGAAAGAAGAGGCTGAATGTCTCGGAAGCGCACAGATCACACAACTTAAATAAAGCGTATATGAGTAAACATGTATGGAAAGTATGGCTGAGGCCTAATAATCTGACTTCGAGTAAGACCGACTTCATAGCCGAGGTTGACGCCGCCGGTAAAACCCGCCGTATGCAGGACCTCATCGACCGCATAATGGAGGAGGGCAGCGAGGTGAAGGCAGAGACCGTCAGGGCGATAGCCGACCGCCTCAATGCCGTTAAGCGTGACTTTATACTGGAAGGGTACAGCGTCTTTGACGATTTCGCCCACTTCACGCCGCGCGTCAGCGGGGCGTGGACGGGGACGGAGGTCTTCAGCCCCGGGAAGCACCGTATTACGGTTGATGCCGTAATGTCCGG
>JAISBL010000093.1 GCA_031266215.1 Tannerellaceae bacterium | reverse complement strand
AGCATCTGAGCGATGTCTTCATTACTGTACTTTTTCCCTGCTATGCTTTCGTCACTGTTTAATAAAATGCAAGCATTACGGAACTCTAATGAAGTATGCTTACCTTTTTTCAGAATGTTTTCCAGTTCCATCCGCTCTTCCTGGGTTAATGTTACTTTATAACGTACCATCATAGTCACTTTTGTGGCAAATATACAATATATATATATCAGACATTATCAAATTGACATAACACTAGCCGCGCATATGTGTCAGCATTACAGTACGAGTACTGTGCGATGCAATGTATTATAATTCAGCGTGGAAATATCTGAAAAATTACAGAGACTAAGCGTTTTTAGTCCCTTGCCTTCATAAGTAGTTGAATATCAATGCTAGTTGTGGATTCGTATGCGCTCGAACTCATAGCATCGGTTTTGTCGGAATTTTATCCGTATCTTTGCGCCACTTCACTATATTAGTTATGCCTGAACAAAATTCTCCGCTCATCTTAGGAACCGAACGTATCGACAAATTGTTGAAAGGATATGCTATTCCTGCTATTATAGCTCTTACTGCTGCATCGCTTTATAATATTGCCGACAGTATCTTTATAGGACAGGGCGTGGGTGCAATGGCTATCGCCGGACTTGCCCTTACCTTTCCGCTTATGAATCTGGCTGCCGCTTTTGGCTCGCTGGTGGGCGTAGGCGCCTCAACTCTTATATCGGTTAAACTTGGACAGCAGGAATATGAGGGGGCTAACAAGGCGTTGGGGAATGTGTTGACGCTTAACATAGTAATAGGTATTGTTTTCACCGTGATCTTCCTTTGCTTCCTGGATCCTATCCTTCGGTTTTTCGGAGCAGGCGATCTGACACTTACGTATGCCCGCGATTATATGGAGGTTATACTCGCAGGAAATGTTGTAACACATACATATCTGGGATTAAATGCCGTGCTGCGGTCTTCGGGGCATCCGCGTATGGCAATGTATGCAACGCTTACCTCGGTAGTAGTCAACTGCCTGTTGAATCCTATATTTATCTTCGGCTTCGGCTGGGGTATTAAAGGTTCCGCCTGGGCTACGGTGATATCGCAACTCATATCGCTGGTATGGCAGATTGTACACTTTGCCGATCGGAGGCAGTTGCTGCATTTTAAAAAAGGCATATACAGGCTGAAAGCCGAGTTTGTTAAAAGTATGTTGTCAATCGGGCTTTCACCTTTCCTTATGAACCTTTGCTCCTGCCTCGTTGTACTGCTTATCAACCTAGGGTTGAAGGAACATGGAGGCGAAATGGCTATTGGCGCATACGGCATAGTGAACCGTATTGTATTCCTCTTTATCATGATCATAATGGGACTGAACCAGGGGATGCAGCCAATAGCCGGATATAATTTCGGAGCGCGCCGCTTTGATCGCGTCACAAAGGTAACAAAGCTTACGGTCTATTGGGCGGTAGGCGTGTCTTCGTTTGGTTTCCTGATATGCCAGTTGTTCCCCTCGTATATACTGCGCATGTTTACGGACGATGCCGGATTGATCAGCGAGGCTGTGTATGGACTGCATATTGTTTTTGCCGTCTTTCCAGTGGTGGGATTCCAGATGGTGGCATCTAACTTTTTCCTCTCTATCGGCAAGTCAAGACAGGCCATTTTCCTGTCGCTTACGCGGCAGTTGTTGTTTTTGATTCCCTGCCTGATTATTCTGCCTCATTTTTTCGGTATTGCGGGTGTATGGGTAAGCCTTCCGGTTGCCGATCTGACGGCATCTGTACTGACGGCTTTTATGATAGCTTCGCAATTCAGGAAATTTGCCTTGTGACCGGGATTGCGAACTTTTTTGCGCCGGCCCCTCCTGATTGAAGGAGCCGGACACAAAAAACATCCGCATACGCACCGGAAAGTATCCGCGCCACCTTTTCAGGTAAGCGACGGCATGTTCCCGGGATCAGTTATTGCTCACGTATCTTTCATTACTGTTATTAGGGGGAAGACCTTATTATAATAGTGTCCAGATATATGGCTCCGTTGACCTGGAGTTTACGAATACTCAGGGGGAAGGTATAATTCGGAGCTGTCACATTAAACTTTTTATAATTATCAACAGTAGAAGAGGTGTTTCCACTCCAGACTACAGAAGCGGCAGAGTCATTCGTGATATAATAGTCGTAATAGGCAGCGCCGTAGAAAACGACAGAATGGAGTGTATTTCTCTGTACATCAAACGTGTCAGGCGGACCCGACGTTGGATGTACTGATGTGTTGTTATTATCTATTACTCCAAAGGCTCCCGGCGTGGCACTGTAAGGAAATAATTGGATAGTGTGAGAGGCAAAGTCGGACTTAATGCTGTCTTCAATAACCAGGCGATAGTAAACGGGAGTCGACGCCGGAGACGGCAAAGTTTTAGGAGATGCACCGCTTACCATGCGTGCGTAATAGATGGTGTCTCCATTGGTGCCTCCCCTGGTGAGAAGTCCGGACAGCCTCTCGATCGGCTGATCAAATGCGACAAGGCTCAACTTCTGGTTCTTTGAATCATATAGCCCGAGATTTGAAGGGTTTAATGACTTTATATATGTAGCCGGCTTGTTAATGGAGAAAACCACAGCGATCTCTTTATCACCCAAATAAGGCACAATGTATGTATTCTCTACTATTGGCGCTCCCCGCTTCCATTCCCACTTCCAGATGGCGCTATCGCCCGTCACCCTGTAACCATCGGTAAAGTTGTACAGAGAGTCGGTAATACTATAGTCCAAAAGAAGATCCTGCAACCTGAAGGTGTCTGAATTAACTATTTCAGCATATCCCAATATTTTGAAAAACAGCGGGGGCTCTGCCTCTCCCTGCCATTTGGGGAGCTGTATCATTTTCATTTCAGTCACCGGCTTGCCATCGTCGTTAGTCAGAAGTACGCCGCCAACTTCCTTTTGTACCGGGACAAAGAGATCGTAGTATTGTCCATGATCTACGATATACGTAGCCAGCGAGTCGGCTGCGAGATTTGTACGTACCGTATCATAGCAGGTACAGGACTGATCCCAGTTGGTATAGAATACCCAATAACCCTGTTGTATCTCAGGTGATCGCGGAGTGGCGGGGATGTTCCATTCCGTCCGGGTCGAGTTCCAATCGTAACTGACCCACATGCCGTTTTCTATCATCCACCTCATTCCATCATGTCCGTCCGCACCGGCCGCACCTGTGGCCCCCGAAAGAATGGTATGCGTTTCATCCCCATTTGGGCCGACGAATGTGATCCTGAAGCCATTCCTTCCATCTTGAGATGCATTCTCAACAGACTTAACGATGTAGCCGCCGTTTATCTTATCCTGTATATCGGTCAGCTGTGCTTCTATGTTGTTAAGTCTGTTTTCTATAATATCAAACTCTTCTCCATAACATGTCACGAAGATGTATGATAATAATAAACATAAAGGAACAACGTAGAAAAGAAAACTTTTGGTAATTTTTTCTGTACTCATATAATCTTTCATTTAATTTAAGTTGCTTGATATATACCGGAAAACCATAGCGTCCTATGATTTTTCGCAGGCTAAGATATGCCTTTTACAATGCCTGTAATTGTTTTCAGGCGGCTCTTTATCGACAGGTGGAAGCCGGTTTTCGTTGAAAAACTGTTCATATCGGTTCATATATTGTTAGCCTGTTTGTGAAAGAAAATATGCCTTTCCGGGGTACGACAAATTGCCACATCTGCCAGTACGCCCAATCTAAAAAATAAAAAAGGCATTGATGAAATGTTTATAACTACCTTCGCTGCGTATTTGAAAACTATTTGAAATATGGAACAAAAACATTTTTACCAACAAGATCCCTTTCGCTTCAGAAAGTTTGTGCGAAAAGGGTATGCAGCCTTCAACAGCATGCATAAAGTAGTGAATATCGGAGTGGTAGCAGGATGTATACTGACTGCAATGACGCTCCCTGAGGGACATGCGCAGGACGTAGCGAGGGAAGACAGCCTGAGATCGAACGCGCTGGAGATAGACGAGGTCACTGTCACAGCCTCTCGCATGGAGACGCCGCTTAGCCAGACAGCCAAGCTGGTCACCGTCATCACAAGAGAACAGATAGAACAGTCGCCGGCACAAAGCATCCAGGACATTCTGGTCTATGCCGCCAACATCGACGTAGTGCAACGGGGCGGACACGGCGTACAGGCCGACATCTCCATCCGCGGAGGCACTTCTGAGCAGAACGTAATACTGCTCAACGGCGTTAATCTCTCTAACGCACACACGGGACATTACAGCCTCGACATCCCGGTCAACCTTTCCGACATCGAACGCATCGAAATCATCCACGGCCCTTCGGCTTTAATCTATGAAGCCGGCTCTTTCTCAGGAGGCATCAACATCATTACCAAAAAGAAACCCGCCGACCGTCTCTACGCACACGTAGAGGCCGGCATGCATGCCCTGACTGGAATCGAGGTGCGCGGCGCCGGACAAGCCGGTATCTCGGCCCACAGCCTCTCCGCAGGGCATGACAGTTCAGGCGGATATATCGCAAACAGCGAATACGATATATATAATGTATTATGGCAAACGCACCTTGACCTGCCCGAAGAGTCGGGATTAGATGTACAATTGGGATATAACAACAAGAAGTACGGGGCAAACACCTTTTACTCGGCACGCTATCCTGACCAGTACGAGCATACGTCTACTGCGATGGGAGCCGTGAAAGGAGAGTTCGGCCGCAGGTTGAAGATATTGCCGCTTATTTATTGGAACAGGCATTACGACAGGTTTGAACTGATCAAAGGAGCAGAAACCGGGCGCAACTTCCATCGTAATGACACCTACGGCGGCCGGCTGGTCATGTTGTACCACTCAGGGCCCGGCGCCACCCGTCTGGGCTTAGACCTGCGTCGCGAAAACATTGTAAGCTCTGTCTTAGGCAAGCCTATGGCCGGTCCGCGGGGAGATTATAATAAATCAGATGCACGCACCAACATCGGTCTCTCGCTGGAGCATACCTTTGTGTGGAAGCGCTGGATGGCCTCGGCCGGCATATTACTCAACCACACGACCCTGCTTGGGAATGAATACAGGCTATATCCGTCGGTGAACCTTGCCTACCGCCCTCTGGACGGCTTGAAAATATCGGCCTCATGGAGTAAATCCACCCGCATGCCCACCTTTACCGACTTATATTATACGACAGAGACGCACCGTGCCGGTGAGAGCCTTCGTCCTGAAAGATCAGAATCTCTTGATATGAGCATCAGGCATGCTGCCGGCTTTGCAGAGGTTTACCTGACCGGGTTCCTTCTCTGGGGCAGGGATATGATAGACTGGGTGAAGGCTGACCCGCGGGATGACAGGTGGACGTCATGGAACCTTACTAAAGTTGATACTCAGGGCGTAGAAGCCGGCGTAAGGCTACATCCGCACGGAGGGAAAACCTCACTTCGCCTTGACTACGCCCGCATGTGCCAGCGGTCAGACGCGAAGGGACTGATCTCAATATACGCACTCAACTATCTGCGCGACAAGTTCACGGTTCAACTCACACATCCGTTGCCGGCCGGCGTATCGGCCTCATGGTTTTTCCGCTTACAGAAACGCATGGGGACGTATGAAAAGTTTGAAAACATGGAGAAAGTGAGCGACGAGCCTTTCCCGGCCTTCTCCACACTTGATCTTAGGCTGAATTACCCGTATCGCGAACTTAACGTTTATCTCGGTCTCAGCAACCTTTACAACACGTTTTATTTCGACCGGGGCAACATTCCCCAGCCCGGATTCTGGCTGATGGGCGGTATCACTTATGTGATCAATTAACACTAAGAATCATTACTGTCCGCTAAAAATATAATCTTGCTCATAAGTAGTCGGTACTTAAAAAGCATTCAATCATCTACAATACAGTAAAATATATTGATTTTTCCTTGGTTATATCTGCCCGTTTTCGTAAATTTGAGATATAAATCTTGCAGAAAATTATGATGTTAAAACAACAAGACCGGTCACAACACTCATTGTTCTTTTCACTGGAAAGCACATTGAATCATAAGCACCCGCTATTCATATTGACCAATAAAATTGATCGGGAGAAGTTTGAAAGAGAGTTTTCACCTTTGTATTGTCCCGATAACGGACGCCCGGCGAAGCCCATTCGCCTGATGGTTGGGCTGTTAATGCTCAGGCATATTCGCGACCTCTCTGATGAAAGCGTGGTGGAACAATGGAGTGAAAACAATTACTGCCAATACTTTTGCGGGGAGCAGGAATTTCAGCCTCGCGTTCCCTGTGAATCGTCGGAACCGGTTCATTTTCATCATCGCATCGGGAAAGAGGGTGTTGAACTGATCTTCAGCGATAGCATCCGCATCAATGGTAAAGACTCAAACGATAAGGACGTTTACATCGATACCACTTAGGGGTATAAAACGAAACGGGTATTGTAATGTCCCATTATGACCCATTTGTGTCCCATTTGGGGTAAAACATGGGATATAAGGGCGGAAAATGGGACATTTTTGTCACAATCCCAGTGAAAAGGTATCGATGGCTTCAGTGCGGCTCCATGGTCGACATTGAAGCCATTCTTTGTTTTTGCCTTGAGGGGTTAAAACGGGCTTTTACAGCAATTTATAGGTAAGATTATAAGGCATTGCTCCGAGACGGCCCCCTGCCTTTCGGGAACGACCCTTAAAGGGATATTCGTGCCCGTTTGGGACGCATCAGGGTGTGTACCTGGGGATGCATTTGGCTTCTCTCCGCAAATGTCACATAAAAAACGATTCGTACATATAGGACGTACAGTAGGGCGTACATTTGGACGTATTTTTGGCATCCAATTTACCCCCCCCTGAAATATACGTTTTTGACACTAGCCGGGCACATTCGGGTGATTTACCCCCCCCTCCTAAATTACAGACAGGGTACTTCATTCTCTAATCTCAGAAATTTGTTGTAGCCCTGCTTATTAATATGTTCCTTCTTAAGAATACCACTATTATATGATTTTCGTAGCCTTTCGATACCTTTCTCCCTGTTATGGGCAAATCCTTTGAAGCTCTGGCGGAAGAATAACCAAGGATCAAACGTTCACCGTTCTTCCGTCTGTATTCGTGATAAACCTTATCTTCTTTAGAACAATTTAATATCCAATCGCAGATACCCTTGCTTTCATTCTTGATTCTTGTACCTATTATACCATTTACTACTATAATTTATACCAATAAATGCATTAAAGATAATTACAAGCACATATACTTTTAACATCTTTGGTTTCAAGTGATTTGACGAGGCTATAAATAAACTCTCT
>JAISBL010000050.1 GCA_031266215.1 Tannerellaceae bacterium | reverse complement strand
CCGGACATTACGGCATCAACCGTAATACGGTGCTTCCCGGGGCTGAAGACCTCCGTCCCCGTCCACGCCCCGCTGACGCGCGGCGTGAAGTGGGCGAAATCGTCAAAGACGCTGTACCCCTCCAGTATAAAGTCGCGTTTAACAGCATTGAGGCGGTCGGCTATCGCCCTGACGGTCTCTGCCTTCACCTCGCTGCCCTCCTCCATTATGCGGTCGATGAGGTCCTGCATCCGGCGGGTTTTACCGGCGACGTCGACCTCGGCGATGAAGTCGGTCTTGCTCGAAGTCAGCTTATTAGGCCTCAGCCATACTTTCCATACATGTTTACCCATATAGTCTTTATTTAAGATGTTGTTAACGTTCTGCATTGCCTGTCGCCCGTGCAGTCTGAAAGACTTTGAGTCTTTAAGTCTTTAAGACTTTATGGCCCCTTTCTCAGGCCTCACTCGGCCCTGATGCTTTCGGCGGGGTTGGCGTTGGCGGCGCGGCGGCTCTGGAAGGTGACGGTAAGCACGGTCAGGGCGGCCACGACGGCGAAAGCCGCACAGTAGACCCACCAGTACAGCGGCGTGCGGTAGGCGAAGTTCTCCAGCCAACGGCTCACTGCGTACCATGCCGCCGGAGCGGCCACCACGAAACAGAGCGCGAGGATACGCAGGTATGTCCTGTTGAACATCACCAGTATCTGGCCCGTAGTCGAGCCGAACACCTTACGCAGGCTTATCTCGCGCCGGCGGTATTCGCTCTCGAATACAACCAGTCCGAAGACACCTACTATTGATATAAGTATGGCCACGAGGCTGAAGAGCGATATAAGCGTGCCCAGGGCCAGCTCTTTCGTATACATCCGATCCAGCACCTCGTCGAAGAAGCGGACGTCGAAGAGATACTCGTCGTCAAACTCCCTGAGCGTACCACGCACATGTGCGATGGCCGCGCGCAGGTCGGCCCCGGCCTGCACTTTGACGTATGCATATCGCGTCATGTCCCACTGGTCCTGCGTCCCCCAGACGATGAAGGCCATAGGGGCTACTTCCATCCTGAACGAGGCGAACTTTACATCAGGCATGAAGCCCACTATCTCGGTGCTGTCTATATTGTCGTTCAGTTGCAGATCGTACGCCCGGCGCGCCTTCTCGTTGAAGACATACACGCCGTGGCGTGTGTTGGCGTCTTCGGGCCTGAAGTCCCGCCCCTCGCTCACCTCTATCCCCATCACCCGGAGGAAAGAAGGCTCCACCGGCAGGCATGTATAATTGATGTTCCTGTCATGATAAGCGCGCCCCCATCCCATGTAATGGTCTCCGCTGGAGATAAGGAACTGCGAATAGGTGACGTCTTCTACGCCGGCGAAGCTCTTCATCCGGTCGGTGAAGGCGTCGCGGCTCTTGTTGATATTGCCGTTAATATCGGCTATGATGATCTGGTCTTTATCATACCCCAGCGGGGCGTGCTGCATGAAGTAGTTCTGCAGGTACATGAACGAGGCGCCGATGATGAGGGCGAAGGAGGCTATGAACTGCACGCTTATCAGCGCGTTCCTCAGTTGACGTCCCTGCGGCGAGAGGCCGAAGCTCCCTTTCAGCACCATAGCCGGCGGGAAAGACGTCATATATAATGCCGGGTACAGCCCCGCAAGGATGCCGGTCACGAGGGCGACGCCTCCGGTCAGGACTGCCAGTCCCGTGTGGGCGGACAAAGATATGTCGGCCTCAACCAGCGACGCAAGCGGCGTATCCCCGGCCATGACCACCATGCCGAGACCTATCAGGTACGAGATACCGGCGATGATAGCCGCCTCAGCCACCAGCGCACTCCTGAGGACGCGCCCGCGGCACCCCAGCACCTTCTGCGTATTGATGCTGCGGATGCGCTTGGGGGCCAGGGCGGCGCTGAAGTTCATATAGTTGATCCCCGCAATCAGGACAATGATGATGGCGATGCCGAAGAGGATAAGCACGGTCTGCCGGCTTGCCTTGGGCGTACTGTCGTAGGCTACCCCTGTTACAAAGTGCGTATCGGCGAGGGGCGTGAACATGATAGCGAGCTTCTCCAGATTCCCCTGCATCCATTCGGGCAGGATGGAAGTATCGAGCGCCTTCCTGAAGTTGTCGGTCAGTCCGTCCACATTACCCGGCTCGTTCAGGCGGAGATAAGCCACGTAGTTCCAGTTACCCCAGTTATTGATGTTTTCATCTGCGGGGATGGGGATGTAGACGACGTTGGAAGTTGAGGCATTGCCGGGGAAGTCGCGGAAGACGCCGCCCACGGTATAGACCCTGCTTGTTCCTTCAAGCCGGCGCCCGGTTGCCGCCTCCGCTCCGAATATCCTGCGGGCGAGGCTTTCGGGGATCAGCACCTTTTCAGGGTCTTCCAGTGCACGGTCGCTCCCTTCCAGCATATCAAAGGTAAAGACGCGGGTATAGCCGGTCGAGACGTCGCGGGAGCTTTCGAGGTAGGCGTTCTTACCGCCTCCGGCCTCCACCGTGAAAAACACCTGGTAGGGCTGACTGGCGTATGCGCCCGCCGTGATGTGGGGCGACGACTGTATGAAGGCTTCTATCAGCGGGCGGGAGACAATGGCCTGGCGGTTGTTGCCCAGATTAACGTTGCCCACTTCCATGCGGAAGATGCGGTCGTAATCAGGATGCGAGCGGTCGAAGCCGCGGTCGTAATCCACCTGCATCATTATTATCATAAAAGCGGCGAAGGCCACCGAGAGGCCCAGTACGTTCAGTGCCGTCGCCATCTTGAATCTCCTCAGGACGCTGAGGAGATTCCTTAGTATCGTTTTCATATTACATATTATTATTGTTATTATCTGGCGGCGCCATTGCCTGCTGCCTGTGCAGTCTGAAAGACTTTATGGCCCCTTTCTCAGGCCTCACTCGGCCCTGATGCTCTCGGCAGGGTTGGTGTTGGCGGCGTGCCAGCTCTGGAAGGTGACGACGCTTATTGTCAGTATGGCTACGAGGGTGAGGGCGGCAGGATAGACCCACCAGTACAGCGGCGTGCGGTAGGCGAAGTTCTCCAGCCACCGGCTCACGGCGTACCATGCCGCCGGGGCCGCCACAACGAAGCATAGCGCGAGGATGCGGAGGTATGTCCTGTTGAACATCACCAGTATCTGGCCCGTAGTCGAGCCGAGCACTTTGCGGAGGCTTATCTCGCGCCGGCGGTGTTCGCTCTCGAATACCACCAGTCCGAATACGCCCACTATCGATATAAGTATAGCCATTAAGCTGAAGAGCGAGATAAGCCTGCCCAGGGTCTGCTCCTTTTCATAAGTCCGGTTCAGCACATCGTCAAAGAAGCGTACATTAAAAGGATAGTCGCTGTCGAACTCTTTCAGCGCAGACCTCACATGCTCGATGGCCGCCACGGGGTCGCTCCCGGCTTTCACCCTGATGTAGGCGTAGTCAAAAGCCGCCCCCCAGTGATTGTTGTCACCGTAGACGAAAAAAGCCATCGGGGTTATCTCCCTGTGCAGCGAGGCAAAGTTCATGTCGGGTATGAAGCCCACTATATCCGAGCCGGACATCTTGTCGTTAAGCTCTAGGTCGAAGGTCGCACGCGCCTTTTCGTTTAATATAAACGCCCCCTGCTCCTTATTGGCGTCTTCGGGCCTGAACCCGCGCCCCGCGGACGTCTCTATACCGATCACCTCCAGGAATGAATGATCCACGGGGAGACAGTCGAAACTGATCTCACGGTCGTGGTAATCCCTCACCCACCGCATGAACAGGTCGCCTGAGAGCAGGCTTTGCGAGTAACCCACGCCCTCGATGTCGGCGAAGCTCTTCAGACGGCCGGATACAGCATCCCTGCTCATGAATATCCTGCCGTTGATACCGGCCACTATCAGGTTGTCCTTCTCAAAGCCCAGGCCGGCGTGCCTCATGAAATGATTCTGGAGGTACATGAAAGACGCTCCGATAATAAGGACGAACGAGGCGATGAACTGTATGCATATAAGCGCATTCTTCAACCGCCGTCCCGAGGGCGGCAGGCCGTAGCTGCCCTTCAGCGCCATTGCCGGCGGGAAGGAGGTCATATACCATGCCGGGTACAGCCCCGCCAGGAAGCCGGTGAGCAGGGCTACGCCCGCTGTCACTGCCGCCAGGGGGATACTGGCCTTAAGCGATATGCCTCCGTCAACCAGACGGGCGAGGAAGGTGTTTTCCGACGCCGATACAATTAGCATCGCCGCCAGGAAGGAAAGCAGGGCTATCGATACCGCTTCGGCCATCAGGGCGAGGCGTATCGCCACGGCGCTTCCTCCCAGCACCTTCTGCGTATTTATGCTCCGGATACGCATCGGGGTAAGAGATGCGCTGAAGTTCATGTAGTTGATGCCGGCGATGAGCACGATAATAATGGCTATGCCGAGGATGATGACCAGCGTCTGCCGGCTCGCTTTGGGGGTCACGTCGAAGGATATACCCTTTTCGAAGTGCATGTCGGCAAGGGGAACAAAGCTGAGGGCTATATCCTTTAAGCTGTATTCGTTGTCTATGGCGGAGAAGTCAAAGGTATTCCTGAAATTCTCATACAGGCCGGCGACGTTCCCCGGCTCGTTGACGCGGATATAGCTTACATAGTTCCAGTCGCCCCAGTCATTGATGTTTTCATTTGCCTCGATGGAGCGGTAGATGACATTGGGAACAGAACTGTTGAGGGGGATGTCGCGGAAGACGCCGCCTACGGTATAAGTCCGGTCCATTCCTTTGAGCCGGAGCCCGGTCGCCGGCCCGGGGCCGAAGAACTTGCGGGCGAGGCTTTCGGGGATCAGGAGCTTTTCGGGGTCTTCAAGCGCCCGGTCGCTCCCTTCCGTCATATCGAAGGAAAAGAGGGAGGCATATCCGGTGGATACCCGGAGGACGTTCTCCAGATAGGAGTCCCTGCCGTCGTCGGCTTCGACCGTGAATAAGGCTTCCCTCGTCATCGCATCGCGGTAGGCCCCCGCCTCTATATGCGGCGACGAGTGCATAAAGGCTTCTATAAACGGGCGGGGGAGTATAGCTACTTTGTCGAAATCCAACAACGGGCCTGCTTCAACACAGAAGATACGGTCGGACCCGGGGTGCGAACGGTCGAACCCAAGGTCGTAACTTATCTGCATCATTATTATCATAAAGGCGGCGAAGGCCACCGACAGGCCCAGTATGTTCAGCGCCGTCGCCATCTTGAAGCGTCTCAGGACGCTGAGTAGGTTCCTTAGTATAGTTTTCATCTGACTGATTACTCCCTGTTAGTTTATAAATAGAAATCAGATATACTCGCTGACCGACGATATTATGCTTCCGTCAAAGAGGTTGACGATGCGGTGTGCGAATGAGGCGTCGTGCTTGGAGTGGGTGACCATTATGATTGTCGTGCCTTCCTTGTTGAGTTCGGTAAGCAGTTGGATCACTTCCAGCCCGTTCCTGCTGTCGAGGTTACCGGTAGGTTCGTCGGCCAGTATCAGTTTGGGAGTGGAGACTACGGCGCGTGCTATGGCTACGCGCTGCTGCTGTCCGCCTGAGAGCTGCTGCGGGAAGTGTTTGGCGCGGTGGCTGATGTTCATGCGTTTGAGTATGGCGTTGACCTTCTCTTTGCGTTCCGCGGCTTTTATCTTCAGGTAGGTCAGCGGGAGCTCTACGTTCTCATAGACGTTAAGCTCGTCTATCAGGTTGAAACTCTGGAAGACAAAGCCTATATTGCCTTTGCGCACCTGTGTGCGGTCTTTCTCCCTGAGATGTCCTACCTCGTGTTCTCCAAGGTAATAATTGCCCTCCGAGGGGTTGTCCAGCAAACCGAGGATGTTCAGCAACGTAGATTTACCACACCCTGACGGGCCCATTACAGCGACAAACTCGCCGTCGTTCACTTCCATTGACACCTTATTCAATGCGATTGTTTCCACTTCTTCTGTGCGGAAAGACTTACTCAAATCTTCAATTTTAATCATGACTTTATTGTTTATTAATTGATAATTGCTAAATGTTTATTCAACACTCTGCTTATTCAATTCAAATAACGTGCCAAACTATCAATTGCGCTATTTATCAGCATGATACGAAACAACGACTTCTTGCGGTGTGTCCAATTTTTTGACACTGCTGTCCAATTTTTTGACACTCGCATACCAATATACAGGCTCTGATCGTTTTGTATAAAGTGATGAAAAGATGTTTGTTTTTGACGAAAAATACAAGATTTGCAACTCAACAGCATTGCATGGTAAGACCTATTTTTGTGCACATTTGATAAAACACACTGTTATTTATTATGGAAAAAGTTGAAGTAAGAGACGCTAAAGGGAAACTTGGCGTCATGGTTGTTGGTGTTGGAGGCGCAGTAGCTTCCACGTTCATTGCAGGGACACTGTCTGTCCGCCGGGGGACAGGCAAACCCATTGGTTCCATAACCCAGTTGGCTACCATACGCTTAGGCAGGCGCAATGAGAACAGGTTTCCTAAAATAAAGGAAGTAGTTCCCCTGGCAGAACTTGATGACCTTGTTTTCGGCGGATGGGATATATTCGAAGAGAATATCTACCAGGCGGCTGTTCATGCCGAAGTACTGAAGAAAGAAGACCTCGACGCAGTCAGGGACGAACTGGAAGCCATCAGTCCGATACCTGCCGTATTCGATCAGGATTTTGTGAAGCGGCTGCACGGCACGCACGTAAAGCCCGAAGCCACGCGCCGCAGGCTGACAGAGCAGTTGCGTGAAGACATCCGCCGGTTCAGGACAGAAAACGGATGCGAGCGGATTGTTGTAATGTGGGCGGCAAGTACAGAGATATACATCCCGCAAAGCCCGGAGCACGAGAGCCTGGAGGCTTTTGAACAGGCGCTTGATGCAGACCGCAGGGACGTCATCCCGCCAAGTATGTGCTACGCCTACGCCGCTATTTCCGAAGGCGCGCCATTCATAATGGGCGCGCCTAATCTGTGTATAGACATTCCTGCAATGTGGGAGCTCGCCGGGCGCGAGAATGTACCGGTGTGCGGGAAGGACTATAAAACGGGGCAGACCCTTATCAAGACAGTACTGTCTCCTATGCTGAAAACACGTATGCTCGGACTGGAAGGCTGGTTTTCCACCAACATACTGGGGAACCGCGACGGCGAAGTGCTTGACGACCCCGGCTCATTCAGGACGAAGGAAGTAAGCAAGCTGTCGGTTATCGACACCATCCTCCAGCCCGATGTCTACCCCGAATTATACGGCAATATCTACCATAAGGTACGTATCAACTATTACCCACCGCGTAAGGATAATAAAGAAGGCTGGGATAATATTGACATTGTCGGCTGGCTGGGGTATCCGATGCAGTTGAAGGTGGATTTCCTCTGCCGCGACTCCATCCTCGCCGCACCCTTGTGCCTTGACCTTGTGCTGTTCTCCGACCTGGCCCTGCGATGCGGCTTCTCAGGCATACAGTCATGGTTGTCGTTCTACTTTAAAAGCCCGGTCCATACTCCCGACCGTGTGCCTGAACACGACTTATTCATACAGCACACGATACTGAAAAATACGTTGCGCCGGATCATCGGGGAGCCAACCCTGGATTATCTCGATTGATGGATTTCGCAGTTATAGCTGCCGGCCATGGGTCGCGTCTGGCGCATGAAGGCGTCACGCGGCCCAAGCCCCTGGCAGAGCTTAACGGAGTCTCGCTGATAGACCGTCTGTTGCGCGTTTTTCTTGACAATCGGGCCACGTCCATAAGTGTTATTATAAACGAAGAAATGAGCGAGGTACGCACGCACCTGCAAAACGTGCGGCTGCCGGCGCCGTTTCATCTGATTGTCAGATCTACACCCGGTTCGATGCACAGCTTCTTCCACCTCAGTCCTTATCTGATGGGGGAGCGGTTTTGCCTCACTACTGTGGATACGGTATTTAAGGAAGACGAATTCAGGAATTATATACAGGCTTTCCGGACCGGGGACGCTGACGGACTTATGGCCGTTACAGATTATATAGACGACGAGAAACCATTGTATGTGAATGTAGACAAAACACTAACCATCCGCAGCTTTACTGATGAAGCGGAACCAGGAAGCTGCTACATATCAGGAGGCATCTATTGCCTGAAACGCCCGGCGCTGAAGGTGCTGGAGAACGCTGTCGCTCAAAACGAACTTCGTATGCGAAACTACCAGCGGCGGCTGATCGCCGGGGGACTGAGGCTGAAAGCCTATCCCTTCAGCAAGATCATAGACGTAGACCATGCCGGCGATATAATTAAGGCGGAGCGTTTCCTTGATACATAGTCAAAAAAACCTCACACAGCATGAATGAAAAAACAATAGCGGGTATCCGTCGCGGAAGCCGCTTCTCACCCAACCACATAGGAAACGATGCGGCCATATTTGGCCTTACTGCCGAAGCTCTGCGCAAACTGGGATGCGTGGTCAATGAATATCCTGAGTCTGTACTCGCAGGAGCGAGCCTGCCGGAATGGTTTGTTTTCAATATGGCGCGCGACGCAGGGTCGGTGTCCCGGTTGCAGCAGTATGAGAATGAAGGACGCATAGTTGTCAACTCGGCTTACGGGATACAGAACTGCACGCGCAGGAATATGACCCGCCTGCTGCTGTCAAGCCATATACCGCATCCAGACAGTCTGATAGTCCGCACCGATACGGACCCCCTGCCGCTTCTTCACGAGGCATCGTTTCATAATTGCTGGATAAAGCGCGGCGACGTACACGCCATTCACCGTGAAGATGTAACCTATGTGCGCAACCCTGAAGAAGCTCAAAGCGTCCTGGAAGAATTTGCCGTACGAGGAATAGAAAACGCCGTGATAAACGAACACCTGACGGGAGACCTGGTCAAGTTTTACGGAGTGAAGGGCACGGACTTCTTCTATTGGTTTTATCCGTCCTGCACGGGGCACAGCAAATTCGGGCTGGAACAGATAAACGGCGCCGCCAGAGGAATACCGTTCGACGCCGTGCGCCTTCAGAAACTTTGCAGCCAGGCGGCCGATGTGTTGAACATCCATGTGTATGGAGGCGACTGCATTGTGTGTGACGACAATGTGATACGTATCATTGATTTCAACGACTGGCCCAGCTTCGCTCCATGCCGCGCCGAAGCCGCCCCTTATATCGCAAGACGGATTTACTCATTAATGAACATACCATGTCCGGCAGCCGAACTGATCACGATATAACGTCAACCTTCAAATCACTGGATACGGAGGAGTTTATAGACATTCACTTCTACCGTCCTGCCGGATATTTCTGGGCAAAGCTTTTCAGCAGGCTGGGAGTTTCGCCGAACACCGTTACTGTCATCGCTATTTTCCTTGGAGCAGGGGCCGGGATATGCTTTTATTTCAATGACCTTGCCATCAATGTCGCCGGTATGCTCCTGCTGGTATGGGCAAATATGTATGACAGCGCCGACGGGCAGTTGGCGCGAATGACAGGAAAGTCGTCACCGTTCGGCCGCATGCTGGACGGCTTCTGTGGCGACGCCTGGTTCTTTACTATCTACGCCGCCGTCTGCTTTCGCCTGATGCCACAGTACGGTATATGGATATGGGCCCTGGGCGCCGTGACCGGTTATTGCCATACCAGGCAGGCCGCCCTGGCCGACTATTACAGAAACGTTCATCTTCTCTTCCTGAAAGGAAAGTCAGGCAGTGAGTTCTCACGCGCCTCCACCCTGAAAAAAGAACTTGGGGCGCTGAGCTGGAGAAAGGACTTTATACTGAAGCTGGGGAACGTTATTTACGCAAACTATACCGGGAAGCAGGAAAGGCAAACACCCCGCCTCCAGCGTATGATGGCCGTTATCAGCAACCGGTACGGAGGCGAAGCGCCGGAATGGTTCCGGGCGGCCTTCCGCGAGAAGAGCCTCCCTTTGATGAAATATACCAATATGCTATCCTTCAACACACGTGTCATAGCTCTGTTTATCAGCTTATTTATCAACATGCCGTGGCTCTATTTCGTGTTTGAGGCAACAGTACTGAATGTCATGCTTATCTATATGCAGGTGAAACATGAACGCTTTTGTACTACCTTTGCCGCAGAGTTAGAATCTTAAACACCATTATTTATGTTTGATCCGGATAAAATAAAAGGCATAATTTTCGATTACGGCGGAACTGTTGACAGTAACGGAGTACACTGGGCCGAAGTGATCCGTACAGCGTATGAATCCCTGCACATACATGTTGGTCTGGAAGCGTTCCGCGAAGCATATAAGCATGGCGAACGTGTGCTGGCAAAGAACAGGGTGGTACTTCCCGGCCATAACTTCTGGCACGTACTGAGGCTGAAAGTAGAAGCGCAGTTACAATGGCTGGCAGAAAACAGTCACCTGCCTGCATGTGATAACCTGTCGCGCTGCGTATCAGAGATCGCCGACTGGTGTTATGCCAGCGCCCAGATTTCCATCAACGCAGCCCGCCCTGTACTGAAAAAATTGTCTGAACGATACCCGTTACTGCTTGTTACCAACTTTTACGGGAATATAGAATCTGTGTTGAAGGACTTTTACCTGAGGGAGTTTTTTACCACAGTCATCGAGTCGGCCGTCGTAGGTGTGAGGAAACCGGACCCTGCCATTTTCAGGCTGGCAGTAGACCAGTCGGGCTTTACGGCCGCAGAACTTGCCGTTGTCGGCGATTCATACGACAAAGACATCATCCCGGCGACAGCCGCCGGCTGCCAGACGATATGGTTGAAAAAAGCAGGCTGGAACCCCTGCACAGGCAACGAAACGGCCGGTCTCATCATAACAGATTTCGCCCAACTGAAAGGGATATTCTCGTTATAGTCTCCACCATACACCCCCCGTCTCTCACATGCGGCTTTTGTTGTTTTCTCATTTTTAAGCAGGTTCAGGGCGGACCTGCTCTTACACACATAGAGATCCGGCCGGGTCACGGTCGGATCTCTATGTGTGTAAGCTGGCTGGCGATGTGCGCCTGCCGGCATTTTTGCAGGCTTTCACGGAACGTGCCTGTGAAACCGGCGGCGGATGTTGTCAGAACAATACTTTGAAGCCAAGGAGCATGCCCCAGGTGCTGCTTGTGGAGGCGTCGCCGACCCATTCGGATCGTTTCCTGAAGTCTTCCGTGTTACTGGCGGCTACCTGGTAGACAGGACGCTTGTCTTCAGTGATTCCTACGTAACGTAGCGGACGGACATTGTCATAATTCGCCAGCGCGTTCTGCTTGTATATACCCCATGAGGAGTTGAGCATGTTGCCTACGTTAAGTATGTCAAGGCTCACCTGAACGTCGTAGCGCCGACTGCCCAGGCGGGCAAAGAAGCTTTGAGTCACCTTGAAGTCGAAACGGTTAAGCCAGGGCTTGAGGTCTCCGAAACGCTCGGCGTATTTGCCTTTGTGACTGCTGAGATATTCGTTGCCTTCTACATAGTTCCAGAAATCAGTCGCCTGAGCTTCCTTACTGTAAAGCACCTGCTTTGTATCCTCTTCTACTATGTCGGCAAATACCAGTTCGTCCTTTGAGGCCGGGATATAAAGCAGGTCGGCGACATTACCGTCACCATTCATGTCTACACTCGTAGTATAAGATATCCGTCCCGTATTGTATCCTGAATAAAACAGGCCGAAAGTCGTCTTCATATGATTGAGGTACTCTATCTCGTAGGACAGGTTTGCTACTATGCGGTGAGGAGTGGCGAAGGACGAATAGCTCAGACCAGGATCGTTCAGACTATTCACGGCTGTATTGCTTGACCATGCCGAGTTGGCGGCCGAGCCGGGGTTAGAGGTCAAATCCCTGGCCCCGCTGTAAGTATATGACAGCATGCCGAAGAAGCCGTATTCGAACTTCTTAGTCAGGACGGCGTTCAGCGAATACTGGTATCCCTTTTCCTTGCCGTTGGTCAACATCATGGCGTTGCTGACGCCGGTGTTGATACGATTGTCAAACCCGCGACCGAGCGGTAAATAGTAGAACCGGTTGTCATTACCGCTGAAGCGTTCGGTTGGCGCCTTCTCATTCACGTTGTGCTGAACGACGTTGTACACATCACGTGTATACAGGGCATTGAGCGAAAGCATGAAGTTCAGCGGCAGTTGTATGTCTGCCCCAAGACTGCTGCGCCACACCTGCGGCATTTTGAAGTCGGGGTCTACAAAACATATCGAGCCGGGAACCGTCGCGGCAGCCTGGGATGGGAAGATGTTCGGATACTTCTTCATCAAATCCTTATAATCAGGATAGAAAGAGAAGTCTTCGGGTAGCGTGGTGAGCGGGTCAAGCGCATTCTGGATGACACCCGAATTAGTCGGCTGGTTGGTGAACCATACAAAAGGCAGCAGACCGGTGAATATCCCCGTACCGCCGGTGATCACCAGCGAGCGGTCGTTTTTAACATCCCAGCGGAAGCCCACGCGTGGCGAGAATAGTATCCTGGCCGAGGGCCATTGGGAGACGTCTATTTTGCGCCCGCCGGCAAACGTCAGTTCACTTATGGCGGAGTTGCCCGACAGTTCGTTCATATAGAAAGGTATATCCAGCCTAAGTCCATACGTGAGGCGGAAAGCGTCTGACACCGACCACTCATCCTGGGCATACACACCGCCCATGCCAAAGGTCAGTTCCGAACCCGGAGCATCCTTGCCGTCATAGCCATAGGTCAGACCGAAGGTCATCGGCATGGCGTTGGTCATGAAATCATCCATAGACTCATAGCGATAATACCCGTAGGCATAGCGCAGGTACTGGTTGATGAAGTACTGCCGCTCAAACGATGCGCCGGCCGTGAGGTAGTGGTTATTGAGTGTCACATTTACGTTGTCGACAAAGCTGAGAACGTCGTTCTGTACGTTGTTATGAGGCGTAAAAAGCTCGGTTCCGAAGTTCATGTACTGCTTGCCGTCCTTATAAATATCCACGAAGGGGAAGGGCGAACCAAGCTCGTCGCGTGTATCCTTGATGTGTGTATAGGTAGCCAGCAGCTTGTTTGACACCGAACTGCTCAGCGTGCTGTTAAGCTCGCCGGTGGCCGATGTGACGATGTTACGCATACGGTAGTTGGAGTTGCCGAATGACATCGCGTCTACGCTGTACCGGTTGGAACTGCGCGGCTGTGGGGCAGAGTTGGCGTTCACCTGTATGTCATTGTTTGAATCGACGGCGTTAAGGCGTACGGTCAGCTTGTGGTTACGGTTGATGTTCCAGTCCAGGCGAGCCATAAGCTTCCAGTTATCGCTGTGGAAATTATCAAAGTCGCTGTAACTGCCCGGATCATAATTGTAGTTGGAGATGAGGAAGTCCCTCATCGTCTTCATATCCGCCGCCGTGGTGCGTGAGATGTTCTGTTCAAGGTTTGCCTGCCCGTCCTGACTGGTGCGCCACGGGATGCCCGGCTGAGTCTCCGAAGACAGTTCGCCGTTTATGAAGAAGAACAGCTTGTCTTTCACGATAGGTCCCGACAGGGTGAGGCCGTATAGGTTGGAGCTACGCGTACGGGCGTCGAGCACTTCGACGTCGCCCACCATATTACCGGTAAACGATTTAGGCCTGAGATAGGTATAGGCCGAACCTTTCAGACTGTTGTCACCGCTCTTGGTCACGGCATTGACCGAGGCTCCCGTGAAGTTGGAGTATTTCACGTCAAAGGGCGAGACATTGACCGTTATCTCTTCTATCGCATCCAGCGACACCGGCTGCGCATCGCCACCGGGGAGATTGTTGCTGCTCAGTCCGAAGCTATTGTTAAGCGAAGCTCCGTCGACAGTGATATTGTTATACCGCCCGTCGCGTCCGGCAAACGAATTGCTGGCTCCGGCAAAGGGCGACAATTTGGTAAAGTCGGTAATACTGCGATTGATCGTAGGGAGGGTAGTCAACTGCCGTTCGGAGATGTTGGTAGACACCCCGGTACGCGTCACCGAGCGGAGAGCCGTCACCACCACCTCGTCCAGCGACTCGGCCGACTCCTTCAGTTCTGCATCCAGCAGGTAGACTTCGCCCAGTTGCAGCACAATGTCTGTGAACGCCGCCGTCTGGTAGCCAAGGAACGAGATATTCACGCGATACGGGCCGCCTACGCGCATTCCCTGTATGTTGAAACGCCCGTCCACGTTAGTTATCGTCCCATACTGTGTCCCCGAAGGCTCATGTATGGCCAGGACTGTAGCTCCGATAACGGTTTCAGCGTTTGACGCCACCTTGCCCGACAGGCTTGATGTGGTAATCTGGGCATTCGCTATGCACACGGAGCAAAACAAGATAAAAGCAAGAAGTAAACCTTTCTTCATAATGGTAATTATTAGTTGCATTAATTTGAATGAATTTGAACTATGCAAAGGTAATTTTTTTATCCCCCCTCTTATTACTTTTCAGTTACCATATAATTAGCCATCCCTTAATAACATATCACTTTATTGATATACAGATAAATAACAGTTATATAGCTTTGTATGTCAGATGAATAAACCCAAATCGGTCATTGGAAAAATCCCACATTAACTTACTATATATTAAGTGTATATAGTATATTAGAATCTCTAATGACCGATTTTGGGTTTAATTACTATGGTGGTGTGGTGGCGGGGAGGGGGTTATATGATGACTTCGGATATGTCGGCCGACCAGGGGCCTTCCTGAAGGCGGGGATTGATCCATGCGGCTGAGAGGATTATGC
>JAISBL010000017.1 GCA_031266215.1 Tannerellaceae bacterium | reverse complement strand
CACCGTATTACGGTTGATGCCGTAATGTCCGGGGCCATGCACAATGAGCTGGGCCGGGTCGGTGTGGAGGTGCTTGGCGTGACCGGCCCGGAGGGTCGTATTATGCTGGTCACCGACATCGCCACGGGCCGCTCCGACGGCTCTGTCACTCCGGGTGACGACATCCGCATAGACGGGTATAAGGTCAAAATCACAGGCCTGCCCCAGCCCGACGGCGGGACGGAGCCTGGCATCGGCGTCTTCTTCATCGGCCCCGACGGCCGTCAGTGGCAGGCCGCGAGGGTGAGTGAGAACAAGCCTTCACACCTGCTTGTACGCGTCCCCGACGATCTGCCCCGCCTTACCTGCCGTCTGCGTATCGTCACGCGATATACACGCGGAGTCCGACTGCTCAAAGAACCTCGTATCATCGAGTATCATATCCCATTAACTCCCATCGTCCCCTAATCTGCTTAATATCAACACCCAGCGTTAGGCATAAATCGTTGCCGGCGTTGGTGCAACACTGTTGCCAGCATTGGCACCACACTGTTGCCAGCGTTGGCACCACACTGTAGCCAGCGTTGGCACCACACTGTAGCCAGCGTTGGCACCACACTGTAGCAAGCATTGGCACCACACTGTAGCCAGCATTGGCACCACACCGTTGCCAGCGTTGGCACCAAACTGTAGCCAGCGTTGGCACCAAACTGTTGCCAGCGTTGGCACCACACTGTTGCCAGCGTTGGCACCACACTGTAGCCAGTATTGGCACCACACTGTAGCCAGCGTTGGCACCACACCGTTGCCAGCGTTGGCACCACACTGTAGCCAGTATTGGCACCACACTGTTGCCAGCATTGGCACCACACTGTAGCCAGTATTGGCACCACACTGTAGCAAGCGCTTGCTACACACCGGAGCAGGCGCCTGCTCCATGTATATACTGGCGTTTATTCCATACGGGAGCCTTCCCGGTGTCGTCTTTGCGACGCTACCGCATACCTTTATGCGGACTGCCGTGGCGATCGTAGCCGCCACCATGAAATAAAGCGCATTGGTAATGTGATAGTCAAATCCTCTGCTTAGTATTAACGTATACATATATTAATGCTGTTTAATATGAAAGATTACCCTAATTCTATTTTGTTTCTTTCGTTTATTGTGGAAATGTCTATTTTTGCAATGAGATAATTGAATGATATTTACGATTATGGGAGAAATAGCAGGAATAAAATATACAAATGATTCCACCGGTAAGAAACGATATCTACGTGTAGATTTAGATATGTACGGTGAGAATCAATTAATTGAGGACTTTCTTGATTTGTTGGAGATTGAAGCGGCAAAGAAGGAAAAAGCGGAATATGTTCCACTTGAAGAATTTATGAAGGAGGAATATAAAAGGCGCGGACTGAAATATGAAGCAATATAAAGTAATCTTATCGGATAAAGTACAAAAAAGCATCAAAAATGTATCTGATGATTACCTGATTAAAATACATAAAGAATTATCTCTTTTATCATTAAATCCTCGCCCGCCGGGTTACATTAAACTTGTGGGTTCTAAGAATGCCTGTCGCGTCCGTGTTGGCGTTTATCGTATCATATACACAATTAAAGATGAAATACTTACGGTTGAAGTCATTAAAATTGACCACCGGGGGAATGTTTATAGATGATGATTATTTTGCCTGGTTCCCCGGTATTTTATCTGCCCCTGAAACCCATCGTCACACCTGGCATGATAGTTACCAATGAACAACGTTAGATATAAATCGTAGCAGGCGCTTGCACCATGCCGCGCCCGCCGTAGGGCCGTTATCGCGATCCGGGGCGCTCGCCGTCATTGCTCCGTTCATCCCGTCGCTATTACTTTTCCCTGTGTCGCCATCCTGTTATAAACCTGACGTAAGAAAAACCGGCATAGCTCTTTGCATAACCTGATGCGCCTCTGTAAAACGCACCCGTGTAGCCGTCCGGGTGAGGGTTCCCGGTGTGTGCTGACGCCGTAGGCGTCCAATTTGCGTAACCCTCCTGCAAGCCCTTCAGGGCGCAGCCCGGGGCACAGCAGTCAACCGCCTGCAGAACTGCGTAGCTGTTCAACAGGGGTGAACTTCTTACATTCTCCCCACTCTCATTTTTATGCCTGCATAGATGTGTGGGTAAATAATTACACGCCCTTTGGGTAAGTGTTTACCCGTTTTACCCATTGGCGCACTTTGCCGGTTTTGCGTAAGTGGTACGTTGCCAGCGCATTGATGCGTATGGCATCGTTTTTGTTTACCTGAAGGCAGAGAACGACTTTATTATGACTGGAAAAACCTTTATGCCCCTTTTAGGCGCCCTTGTATCTTTAACCGGATATGCACAGCAGAAAACTTTACTGACCATAGAGCAGGCTATCGACATTGCCCTGCACGAAAGCTATACGGTGCAGTCTAACGACGAGGCGCGTAACGCTATGCGATACGAATACCTGTATTACAAGGCGCAGTTTAAGCCCCGGCTGGACCTGAACCTCTACGCCCCCTCGTGGGACGAACAGGTGGCGGCGGTGGCGCAGACCGATGACCTGCCGGTATATAACTCCACCAGCGCTATACGGCTGGGCGGAGACCTGCGCTTTACTTATGTGCTGCCTACGGGAGGTAACCTCGCACTCGTCGGTAACCTGTATCATGAGAACCTCCGCACTACCTTTGAGCAGGATTATTCCACGCTTAGGCGTAAACAGGCTTACAGCCAGTTCGGACTGACCTTTGACCAGCCGGTGTTCACAAAGAACAGGCTGCGCGAGAACCTCAGGGTGGCCCAGTACCAGTACGAGCGTTCGGAACTGTATTTCACCCGCACCCAGATGGATATTGTCTACAACGTCACGAAGGGTTTTTACGAGGTGTACAAGGCGGCTTACGAGAAGCAGATCAACGAGGAGATGCTCCTTAATGCGCAGGAGGCCCTGAGGATAGCCCGGCTGAAGTTTGAGACCGGCAATATACCCGAAGGCGACCTGCTGGTGACCGAGATCAACGCCCTGCAAAGCGACGTTAACCTGTCGGAAAGCTCCGGACGGTACGAGTTGCAGAAGGATGAGTTCAAACTGCTGGTGGGCATAGACATGAACGAAGAGATAGATATTGTTGCCGAGATGGACTTCGAGACCGTGGCCATCGACCTGCAGACGGCTATCCGGCAGGCCCTCGAAAACCGCCTTGAGGTGAAGGAGAACGAATACGACGTCAAACTGCAACAGATAGAGATAGACCGGGCCAAACGCGAACGTGAGATCAAAGGCAATATACATGCTTATTACGACTTTACGGGCCTGAGCACGCAGCAGGGCAGCGTTACGAATATGTTCATCTCCTCGTTCGACAACTTCATGATGCGCCCGCCCAACCGCGGCGTCACTTTCACCCTTAGCATACCCATACTCGACTGGGGCAGGGGGCGGAACATCGTCAGGAGCCAGACCGTACGCCTTAAGGAGAAGCAGTTGAAGCTGGAGAATACAAACGATATGATAATAAAGGAAATACGCGAGATAGTGCGCACGGTGTACGAAGCCGAAAAGCGCTTCCGCATCAACCAGAGGAACAGGGATAATGCGACGAACAGTTATCGTATATCGCGCCTGCGCTTTGAGAACGGAGACCTGTCGGGCCAGGAGCTGGCTACGGAGCAGGAACGGCTGTCGCAGGTGCAACTGGCCTTCATCGACGCTTATATCACTTATCAGTTGGCCCTGGCCGACCTTAAACGGCGTACCATGTGGGACTTCGAGAATAACAGGAGCTACCTGATCAAATGAACAGACATGACTTATAAACAACAGATAACAAGTAAAACAATGAGACGTTCAGTAATTCCCGGCGCAGTTGTCGCGGCGCTCCGCCACGCATCGTCGTGGAGCATCTTCATCATAATATCCGTTATGCTGGCCGGATTCCCGGCGGCTCAGGGACAGGATGCGGGAAGGGACAAGGCAGGCATTCTGCTTGACCTCAAGAAGGCGCGGGCCGATTATGAGGTGGCCCGGCAGCAGTTTGATAACGACACCCGGCTGTATGACGAGAAAGCCATCTCGGCCAACGAGTACACCAAGTCCAGGAATACCCTGCTCAGCCGCGAGGTGGATTACCAGAAGCTGCTGTTACAGCTTATCTCGCAGCAGTCGTACGTGATAATCGAGCGGGCGGTGAAGTACCAGACTGCGGGCGGCGAGCGGCGCGTCAGGATCACCCTCAAAAGCACGCTGGAGGGTAATGAGGAGTACCTGGAGCAGTTCAGGGAGCATTTTGACGTTTTCACGCCTGAGATGCGGGCCGGTAAGGTGTATAACATCTTCGTCTCGCTGTCTGACGTGGCAGACAAGACCATCATCGGCTCGCCTTACGAGTATCAGATACCGTCCATCGAGACCGGGCAGGAGGCTTCGGCTGATTTCGAACTGCTGAAGGATGCCGAGAACCTCGGCGTGACGCTCAACTACAACGGCCGTACGAGTGAGAAGAACGTCTACCTGAAAAAGGATGCAAGCATAAACGTGATAGACGTCAGTTCGATGCAGTTCTCGCAGGAAGCCGACCTTAGTTCGAGCGCCACGTACGGGCTGACCCTGGAGCGCTTCTCTACCTCCGACGATGTCTACCGGCTGATGGTCGTAGGGCTGCCCCGGCAGGTGTCTTACGAGTTTATGGACGAGACGAGCAAGGTCTCGCAGATCAAGTTTGCACAGGGCGTGAACACCAAGAAGCTCTCCCTGCGCGTCTACCTGCCCGACCGCGACGATGATGACATACGTATAGACAGTCCGCTTAATTTCCACGTCCTCACGCTCACCGGCGAGCAGTACAGCCAGGTTGCCGGCAAAGACCTCGCGGAGTACCCGCCTGAGCAGCTCTCCGCCCTGTCGTGCGGACGGGAGGAGCTGGAGCTTGTGCCGCGCGGAAGGGGAAAGATAGAGGTGCGGGCCACCAACCTGTACCACGAAATATCTGCGGGCGACAGCGTGGTGATGACCGTCACCGTGCGTAATGCCGGGACGCGCCGGCTGGACAATATCAAGATCAGCGCCGACAGTCCGCTAAGCTGGACGACCGTCATCACGCCCGACCTCATCCGCACGCTCGACCCTGAGAAGGAGACCGCCGTCCGCATCGCCATCCTGCCGCCGCAGGATAGCGGCGTAGGCGCACAGGAGGTGAAGATAAAGACCGAAGCACTGGCCGACAACCGCAAGGTGGACACCGAAGACAAAACCATCCGCATACAGGTGAACGCCCGCACGTCGGTGTTCGGCACCATAATGCTGCTGCTTTTGATAGTCGGCGTAGTGGGCGGGCTGGTATGGTTCGGCATCAGGCTAAGCAGAAGGTAGAGCGTCGTCGCCGGATAAAGTCTTAAAGCATATGAGTACTTTTGCGAAATTTTTCTTACACCGGATGAATAACAATAAACATTGCCCTCTGCCTGTTGCAGCAAACGGATTATCTGCTGTTCAGGCAACTTCAGGCTCTGGAGAAACAATTCCTTGCAGAAGGAGGTATGCGCGAACGGATGACGCGATTGCGGATAGAAGAAAGAAAGAAACAAAAAGCAAACAACAACAATCAACAGAGAGAGTCTTAAAGACTAAAAGACTTAAAAGACTTTAAGGTCTTCAAGACTAAAAACAGTAAATAACCATGAAAGAGAAAACATTCAGAACACTTGTCCTTCGCGAAATCCACGGCGCAATCGTCGATTTTCGTTTCTGGGTGGTGCTCGTGCTGTGCCTGAGCATTATCCCGTTGAGCTTTTACGTATCGGTAAAAGATTATTCGCAGCGCCTGTCCGACTATAATCAGGAAGTGCAGGCATACCGCGACATGACGCAGATAGGGATGGAGATGAGGGCAGAGGGCGTTCTTCCCCCTTCTCCCCTGAGCATTTTCTCGCGCGGATTGGAAAAAAACAAAATGCCCTACAAAGTCCTCACCTCGTACGACGGGAACTACGAGATAGAGAATGCCAGGTCCGACAGCAAAAAGGATATTCTGGGCGAGATTGACTTCGGATTCATAGTAGCTTTTGTGCTCTCTATACTCGCCCTTGTGTTCACCTTCAACTGCATATCGGGTGACAAGGAGCAGGGGCTGTTGCGGGCGATACTCTCCAACGCCGTGTACCGGCGGCAGATTCTGCTCGCAAAACTGTTGGGCAATTATCTGGTCTTTCTTATACCCTTCCTCCTGTCAATGCTCGTCGCCCTGCTGGTGGTGCAGGCTTCGGGTATTATTCCTGTTTTCTCGGCCGCTATACTGCCTGCAATACTTCTCATGACGGGGGTGAGCCTTGTCTTCCTGTTCGCTCTCTTCAGTCTCGGGCTGTGGATTTCGGCGCTGACCGCCAACTCCGCCCTCTCCATCAACGTCCTGCTGCTGATATGGATTGTGTTGGGATTAGTGATTCCCAAAATAAGTCCCATCATCAGCGCCGTGATCTATCCGGTGGAATCAACCGGAGTATATGAAGCGAAGAAAGCGCTTGTCCGGCTAAACATCATGAAAGAATCGGAAAAGGAAGAAAGGGACTTATTCCTGAAAATACGTAACCAATTGCGACCTGGAGAAACAGGAGTAGATGGAAGGTGGACGGATGTACTGTCGGCTTATGATGAACAGTATGCGCCGGTTCGGGAAAAATACGACCAGTTGTTGGCTTCCGAAATGGGGAAATTGACCAGTGATTATATGATGCGTTGCAGCAGGCAAAATTATTTTTCGAGAAACATCGCCCGGTTGTCACCCATTTATTTAATTAATTGTTTGATGGCTGAATTTTCGGATATGGGTTATTCCGAAGCAGATCATTTTATACAACAAGCATCTGCATACCAAAAATAACCTGATGATGGATTTGGACAAGGGCAGGGAGGATTTCTGGAACGAACATTACGCCGCCCGTTTCCGGCAGGTGGATAACACCCGCCGCTGGACGTGGGTCTCGCCGCTCGCCGTCTTTGAATACGGCTCTGAAGCCCTGCTTGATGGCGGATATACCCGCCTGCGCCGAAACTATGATAACCTTCAGAACTTCAAGACACAGTACCTGCAATGGTTCATAGACTTTGACGCCCGCGACGACCGGAGCCCGCACTGGCTAAACCCGATGGATAACCTTTCGACCACGAAAAAGCCGGTCGCCTACGAAGAGATACCCCAATACGCCGAGCGCAGCGCCACCGTCGCCCAGCGCCTTGCCGAAACTATGAAATACCTTGCAGTAATGCTCGCCTACATGGGCGTTATGCTCTTCATCGCCATCATCCGCTTCGAACGTTACGACGTAAGATAAGCTCCGGAATTTTAGCTGACTGACGCCACCACGGCGCACCGCGTTTACCTAGATATAGGTAAACGCGGACATAAAAATAGCAAGCAATAGCGATTGCCGGCCGGTAGTCGCCCTCCTACATTTGTGCCTTGTTGAAAAACTACATGATTTCTACACAATAAAATGCATAACTGTTATCAAAATGAACAAAAGAATCTTTCTCCTTTCCCTGTGCGGATTACTATGCGCAGGCGCAGGCGTCATGGCGCAGAAGTCCGCCCTCACGATAGGCGGGTACGGCGAGGCCGTGGCCCAGCGCATGTTTTACAGCGATAATGTGGAGCGGTACAAGTACCCCGCAATCAATAAAGACGCCACCCACGGACGTTTTGACCTGCCACATGTGGTCTTTTACCTCAGTTACGACTTCGGCCACGGCTGGAAAGTCTCTACCGAAGTAGAGTTTGAACACGGCGGCGCAGGCTCTACCGTAGAGATAGAAAACGAAGAGACGGGAGAATATGAAACCGAAGTAGAAAAGGGAGGCGAGGTAGCCCTGGAGCAGTTCTGGATTGAGAAGACCTTCTCCCCGGCCTTCAACCTGCGTATGGGGCACATCATCGTCCCAGTGGGGCTGACGAACCAATATCACATGCCGACGGAGTTCTTTTCAGTCCTCCGCCCCGAAGAAGAAGCCAGTATCCTGCCCTGTACGTGGCACGAAACGGGCCTCAGCCTGTGGGGACGCACCCCTGACTGGCGTTATGAGGCGCAGTTTATAGCCGGCCTTGACGCCGAACGCTTCAATGACGCCAACTGGATTCAGGGCGGCGCAGGCTCGCCTTACGAGTTTACGATAGCCAACAGGTACGCCGGGGCCTTCAGGATCGACAACTATTCGGTATCCGGACTGCGGGTAGGGCTGAGCGGATACTTCGGCTTCAGCGCCTCCAACAGTCTGAAAGCCGAACGCTACGTATACACCGCAGGCAGCGGCGCCACGGCGGAGAAAGAGCGCGTTAACGGAGCGGTGAGCATCGGAGCGCTGGACGCCGTTTACGACAACCACCATATACTGGCCCGCGCCAACGTCCTGTACGGGCATTTGGGCGATTCGTATACCATTTCGCAGGTCAACCGCCGCCTGCCGTCGGCAAGCCCATCACCGCGCACCAACGTGGCGTCAGACGTGCTGAGCTGGTACGTAGAAGCAGGTTACGATGTCTTGTCGTTCTTCCCGGGGCGTAAAAACAAGTCCGATAAACTATACGTATACGGGCATTACGGCTACTATGACTCGATGTATAAAACGGCTGCGAGCATCGCCGGCAAGGCCTGGTGCGAGAAAAAGATCATGCGACTGGGCCTGAACTACTTCCCAATCAAAGACGTCGTTGTCAAGGCCGAATACTCCCTACGCCAGTTCAATGCCCCCTATAACAATGAACCGTCCATCTCGCTTGGCGTAGCCTACGCCGGGCTGTTCATGTGAGAGATAATGAAACAAATTCAGTATACATAAATATCATTAAACAACAAGTAAATTATGAAAAGGTCTATTAGCTACTTAGTATTCGGACTGGCGGCCATGATAGTGGCGGCCACCCTTTCTTCGTGTGAAAAAGATGACGGAGGAGAAACCCCCGTAACGGGCGGTAACACCGACGAACTGTTTGAATCCATCCTTAAAGTCTACGTCGAGACTACAGTCGTCCCCACTTACAAATCACTTGCGGAGGCCGCCCTTGAGATGCGCACCGCCAACAATGCCCTTAAAGGAAACCCCTCAGACGCTACAATGCAGGCAGCTTCGGACGCATGGATGAAAGCCCGCGTAGCATGGGAGGTAAGCGAAGCTTTCCTCTTCGGCCCCGTGGGAGAACAGGCCCTGGATATTGACGGGCACATCGACTCATGGCCGCTCGAACGTGAACAGATAGACGAGGTGCTGGCCGACGGAGCGCTGGGCCTGACCGGCGAAGATGCCTGGGAGATGGAGCCTGACGTGATTGGCTTCCACGTGACCGAGTACCTGCTTTATCGCGAAGGTCATTCGCGGCCGATAGGCGACCTCACCGAGGCTGAGCGCAACTACCTGACAGCCGCTACCGACGCGCTGGTGTGGGATTGTGTCCTGGCTTACGTGGCATGGGTAGGCGAGGCTAACGTGACGCAGGAAATGAGGAACGTCTTTAACGAAAACCCTGCCGTAGTAGCCCATCTGAATGATAATCCGAACTATAAGAACTTCGCCCAGAGGCTGACTACAAAAGAGGGATACCCTTCATGGGGAGCGGCCCTGTCGGAAATAGCCGTCGGAGCTTCCGAGATCGCCGGCGAAGTGGGAGCTACGAAGATAGAAGCTCCATACGCAAGCCAGAGGACGATGGACGTAGAGTCATGGTACAGCTGGCATTCGCTGGATGACTACCAGAACAATATCCACAGCATAAAGAACGCTTATCTGGGCGGCGTAGACGACCAGACGCGCCAGTCGGCCTCGCTCAGTTCTTACCTGGCTGAAAGCAATGCCTCGCTCGACACGCAGATCAAGAGCAAGATAAACGACTGCCTGACCAAAATAGCCGCCATCGGCAAAGACGGCAAGTCGTTCTACGAAGTGGTGCGCGACCAGACCAACAGCACCGAAGTCACCGCCGCCGTCGATGCCTGCATAGAGCTGCAGACGCTGTTCGACTCCGTTATAGCTACCCTTGAGTGAGAGATAATATTTAAAGTAACGCCTCAGGAAAGCGCCGGGCCTGCACAGCGCCCGCGCTTTTCCCATATAATTAGCACATGAAACGAGCATGTAGAAACTATTTACGCCAAAGGCGATAACTAAAACGTACTGCGAGTTCCATGCCTACATTGGATTAAACATTTTATTTGCATGAAAAAAGATAGTTTGATTTTTAGCATGATCGCCACACTTATGGTGGCAACAGGCTGCTCCGGCGACGACGATGAACCTATCGTCATTACCGACCCCACAGAATATAGCGATGAATGGTATGCCGGCGGGGTTAACGGGACAATATTCAATGCAACCGCAAGGGCTTACAAACAGCCCATAGACGCCATTAACGCCGACATGGCGCTGTACCGGCAGTTCATGCGGGGCGAAGAACTGGCCTCCAAGAGCTTTGTCTCGGCCGACGAAACCGGTTATTCGGGACTGGGGCCGGTCTATATACGCAAATCCTGCATCGCCTGCCATCCCAGCTACGGGGGGCATAGCAAGAGGGTAGATGTCTTCGACACCTCAGACAGCCGCAACGGTTACCTGCTGATGATATACGACCCGGCTTCGCCAACGCTCGCCCTGGCTTCCAAATACTTCACCGGCATGACCCAGACGCGGGCCGTGCCTCCTTTCAAAGCGCCTATCGACGAGTCGGGGATTACCCTCAAATGGATGACCCACACAGACGAGTACGGCAACAAGTATGAAGACGGCACGCCTTACAGCGCCGGCACAGACCATGAGGGTACGCTCATCTACCCCATAGTAGAGATAGCACAGGAGGCCATCCTCTTCAGCGATTTTGATATGAGCAAACACGCCGCCTCCATTGAGGCTACAATAGGTATATACGGCGTCGGACTGATTGACGCCATTTCAGACGAAGACCTCCGGGCGCAGTGGGCCGATGAACAGGCCCGCGGATATGCCATGGGGGTTATCGGCGCAGACATTATCGAGACCCCAGAGTCTAACCCTTATTTCCCCGGCGCGCACCCGGGACGCTTCACCTACCTGCTGACGCGCGGCACGCTCGATAACGGGCCGGGGGCCAATGCGCTGTGGAACATCACCAACGTGACCCGCCCCGACCGTACGTATAACTATATCACTACCGAATACGCCCGTGTGATGTCTGAAGACGCCGGCGTGCAGGCTGCATTGGGGCAGACCGGCGAGGAGATATACGACCTGCTGACTTCCACCTCCTTAAAGTCTGAAATGACTATGGAGGATTTCGAGGCTTTCATGGTATGGCACCGGGGGATAGCCGTCCCGGCCGCCCGTAACCTTGACGACGAGGTGACGCAACACGGTCGCGACCTGTTTTACGAGACAGGCTGCACCGCCTGCCACCGCCCCTCATGGACTACCCGCAGCGATTATCCCCCGCTACAGGCTCTGGCCAGCCAGAAGATATATCCCTATACCGACCTCCTGCGCCACGATCTTGACATGAAAGAGCCGGGGCGCGCAAGGGTGTGCCGCACTACCCCGCTCTGGGGGCGCGGACTTCTACAGGTCACTTCGGGACATACCGATATGCTCCACGACCTTCGCGCCCGCAACTACGAGGAAGCCATACTGTGGCACGGTGGCGAGGCCCGTACGGCCAAAGAGACCTTCAGGAAGATGCCCAAAAGCGACAGGGAGGCGTTGATCAAATTCCTCGGCTCCATCTGATAAAAGGGACTGTCCCATAAGCGTCTCAGCACGCAGATCATGCAGATATTTGCAGATAAATAATCATTATTCATAATCACTCTCATAATTAAGGGCTGATATTCCGCAATGGAGTATCAGCCCTTTCAGTAATAGCTTTGTACCTGCGGGCAACAAAAGTATCGTATGAGCAAAAGTACATAGTTTTACCTGACAGCCGCTTTATTTTTTATTTAGACCTGAGTTCGATGTAAGAAAAGCAACCTCTCCCCCTGGTCGTCATCAGCAGTGACGATGAGGGGATGGATCAGGCAGAGTATTTCACTAATACTTAAGAAGATACTTCACTAATGCCTTAGGAGGCGCTTCATAAGCATTTTAGAAGGTGCTTCTTAAGCGCTTAAGAAGGTCCTTCACTAACGCTTATGAAGGTCCTTCATAGGGGCTTAAGAAGGAGCTTCATAGGGCCTTAAGAAGGTCCTTCTAAAAACGACGGGTAAAATGAGCCCGGCGGATAATGAGGCGCTAATGTAGAACGCGCCCGTGGCGCCGCTAGTGTGAGTGTTTCTCTTATGTCGAACTAAGGTTTTAGCGTCAGATGAATCCCATATCCCACGAGAGATAAATTCCATCCCACGTGAAATGAATTCCATTTTCCGAAAAAATAAACCCATCTCTCATATGATGGGTTCCATATCTCGTGGGATGGGTTCCATATCTCGTGGGATAGGTTTCATCTCTCGTGGGATAGGTTTCATCTCTCGAGGGATGGGTTTCATCTCTCGAGGGATGGGTTTCATCTCTCGAGGGACGGGTTTCATCTCTCGAGGGATGGGTTTCATCTCTCGAGGGATGGGTTTCATCTCACGAGGGATAGGTTTCATCTCTCGAGGGATGGGTCTACTTTCTCGCAGAATAGCTGTTACCGGTTTTTGTTCCACTCATGGCGCACACTGCAACCGTCGCATCCGTCGCATGGATTGTGTGAGGGGCGTTTGCCGGCCCTGATAAGGCGGAATATCCGGTAACCGGCATACCCGACGGTTACGGCTCCAATTAAAATAACGATTGATTCCTGCCACATACTTCTATCGGTTATAATCCGGAAAGCAAACTCCCCGTCTGATAGACTGCGAACGATACGCACCAGGCAAGCAGGCAGGTGTATACAATGACAAACATTCCCCATTTCCACGAACGCGCTTCCCTGGCTATGGCCGTAACGGTGGCTATGCATGGGAAATAGATCAGGACAAAAAGCATAAGGCTGAGCGCCGTCAGTTGTGTGAAAACGAATGAACCGTCGGGAGAGGCGTCTTGCCTGAGGCGTTCGGGCAGGGTTTGCATCGCCTCCTCTTCTTCCGCTTCTCCTGTATACAGTATGCTAATTGTACTTACTACAACTTCTTTGGCTGCCATGCCGGTGAGCAGACTGACGCTTATTTTCCAGTCGAAGCCCAGAGGGGCGAGGGCGGGCTGTATGGCCTGGCCTATCTGTCCGATATAAGAGTTTTGCTGCCGCACAGAGGCGTCTTGTTCTTCGGGCTGTAGGGGGAAATAGCCAAGGAACCAGATAATGATGGAAGCGGCAAGGATTATTCCGCCCATTTTGCGGAGGTACTGCTTACCCTTTTCCCACATATGTATAAGTATGGACCTGGCGGTAGGCATGCGGTAAGGCGGAAGTTCCATGACGAACGGTATGTCTTCTTCATTGAACAGAAAGCGCCTGAACAACTTTGCCATGACGACCGCCAGCATGATGCCCGCAGCATACAGGGCCAGCATGACAAGGCTCGCTCTTTGCGGGAAGAAGGCGGCGGTGAACAGTAGATACACAGGCAGGCGCGCGCTGCAACTCATCAGGGGGTTGATAAGCATTGTTATCATCCGGCTGTTGCGGCTTTCTATCGTGCGCGAAGCCATTATAGCCGGCACGTTGCATCCGAAGCCCATCACGAGCGGGATGAATGACTTGCCGTGAAGGCCCATCTTGTGCATTATCTTGTCCATTATGAAGGCGGCCCGCGCCATATAGCCGGAGTCTTCCATGAAGGAGATGAAGAGATAAAGTATCATGATGTTGGGGAGGAAAACGATGACGCCTCCCACGCCTCCGATGATGCCGTCGGCTAACAGGTCTTTCAGGGGGCCGGCCGGCATATAGCGGCTTATAAGGCTTCCCGTCCAGTCTACGAGGCTTTCTATCCATCCCATCGGGTAGGCTCCCAGCCGGAAGGTGGCTTCAAACATGACCCACATGAAGAATATGAAGATCGGGAAGCCCAGGACTTTGTTGGTGACAAAGAGGTCTATTATCTGCATGCTTTTCACCTCCTGCAGCTTCCCCGGCTCAAATGTCTCGTGCAAAGCGCCCGACACGAAACCGTAGCGGGCGTTGATGAAGGTCGTTTCGCAGTCTTCGTGCATTATGTTTTCTATCTGCGACACGCATTCGTCCCGTCTCTTCATTACAGTATCTCCGCCCGGCAATCCTTTGACGAAAGTATCCGTCTCGTGGTCGCCCTCCAGCAGTTTGATGGCCAGGTAGCGTTTAGACAGACCTTTGTCGATATTGCAATTATCCTTCAGCGACCGCCTCATGAGGGTAACAGCCTTTTCGATATCTTCGCCGTAGTGTATGTGGATATGGCGTATGACGGGATCTTCCCCTTCGTAAACGCTGATGACCCGTTCAAACAGTTCACTGATCCCGAAGCCGGTCCTGCTGACCACCGGCACTATTGGGGCGCCTATCATACGGGCCAGTGATTCGTGGTCGAAGGCATCGCCGCGTTTCTGTAAGGCGTCGTACATATTAAGAGCGATCACCATGCGGACGTCCATGTCGATGAGCTGGGTCGTGAGGTAGAGATTGCGTTCAAGGTTAGAGGCGTCAACCACGTTGATCACCACATCGGGATGCTCTTCGTTCAGGTGCCTGCGCACGTAGCGTTCTTCGGGGGAATAGGCGGAGAGGGAATACGTCCCGGGCAGGTCTACTATCCTGAAGGTGTACCCGTTATGCCTGAACACGCCGTCTTTGGCGTCTACGGTGACCCCGCTGTAATTACCTACGTGCTCGTGAGCTCCGGAGGCGTGATTGAATAACGTTGTTTTCCCGCTGTTCGGATTCCCTACCAGGGCCACGTTGATGGTTTTACCTTTCTCCATCGCGATAGAATGCAGGACTTCCGGCAAAGTCGCGGGCGTCGTGACATGCAGGCTGCCGTTTGCCGGCGATGGTTCCATTACAGGTTCCGAAAGGCTTACTACCTCGATAAGGGCGGCCTCGCTCCGGCGTAGCGACACGTCGTATCCCATCACCTTATAACGTACCGGGTCCTTCAGCGGGGCGTTCTGGATTACTTCCACCTCCTTACCTCTGATAAAACCCATCTCTATGATGCGTTTGCGGAATCCTCCGCGCCCTGTAACTTTAACGATGACGCCCTTCTCGCCAGTATGAAGCTCCGATAGTCTCATATTTACAAATTAAACCTCAAAGATAAGGCGTTATGAACCTGCGCTCAATACCTATACGTAGGTAATTGCATTTTACTGAAATGCGGAGCCTGAGTATTCGTCTACTGAGTAATTGAGGAAACGGGTGAATGGCAGTAGTCTTTCATAGCAGTCGGCCGCCTGTTCTATCCAGTCCTTAGCGTAAAAGAAACGGTCTGGTTTGCTGGCGCTTACGCAGAAGTCTTTGTGGCGTATGATCTCTTCATGTTCGAAATCGGGAGGGAAGCCTGCCGGCGTGCGTTTCAGCGTTTCGCCTTCCAATGCGGGATATAGCTCTTTGAAGGATGGGTTTTCCAGTATGCCGACAAACTCGTCTATGTGGTCGTATATATCCTGCCTTAGCTTTTTCAGCAGTTTGGGTTGCGGCATCCACACTCCCCCGGACATGAAGCAGTTGTCAGGCTCAAGGTGGAGGTAATATCCGCTGCGCTCGCTGTTCCTGCCTCCACGCGCTGCGATGTAAGCTCCGAAATGTGTCTTGTAGGGCAGCTTGTTTGGCGAAAAACGGATGTCGCGGTATATTCGGAACAGGCACTCTTTGACTTCCACTCCGGCTATATCGGGATCAAACAGGGCGATGCGGTTTATTAACTGCTGAACAATCTCCATGTGACCTTTGTGCAAGACGTCGTAACGCGCTTTATTCTTCTGAAACCAGTCGCGGTTATTGTTATGTTCCAGTTCTCTCAGAAATTCCAGGATTTGAGCTACCATACAAACAGGGGTATTTTAAAAGGGGGTTTTAAGATGGTGATACTATACAGCGTCTGTCTTACTTTTTCGGGTTCAATATTACAGTCTTTTTTCGTAACCTGCAAATTATTGATATGCAAAGGGTTTTTCATGGACGTCAAAATCACTACATGTAGCGATTGCGTGAGGGAGGGCTTTGTTATTCCTTTGCGACGTAAATCATCTGCAAAACAAGAAAGAATGAGAGACTTTTATTGTGTATTGACAACACTCGTGGCAGCGTTGTCTTTGCAAGACGCCAAAGCAGACGCTATTGAGCCGGCCGATACAATTAAGACGTACAATATTGACGAGTTGGTAGTCACTTCTTCAACGAAGGAGACCAACGACCTGCTGACGCTGCCCGGCTCAGTGTCGGTCATATCGCCGCAAGCCGCCGCCGGGCGTCAGATCAACGCCCTGAAAGACATTGGCTCGCTGGTCCCAAACCTGCATATACCTGATTACGGAGCGCGCCTTACCTCAGCCGTCTATATCCGCGGCGTCGGGGCGCGCAGCAGCGGGCAGTCGGTCGGGCTGTATGTAGACGACGCTTCCTATCCCGACAAAAGCGCCTTCGACTTTGAGTTTGCCGATATACAGCGCATCGAAGTGCTGCGAGGCCCCCAGGGAACACTATACGGCAGGAACGCAATGGGTGGGATAGTGAATATTTATACCCTCTCGCCTTTTCATTACGAGGGGACGCGCCTCTCTGCCTCGCTGGGAAACTACGGGGCGGTCAGGGCCAGGGCGTCTCATTACCGGAAGGCCGGACGGACGCTTGGCTTCTCCCTCAGCGGTCGCTACGACAATAACGACGGCTACTTCACCAACCAGTATACCGGGCGGAAGGCCGACCGCGAGACCTCAGCCGGAGGACGCTTCAAGGCCGAATGGCGCCCCGCCCCTGAGTTCCGCGCCGTTTATACATTATCTTATGATTACGTAGACCAGGGAGCCTTCCCCTACGGGCTTTATCACAAGGAGACGGGGACGATTGATCCCGTACGTACAGGCGACGCTTCGTTGTACAGTCGCCGCGCGCTCACGGGCAGCCTCAGGGCAGAGTACCGCGCCGGCCGTATTACGTTCAACAGCGTGTCAGGTTACCAGTATTTTACCGACAACATGCGTATGGATCAGGACTTCTCGCCCATGTCTGTCTTCACCCTCAACCAGAGGCAAAGGCAGCGGGCTTTCAGCGAAGAACTGACCCTGAGGAATAATACCGGCAGCCGATACCGGTGGTCGTTCGGCCTCTATGCTTTCCTGAACGACCTGCACACCGAAGGGCCTGTCACTTTCGGGAAAGACGGCGTGAAGGACATACTCCAGAAGGTCTTTGATGACCTGAAGGAAAATAATCCCCGCATGCCTTCGCTCAGGGTGATGGATGACGAACTGTACATACCCGGCTCCTTTGACACACCTTCGCGCGGAGTAGCCCTTTTTCACCAATCCACGTATGATAACCTCATAGTCAGGGGGCTGTCGCTCACTGCCGGGCTACGCTTAGACTATGAAAAGCAGGGGATGGACTACGCCTCGACCGCCCGTATGCGGATAGGCCTGGCAGGCGCCGACGGCGCAGTGTCCGAAATACCGGGCATAGGGCCTACCGTGATGGATGTAAGCACGTCTCAGGAGTTCCGGCAGCTACTTCCCAGGCTATCGCTGAAGTATGGATGGATGCCGCACTCCTTCGCCTACGCCTCAGTGGCGAAGGGCTACAAAACGGGCGGCTACAACGTTCAGATGTCGGCCGACCTTATGCAGGGCCAGATGCAGTACGACATGATGAGCCGATTCGTCCCTAACCTGGCCGTAGCTCCGGAGCCTGTAGAAAAAGTAATCGCCTACCGCCCGGAGCAGAGTTGGAACTACGAACTGGGTGTTCGTAGCGAACTAATAGCGCAGCGGCTAACCTCCGAACTGACGTTCTTTTACACCGATATCCGCGATATGCAGATCACGAAGTTTGTCGAAAGCGGCAACGGCCGCATCCTTGCCAACGCCGGTAAGGCCCGCAGCCTGGGTGTAGAGGTCTCCCTCCGTGCACGCCTCACCTCAGAGCTGACGGCCGACATAAATTACGGCCACGTAAGGGCGACGTTCCTGGATTACACCCACGAGGCAAAAGTATCAGGCCGGATCGTACGTACAGATTGCAGCGGCAATACCATACCTTACATACCATCGCATACGCTGAACATCGGTCTGGGCTACGCCAGACTGCTGCGTGGCGCGTGGATAGATCAGTTTACCGCCCATGCCCAGATAAGCGCCCTGGGCCCTATCCGCTGGACAGAACTTAATGATGTCAGCCAGCCGTTTTACGGATTGCTGAACGTCAAAGCCGGCGTCCGTAAGGGGATTGTCCGCTTCGACCTTTGGGCGCGAAACCTGACAGACGCGTCCTACGCCGTCTTTTACTTCGAGTCGCTTGGTCAGCCTTACCTCCAGAGAGGAAAGCCGGTACAGATAGGCGCAGAAGTATCGGTAACCTTTTAATTCCGTGTCTGCATGCGCACTTTCCTCTCTCCCGCCTCTCTTTCTGCAGCGCCACTTTTTTCAGCTAATTATTTGCACAGATAAAAAACTTATCTACCTTTGCCAACGCGATTAAAAAAGGCAATGCGAAAATAGCTCAGTTGGTAGAGCATAACCTTGCCAAGGTTAGGGTCGCGGGTTCGAGTCCCGTTTTTCGCTCCACTCCAAAAAACACCTCAGGAAAAACAAGAGACAATACCTTTCAGACAAACAGTTTGGAAGGTATTTTTTGTTCGCCGGTCAGCAGCGACTGCCATAGGATGCAGGTCCCGAACGAACACTGATACCGGGGATCGTTAGCCGAAGGCAGGGGTCTCCATCGTTAGGTGGTTCCGAAGGAAGTTCCATACAAAACACCAATACGGCTGAAAAATGATTCTGATTTTACTCTATGCAAAATGGAGGAGGTTTGTTTTTAGCTTACCTATCCTGTTAATAGCTCTGCATTCAGCCACATCAATATCACCACATGATCATTATAACTCTTTTATTCCGGTCTTATGCCAAAACTCTGATTATCCCAAATGAAGCGATAGAAAAAACTATATAGAATGCCATAATCTCAAAATAATTAGTTTAATTTGTGACTTAAATAGGGTAAATGCACCCATTTCTTAAAATATACAATTGAATATGAATGACACTCATGAAACTAATTTGCCGGTAGAAGAATCTGGTGAATTGGAAGAAGCGAAGGCTCCGGCGGCAATGGCGGAGGCTATTGGGGAAGAAGTGATGGCAGAGGAGAATACTGTAACGGAAGAATCCACAAATGAAACTACTGTGGCGGATAATACGACAGAAGATACTGCACCGGGCGATGGCGTACAGGAAGATTCGCTATCAGCGAATAATGTGAAGTTGACAAAGGAAGAAATCCTCAGTAAACTGACAGGCTTAGTAAACTCTTCCCTGGAATCATCTGTACGTAATGACATAGAATTACTGAAGCAGACATTTTACAAGATTCACAGACTTGAAGTGGACGAATTGAAAAAGGCCTTCATTGAAGGTGGTGGAGAAGAAAAAGATTTTCATGCGCCGGAAGATGAAATTGAAGTGAAGATAAAGGACATCCTTAACATCTACAAAGGAAAAAGAGCCACGCAGCATGAAGAAGAAGAGCAAAGGAAGTCTGCCAATTACGCACTGAAGCTTCAACTGATCGACCGGATGAAGGAACTGACGGAAAGTCAGGACGACTTTAATAAACTCTATAACGAATTCAAGGAAATCCAGCAACGCTGGAAAGAAGCCAAGCCGGTTCCACAGGAACATGCCAACGAGTTGTGGAAGAATTATCAGGTTTACAGCGAACGTTTCTACGACCTGATTAAGATAAACAATCAATTCCGCGATTACGATTTCAAGAAGAATATGGAATTGAAAACTGCGCTATGCGAGACAGTAGAAAAACTGGAGCACGAAGCAGACGTTATATCAGCTTTCCACCAATTACAGAAGCTACACCAGCAATGGAGAGAGATCGGGCCCGTTTCCAAAGAATTAAGAGAGAACCTGTGGGCGCGCTTTAAAGCCGCCTCCGCTATAATTAATAAACGACATCAGGAACATTTCGAAGGCCTCAAAGCCAAAGAACAGGAAAACCTGGAGGCTAAAACAGCCATCTGCGAAGATATAGAGAAGATTGATTACTCTATACTGAAAACATTTAAAGACTGGGAAGGGAAAAATACAGAGATTATCGCTGCACAGGAAAAATGGAAACACATAGGCTTTGCTCCAAAAAAACACAACGTGAAAGTGTTCGAACGCTTCCGCGCCGCCTGTGATACATATTTCAGCCATAAGGGGGAATTCTACAGGCATATAAAAGAAGATATGGAGAAAAACCTTGATCTTAAGAAAGCCCTGTGCGAAAAAGTGGAAGCCCTGAAAAACAGTACCGAATGGAAAGAGACTACTGAAAAACTGATCGCCCTGCAGAAAGAATGGAAAACGATCGGCTCTGTCCCGCGCAAACACTCTGATGCTGTCTGGAGACGATTTATATCCGCCTGCGATTATTTCTTTGAACAGAAAAATAAAAACGCCTCATCCCACAAAACATCCGAACAAGCTAATCTGGCTGCCAAGAAAGAGCTTATCGAAAAGATAAACGGATTAGACAAATCAATGGGATCAGACGATGCGCTCAACCTGCTGAAAGACTATATGGCACAGTGGAATGCTGTCGGATTTGTACCCTTCAAAGAAAAAGACCGGATATATAAGGAATACCACGATGCCATAGACAAACAATTCGACCACCTGAAAATAGACCAGAGTGACCGCAAGATGCAAACGTTCCGCAATAACCTGAACGAGATGACAAGCGGCGAAAAAGGGAAAGGCAAACTTTATGGCGAGCGGGATAAACTCATGCGCGCTTATGAACGCATGAAAAGCGAACTACAGACGTATGAAAATAATATCGGATTTCTAAGCATTTCCTCAAAAGGAGGTGGGGGCCTGATAAAAGAAATGGAACGCAAGATTGATACACTTAAAGAAGAAATGGCCCTCATCATAAAGAAAATCGACGCCATAGACGAAAATCTGGAGTAACAATAAAACTGCATTATTACAACCCTGGACATGAGCCGGCGGTGTTGTGCGATTCCCCGCACTATACACCGCCGTTTAACGTTTGCGCCTTAGCGAAAGACCTGGCCCTCCTTCCCGCCTGGTACGCAGAAGAAGGTGACTATGTCCTTATCGACGGGCCGGAGCACCAGCCTTTTTCCGAATGGCTGCCGCCGGAAATCCAACTGCGGGCAGTTCCTGTTACGAGAAAGGAACTGAGTTGTAAACAGTCATCGCTCACCCATATGGAAGCGGCGCCGTGGGGAGTGTCGCCACAAAGTATCCGCCTGTTTGAAGAGCTAAAGCAGGCGCATGAGTTAGACCTTTATATACCTGTCTGGAAAGACGAATACGCCGCCCTTACCAGCCGCCGGACGGCTACGGCCTGTCTGATAAGGATGCAACAGATGCTCCCTGATATTGACCTCCCGCGTCCGCCTGTTTTCTTTTCACAGATAGAAGAGTTAGAGGCATATATGCATCAGCACCAGGCGCCATTTGTATTGAAAGCGCCTTACTCTTCTTCGGGCCGCGGGTTGATATGGCTGACAGGAAGCCCTCTGAACAATTCTGAAAGGAACAGGATCAGAGGCCTGCTTCGCAGGCAAAACGTCGTAAGTCTGGAATATGCATTAAATAAGGTGGCCGACTTCGCTCTTGAATTTTATTCCGACGGTAAGGGAAACCTGTGCGAAAAAGGCATATCGATGTTCTCAACCAACAGCAGGGGAGCCTACACCGGGAACAGGCTGCAATCACAATCCGCCATCCGGAAGGAGTTTATTAAATATACAGGGGAACATATGTCGAACGTCATACAACAATCCCTCGCCAGCGTACTCTGCGATACCTTTGGAAGTAAATATGCCGGCTATCTGGGAGTAGATATGCTTGTATATAAAGGCAGCGAAGGCTTCGGCATTCACCCTTGCGTAGAGATCAACCTGCGATATACGATGGGCATGGTAGCCATCCGTCTGTTCGAACGTTTCCTCGCCCCGGGCGCCACCGGCATTTTCAACATCTCATACGAAAACAATCCACGCAACGTATACGATCAACACCTTCATATGAAAAAGACCTGTCCCCCGTCATTCGTAAACGGGAGGTTGCAAAAAGGATACCTGTCCCTTTGTCCCGTCACTCATGAAACACGCTACACCGCCTGCATTATTGCAGGGACATGAGGCTTAATCTAAAAATGTTCAGGTAAGTGCGTTTGAGATATTACGAACAGCCTCTGATTATCGGTCCCGTAGAAAACAATGATTTTTGCCTGTCCGTCACGGCCTTCGCTGTCGAAGCGGACGGCATCGTCGAGCGCCCTGAGCAATTCGTCTTCCAGGCGCATATCCAGACAAGCTTTTCGGGTAGAAACGATGCCCTGGAACTTTATGCCGTTTTTCCCCCTGCCACCGCCAGGCTCGATATTACCCGATATGCGGTTGCACCCGGCGTCGCCAGACAGGCGCCGGGAGGCTGCGTCAAATATAAGAAACTGCTTTGTCGCTTCGGGGAGCAGCTTTTCCCCCATCAGTTCAATAATACTCCACTCGCCGTCAGGAATTGAAAAAGCGGCCGGCGTCTTTTGCAGCTTACATCCTGTCAGTATGGCGGCAAGGCAGAGGCATGCAGCGATTGTTTTTCTCATATTCTATTGATACTGCCTTTAGGCGGATTAAGATACCTGCGGATGAATATCATGCAATGTGAGGGAGAGCGTGAAGTATATGTTTTCTATACGCACCCGGCCGTACCATATCCGCGAGAATATACCCAGCCTTATATCGCGTACGTCTTTTTCGGAGAAGTCGTTCTTGCGCATAAAATCTTCGCCCAGCGACCTGACGCAATAGTTGACAAAATTTTCCATCTCTGTGTTTACCTCCACCGCATCACCGGTAAAAAGCAGGTCATAATTCCCGTTTTCATATCGAAGGATAGTGATTTGATTGAATGACGACAATTCCCGCTTCTGCAATTTAAGTATGTATTTTTCGACAGACAGCCCGTCGCCGGCGCAGTATTTCTCAATAAACTCCGGCTCATGCACGAAAATGTTGAGGATATTCACATTAAAGAAGTCGCTTATATCGTCTTTTTGTTTCTTCTTCAACCCTTGGGACGGCAACTGCGCGGCAATAGTAGCTGGCTCTTCGATGGACGGTGGTGGAGAAGAAGGAGTCTCGGGCTGCGTATTTGCGTTTTGTTGCTCGCCCGGCTTTTGGACATCATTTCTGATAAAATTAAAAAATCCCATACATTGAGTATATTGTTTAATACTTAGAGTTGCAAAGATAACATTCGCGTTAAGACTGTGCAACATCAGTCTGATTATTTCCCGCTTACCTAATTTCCCTGTTTGCAGGATAATATCCGCATCGCAGACTTTAGTAAGTGATAATATATTGCAGAAAGCCTTTTTCATTTATACCTATAATGCGCCTTTTATTATTATTGTCTGTGAAGTGGAACAGGTACATCACCTCATCGTCATTTTGCAATAGCTGTGTACGGCTGACCGGGTTGTCCCTGTACTCCGACGAGCCGAAGGCGTCCCGCACGTTCTCGGGTATAACGTCCCGCTCTATATCCCAGATGGAGCATAGCCAGTCGTACCCGTCGGAGAATGCAGCAAACCGGCAGACATCATTATCATCCATTACGGCCACATTTATACTTAGCTCTCCCCTCCACATATCTATGATCTCAGACTTATTGAAAAGACTGTCTACCGTGCGGAATATTTCCTGAGGAATCGTAACAGGATGCTGAACGGCGTCTTCCGATGCATTATCCACCTTAACCAAATCTCCAAGCCGGGAGTAATAGATGCTGGCATGACGGCCATCCTCCGCTACGCTGAAGATATAAAGGGCGCCCATACGGAGACGCTCCAGCAGGTTTACTTTTTTCAGGTCCCAGTCAGCATATGCGCTCCCGGAAAAGGCTGCCGACAACTCGCCCGACAGTTGCCACCGGGATTGCTCGCGGGCGGACAGCAGCCAGTCGCCTCCGGTATTGAACCATGCATAGGCCGGGCCTGACGAGAGCGTAAACCTGGCTATGTAACTCCCACGCTCAAAGTCCCATGAGGTATTTTCAGCCTCCGGATACAACATTCCGAAAGCATCGACAACCTCCCCGGCCGGCTCAACCTCTTGCGGATATGACGGCGCATCAACGGGAGTGCAACCTGCCAGGCAGGCAAAAAGCAAGGCTCTGGCTATTTTTTTCATAGCATTTTATGTTAATAGGAGTAACCCTGTATATTAATAACACCGCCAAAGCCTGCAATGTTCATACAACAAACAAAAGGTTTGACCATACCCGCCGGGCGTATTAAAAACCATCCTCTCTGATATAGTTTACATAGTCTGTTACTGTCAGGTTGCTCCCAGACATACTTATCAGGGCCTGTTTAAATTTTAAAGAAGGAAAATATTAAGAGCGCTTCCCGGGTTAGATGTAAGAAAGTCCGTCGGCGCAGGCCGGAGACCTTAAATGTGGGTAACCGGCAGGCCGGAGGGTATTACCTGGGAATTCACATTAAAGCCCTAAGGACTTAAAGTCTTAAAGACTGTACAATAAGAGGCTATGGCGACAAAAAAGCAGCGGGCGTCTTTCCCCGGATTCACCCGGAGGAAAAGACGCCCGCCCCGAAAAACGCAGATTCTTACATGTTAAGGAAGGCCCTGGATATTACTCCAAATTGGTTTTATATTATCGTTGAATGCAGCGTACAGGTAAACCCCAGGATCGGTTAGCCTTATCAGCTCTATTGCCATTATTGGCTAAATACCAGAAAGCCCCCATAGTACCATTTATATCAGATACCCATACGGCTGCATTATTGAGTGTATTTGTATGACCAGGTAAAACAGTGGTGCTATTAAGCCCGTAGTATCCTCCTGGCACAAAATAAAGGACGTCGTTACCGTTATCGCCGGTAGTCGTCCATCTTCTGTCTGAAGCGGCGGGGGTCGTCTTTGTGCCATAAACTGCTATGAGAGCCAGAAGTTCTTCCTGTGAGGGAACTTTCCATCCGTCAGGGCAGGGACCCTGCACATTTTCGCCTGACCAGAGCAGGTCATTCCTGAATGCGGTTGTTAACCAGTCGCCGGTGTTGCTTAAGATGACTTTTTTGCTCGGATTATCTGCTGTAACAGGGCCTCTTAGCGTGTCGGTTTCTGCAACATATGCATCTCTATAAAAACCGGTAGTACGTCCCCACTGGATATACAGGCCCGTCTGAGCGTCGGTTGGCACGGCGGCAGTAACCGCTTCCATACTGGTTGCCCCTACGTTCACCGGCGCCCAGTACCTGCCTGCTTTAAGCACCGGCTTATAGGGCTGATCAGTAAGATAGCGTTCGTCGTAGTAAGCCGGCACGCTTATAATGCTGACGGAATCCTTATCGCCTGTCGTACCGGTGAGCCTGACTTTGAGGTCAACGGGCACGGTCGTTTTGGGCAGACTGATAGTGACAGTGCTCATGTAGCCGGGGGTGCCGGCGTAACTCACCTGTACCGGATTACTGATGCTGACGTCGATAGCTTCAGCATGCGTACCGTGAAGGGCTTCAATTTCGGCCTGAGGTTTGGCTTCTGTAGCACTCACATAATATAACTGTGCGGATGCAGGGGCAGTAGCTTCTGAATAATCCACTATGCTGTAACTTTCGCTGTTGGTGCTGGTGCTGACGCCCTGGCTGGAGGAAACAACAGAATTAAACCCTAGCTCGACGCTTCCCTCTTCGAAGGTGGGCAGGTTATCGGCATCGGTCCAGTCGGCTACCACAAGCTTAAAGCTCAGGTTGGAGCTTGTTGCACTCTGGGTGACGATTATCCGGTACAGCTTGTTAGCATCTATCGGCTGACTGGTAGCAAGGGTGATGAAGTACGTCTTGTTCTCAGCCGTGACGGTAATAACCGTACCCGTGCTGCCTGCACCAAGTGTGGTCGGATAGAGGTAGAAGCTCTTACCGTTAGCCAGACTTCCTCCCGCGATCGTGTAAGTAAGTCCGCCTACGCCGGGAGCAAGCACGTTGTCCGCATGATCCAGCACCTTACCCGTAGGAGCAGCGTTGGAGATACTCACATTAGTAATATCGATACCATCTGCAACGACGTCAAACCTTGCCACACGCCGTTTGAGCGATACGGTGATCTCGTTGGTCTGGCTTTCGATATCCGTTACTTTTACGTAAGGCTGATCGGAGGCCAGAGCGTTAGACATCACAAAAGGAGCCGCGAGCGGTGAGGAGATGGTGTAAGCCTGCGTAACGGCTGAAGCCAGTACGCCAATTAACTCCCCTGCGGTAATAGAGGGCAGCGAATGACTGGCAGGAGCTTTGACGAAGACAAACCGTCTTTCTCCCGAGCCGGTGACGGAGACTGTGAACTTACGCCCTTCGCTCACCGACTCACCATCGCTGTAGGTACGTGTAGTCAGGCTGATGAATTTATCATCCGCGCCAAACATGTAAATGCCGAGGACATCATTATCGGCGCCGTTTTCGGCGCCTTCGCCGGCGGCATAGGTAACCGCCCTCCCGGCATCGGGAAGGATGAAGGCGAGCCGTCCCTTTTCGATAGTTACGCTTCCTTCTTCAGGATCGCCTGCTTTGCTGCAGGCGGATGTGGCGATGATGATCGCCACGAGAAAAAAACCAAGATGTTTCATATTGAATAATTTAAAATTACAGCCCAAAAATACTGTAAACCAATAACTTATCACTCTAAAAACCATCCCGAAAGTTCATCTTCACCGTGCTATCAACGCCCCGATAGTTCACCATTTCCGACATCAAACCGGTACAAACATTCACCATACAAACCTGCGCATGTCTCATCTATCACCACTGCCGCCAAGAGACTGTTGCAGCACAGTCTTTTAACCCGTAATCCGATAAACCCGTAAACAGCAGTCCGCGAATGACAAATCACCCCGGCAGTAAGCTAAAAACATAGAGGCGTAAGTCAATCTCCCATCCGAAAGCCACGTCAAAACACACCCCTGTTGAACTGCTTTGCAATTCAGAACACTCTTAATATTTTCCCGCTTTAAAATTCAAACAGATTCTTAATCCTTCCTTCTGTTTTTTAACAATCTTAAATTAGTACACACGGGTACCTTAATGAAATTTAAACAAACTCTAAAAAATAATTGATAAATTTGTGCCATGTAAGAAATGATTACCATAACACGTCAGGTAATATGAGTTGATGAAGCGTGAAATTGTTGGATTGCGTTTAATTGTCCAACAGTTATAAGGAGGAAATTTCATTACTAAAATGAGTAAAAACCAGCAGTCGTACGAGTTCCACAGTTCCATATCGGGGTGTTTGTCGGAGTAGTGGTAAGAGTATTTGCGAACCAGTAGGAAAGAAGTTCGAAATAATGAAAATCATTTAAACATTAAAAACTTATGCACAAATTACATCGTAGAGATTTTATTAAAGCATCACTATGGGGTGGTGTTGCTGCGGCGGCTATACCTTCGCATGCAATGAAAATGCTGGACATACAAACCAAAGTAACCGTAGATGCCGCTTCACGGGTATCGCTTGTTACCGGCGTAGATCGCGCAGACATGGCATTCCGCGCTTTACAGCCATTATCCAATGAGATTGCGCAGGCAATAGGAAACAGGCCCATCCTGATTAAGCCTAACCTGGTTGCTTCGTCTAATCAGTTAGCCGCCACACACAAGGATACCATAGAAGGAATCCTGGAGTTTTACAAATCTATCAATAAGCTGAATAACATTATCGGTATCGGCGAATCTGCCGCCGATGGCCCTACAATGGCCGCATACGAGAATTACGGATATATGGGTGTTGCGGATAAGTATAAAGTAAAATTTGTTGATTTTGATAACAGCCCCTCAAAAGTAATCTGGCTTATGGATGAAACTGATTTAAGGCCGAAACCCTGCAGGATGAATGCTTTGATGATGGATCCCAATACGTTTATAATGTCAGTGTGCCGGATGAAAACGCATGACCGTATTATTGCTACCCTGACGTTCAAGAATGTTTCGGTAGGCGCTCCCATTAAAGACCCCGGCTTTACTTTCGACAGATACCGTACTCCGGGCTCCAGGACCGACAAACAAATCGTTCACGGAGGCGGATTCAGGGGAATTCACTATAACCTGTTTACAATAGCCCATCATTTCCATCCTAACCTGGGATTTATAGACGGGTATGACGGTATGGAAGGAAATGGCCCTACCAACGGGACTCTGGTTGATCACAAAGTTTGCGTAGCCGGTCTGGACTGGGTGGCAGTGGATCGCGTTGGAGTTGAACTGATGGGAATTGATCCTGGTGAGATTGGATATTTAAACTGGTGCGCCGAAGCCGGAATGGGCCAGTATGACCTTAGCAAAATTGAAGTTATAGGTGAAAAAGTCGCCAATCATATTAAGCACTACAAGAGACATGATCGACACGACAGAATGCTGGAATGGATGACTCCGTTAAGGCAAAGCGGACAGAACCAGTATGGCGCTCCCGCCCAAAATCGTTAAGATAAAAGAATGTCGAATGTGAAATAAAAAAGAGTTTAATGAAGAGAGACAGTTTTTTTCGTTTTATCATAGTATTTATCGTTTTATTATTTGTCGTTAATCATATTTCTAATGCGCAAATAGTTGTTTCCACACTTGTAGGCGACGATTCCGAGGGATCGTTGATTGCGGCCATCAAATCGGCAAATGCTCAAAACTCTGATCCGGCTAAACCTGTTACTGTCGGTTTTGCTGAAAACCTTTCAGGTGAAATCGTTTTATCCCTGGATTTGCCTGCTATAGAAAATCATGTTTCTATTGCAGGGAATATGGCGGCTGACGGTAAACCGGCAATTACCATAAACGGCTCTGTGAATCCTTCTGTTAACGGAGGAATAATGGGCGGCGTCAGCCCGGGTTTCAGCCTGTTTCATATAACACCGGGTAAAACTTTATCCATTGAAAACCTGCACCTGACGAAATCCAACAAAACCGGTATCATTAATGAAGGCGGTACGCTATCCGTAAAGAATTGCATGTTTACCTACAATCTTGGGATCGGCAGCATACATGGCACTGCCGGTGCAATTCAGAATGAAAACGGCGACCTGACCGTCATCGGCTCTTATTTCTACTATAATACAGGAGGCGTAGGAGGCAGCGACGGAGGCGTAGGATACGGAGGCGCAGGCGGCATAAATGTCATCAACGGAAATGCCGTTGTCATCAACTCTTCCTTTTTGGAAAACGAAGGGGGATTTGGCGGTGTCGGCGTAGGCAGTGTTGGCGGAGCCGGCGTGATTATGGTTCGTGATGCAAATGTTTCGATTGTTAACTGTACTGCAGCAGGCAATTTTGGCGGCGGCAGTATTGTCACCGGAGCCTCCGGCGGGCTTATTTTACTCGGAGGAAATGTGTCCATCCTGCAATCGACTATTGTTGATAACCTGGCCGGTGCAGGAATAGGCGGATTCGGCGGGATTGATTTTTGCAGCGGAGGGATCCATGTTCTGGTTGGAAAACTTAGTCTGGGCGGTAATATTATTACCGGCAACATAAATGGAAATGACAAGGCTACCGATATCGAATCGCAAATAAGCGGAGAGGTACGCTCTTTGGGCAATAATCTGGTTGGCAATGTATTCGTAGAGATGAATGGGACGGGTGATGAAAAAGGGGTTCTGCTGAAAGATGTTGTAGTTACCACTTCCGAAGGTAAGCACAAATCCGGCATTGTTTCGGGTTTTCTTCCTACGGTTGCTTTAACTGCAAATAGCCCGGCCAAAAATAAAAGCGCCGGGTTTACCGACATCAGCCCCGTTTTATCGAGCGATGCCAATTCGAAATTCTTTACCGGTGCAGCAGGCAAATACGCCTCATTACTGCAGGCCGATCAAAATGGTAAACAAAGAACCGCCACTCCAAGTATCGGATCTATTGAGTAATCTATTTTTAACCTTTAAAATAATAAGTTATGAACAGTGAATTAAAAAAAATTATCGAGAAAGATAAGCCACAGGCAACTGCGGAAAATATGCCGGCTGACGAAAGCGGCCGCAGAAGTTTTCTCAAGAAAACGGCTTTGAGCGGGCTTGCTTTAGGAGGTATGATGGGAGCTTCCATCGAAGATACCGTTGCGTTTACGACCCAGAATGTAAAAAGAGCTTCTTCGCCGTCGGAACTGAAAATAACAGACATGCGGTATGCTGTTGTTCAAAATGTCGGAAGGACGCCCATCATTCGTATTGACACCAATCAGGGCATATACGGATTGGGCGAGGTAAGAGACAGTGGCGACGAACGGTATGCCCTGTTACTGAAAAGCCGTATCCTTGGACTTAATCCATGCAATGTGGAAATGATCTTCAAGATCATTCGCCAGTTCGGCTACCATGGCCGTCAGGGCGGTGGCGTATGCGCTGTTGAAATGGCGCTGTGGGATTTGTGCGGTAAGGCTTACGGCGTTCCTGCCTGGCAGTTGCTGGGCGGAAGGTATCGCGACAAGATACGCTGCTATGCCGATACAGCCAGTCCATCAAGGCCTGATTTTGCTGAACGGATGAAAAAAATAACGGAAGAGCAGGGGTTCACATGGCTGAAAATGGACCTTGGTATCCATCTCGTAGGCGACAGGAATAACCCGGGAGTTGTAAATAACAGAATCGTTAATAATAAATTCTGGGGCGGGGCCTCCAATCAGTACGGCTTTATTAACCGCGAAACAGGGGTCATCGATTACATGGGTTATGTTTTGAGGGAACACCCGTTTACGCAGGTACAGCTTACAGACGAAGGGCTTGACAAGCTGGCTGAAATTGTCGATACCGTCCGCCGTACGGTCGGTTACGAAATACCTTTAAGCTCGGATCACTATGGACATTTCGACATCAATAACCACATCCGTATGGCCAGGAAGCTGGAAAAATACAGGCTGGCATGGATTGAGGACGTAACCCAGTGGTGGAATTTCGACGATTTGAGAACTATTAAAAATGCTGTCGAAACGCCTGTTTGCACCGGCGAGGATACTTTTGGGCTCAGAGGCCCCGGTTTATCACTGGGCTTCAAAGACATTATCGACTCCAAATGCGTAGATATCATCCATCCCGACCTGGCTACATCGGGCGGTCTCCTGGAAACCAAGAGGATCGGCGACTATGCTCAGGAAAATGGCGTCGCTATGGCAATGCACATGGCCGGGACCCCGATTTGTTTCATGGCTAACGTGCATTGCGCCGCAGCCACCGAAAACTTCCTGGCTATGGAGCACCACAGCGTGGATAGCCCGTGGTGGTTTGATATGGTAAAAATGACCGGCTCGCAGCCTATATTCGAAAAAGGATTCGCACCTGTGCCGCTTGACTCTCCGGGATTGGGGATCGAACTGAACGAAGAAGTAGTGAAAGAACACCTTATACGTGAGGATAAGAGTTATTTTGCACCCACACCGTACTGGGATAACAAAAATTCAAACGACAGGTTGTGGAGCTGATAAAGCTGCTCATCGTACAGGTTTGGAATATATAATAAAAGAGGCTGCTCCGATCACAGGACGCAGCCTCTTCTTTTTCGTTTGACAGGTCGTATCAGTGGACCGCCCTCGACCTGAGATGTGGATTGACCGGTATGTAATAAGTGCAGGGCGCAACGGTTACGGTCACCTCTTTCCTCGCTCCCGGTTTGTTTTCGCACGTAGTGGCGTTCGATACGCTAACGTAGGTCGGACAGCACCCGGATCAGTTCTTCCTTTTCGGCCGGGCCTATGGTTACTGTTACGGTATCGGAGCCGGTGATTTTCAGCACGGAAGCGCTTTCCAGCGTCCAGGCTCCCTCTAAAGGGTCAGACTGTGCATACAGGGAAGTTATTCCGACAAAAGACAAGTGTAAAAAAGAGTTTGCGATTGTAATGGATAAGATTTTTCATTTTGATTAGCGGCTATTTTATTCATTTAAAGAAAAAGCGAACGTTTCCGGAGTGCAAATATAACATAGTAAATTGATTCTACACAGGATAAAAAACCGCCTTTTCCCTCAGACACCTGCTTATTCTTCAGACGACACAGGGAGAAAGTAATAGCGGCGAGATGAACGGAGCAATGACGGCGAGCAGCCCGGATCGCGATAACGGCCCTACGGCGTGCACGGCATGGAGCAAACGCTTGCACCGGTGTGGAGCAAATGCTTGCACCGATGTGTAGCAAATGCTTGCACCGGTGTGGTGCTAATGCTTGCACCTGTGTGTAGCAAGTGCTTGCACCAGTGTGTAGCAAGTGCTTGCACCGATGTGTAGCAAGTGCTTGCACCGATGTGTAGCAAATGCTTGCACCGGTGTGTAGCAAGCGCTTGCTACAGTATGGTGCCAACGCTGGCAACGGTGTGGTGCCAATGCTTGCTACAGTGTGGTGCCAATGCTGGCAACGGTGTGGTGCCAACGCTGGCAACGGTGTGGTGCCAACGCTGGCACCGGTATGGTGCCAATGCTGGCTACAGTGTGGTGCCAATGCTGGCAACGGTGTGGTGCCAATGCTGGCAACGGTGTGGTGCCAACGCTGGCTACAGTGTGGTGTCAACGCCGGCTACAGTGTGAAGCTGGTACGGGTGGTAGCGGACGAACCGGTGGAAGAGACGGGCGGACCGGTGCATTAGACCACTGCCCGGAAGTCGCCGTATGCCTTTGAGTTTGACGACAGTGAGCGCACAAAATATCTCCCGCCGGCAATCAGGTGGTAAAATACTCGCGGAGAAAAAGGCCCGTGGAGTTATGTGACTTCGCCGGTTATCCCTGAAAGGCGTTGGTATGGGACTGAGGGGGTTGTCTGATTGGTTATTTTTGACCACCTTTGTGCTTATTTACCTAAAAAAAGAGAGATCATGAGACGTATCGTATTAATCCTCGCACTGGCCGTCGCCACCCTCGCAGTATGGGCGGTAGACGTGAGCCATATTGTGGCGGCATTCAAAAGCGGGCGCACACAGCCTGTGGCTGCTTTTATGGACTCTGAGGTAGACGTGGCTGTACCCGGGGCTTCGAAGAAATGTCTTCCGGCTGAGGCGGTGGCCGCACTGGATGCTTTCTTTGGCGCAAACAGTCCGGCCGGCTTCACGGTGGCTCATAACGCGGAAAAGAAGGAGAGCGGTTTCCTCGTCGGTAAACTGACGGCCGGCGGCAGGGAGTTCCGCGTCAACCTTACATACCGTATATCGGACGGCAAGGCTGTTATACAATCCGTAAGAATAGAATAGATATAATACTTATATGTATATGGATGCTTTAATTGAAGAACTGATAAAACTGGCGTTCGCCGAAGACGTGGGCGCCGGGGATGTTACTACCCTGTGCTGCGTCCCGCCGGAAGCCCGCGGAACGGCACGGCTTATTATCAGGGAAGACGGCGTACTGGCGGGCGTAGGAATGGCCAGGCGCATATTTGACCTGAGCGGGCAGGACTTACGTATGGATGTATACATGGAAGATGGTTCGGATGTGAAAAAGGGAGACGTGGCCTTTACGGTGGAAGGAAACATCAGGTCGCTGCTCCAGTCGGAACGCATAGTTCTCAACGTGATGCAGCGCATGAGCGGTATAGCCACCACGACCCGGCGCTATGTGCGTGAGATTAAGGACACGGGGGCCAGGGTTCTGGATACGCGCAAGACAATGCCGGGCATGCGACTGATGGATAAGGAGGCGGTGCGACTGGGCGGGGGTGTGAATCACAGGGTCGGACTGTTTGACATGATCCTCCTGAAGGATAACCATATAGACTTTGCCGGGGGCATCGCCAATGCTGTCTCATGCGCCCGCTCATACCTTGCAACGCATAAGCTTAAGATGAATATAGAGATAGAGGTTCGTTCCCTCGATGAGCTTGACCAGGTGATGGCTGTGGGCGGAGTAGACCGCATCATGCTCGACAACTTCAGCGTGGCCGATACGCGCACGGCCGTCAGGAAGATAGGCGGGCGCTATGAAACGGAGTCTTCGGGAGGTATCACTCTGGAAAATATCCGGACGTATGCAGTGACAGGCGTTGACTATATATCGGTGGGAGCATTGACCCACTCTGTGAAGGGTCTTGACATGAGTCTTAAAGCTGTATGTAATGAAGGTCGCCATAGTAAATAAGTCGCAACACCCGGCGCCGGCTTACGCCACGGAGAGGTCTGCCGGGATGGACGTACGGGCTAGTCTGGATAAGCCGCTGACACTTGAGCCGATGGAGTGGAAACTGATACCGACGGGGCTGTACATCTCCCTGCCCGAAGGGTTTGAAGCCCAGATGCGACCGAGGAGCGGACTGGCGCTGAAGCATGGCATCACGCTGCTGAACACTCCGGGAACGATCGACGCTGATTACCGCGGAGAGATAGGTGTGATACTTCTGAACATATCCGCCGAGCCTTTTACGGTGAACGACGGCGACAGGATATGCCAGATGGTGGTGGCGCCGCACAGTCGCGTAGAGTGGGAAGAGGCCGACGGGCTGGACGACACGGAGCGCTCGGCCGGGGGCTTCGGGCACAGCGGCCGGCGCTGAGGCGGATTGCGTATAACTAAATAATCAATGATATGAAATCAGTGAAATTCTCAAAGGCAGTCATATGCTTCATGATTGCCGCTTCCTTTTGCGTGGATGCACACGGGCAGTCGGGCTACAGAAATCCTGTCATACCGGGGTTTAATCCCGATCCGAGCGTCTGCCGCGCAGGCGATGACTTTTACCTTACGACCTCCTCCTTTGAATATTTCCCCGGACTGCCCATTTATCACAGCAGGGACCTGGTCAACTGGGAACAGATCGGGCATTGCCTGACCAGAGATTCGCAACTGCCGCTCAAGGGGGCCAGAGCGTCGGGCGGACTGTTTGCTCCTTCGCTCAGATACCATGACGGCGTTTTTTACGTAGTATGCACCAATGTGACCGGCGGGGGCAATTTCTTCTGCACGGCGACCGACCCGGCCGGGCCGTGGAGCGATCCGGTATGGGTGGATATAAACAGCATAGACCCTGACATATTCTGGGACGAAGATGGCAGCACCTACTTCGTGACCCAGGGCGACGAGGGCATCAGGGTGACGCCCGTAGACCTGGCGACAGGCAGGAAGACCGGCCCCGAAAGGCTCGTATGGGGCGGCACGGGCGGACGGTTCCCGGAGGCCCCGCATATATACAGGAAGGATGGCTATTATTACCTCATGCTGGGCGAGGGCGGTACGGAGTATATGCACAGCGCTACGATAGGCCGCAGCAGGTATATATACGGCCCATACGAGTCGTGCCCGTTCAACCCGATACTGACGCATGCCAACCGCAGGGGGCAGGGCAGCGCCATACAGGGCGTTGGGCATGCCGATATGGTGCAGGCTGCCGACGGTTCGTGGTGGATGGTCTTCCTTGGCTTCAGGGTGACTGAGCCTTACGCTTATTACCATGTCCTGGGGCGCGAGACGTTCCTCGCCCCTGTTGACTGGCCCAAAGGCGGATGGCCGCAGGTGAACGGCGACGGTACGGTGGGGCTGGAGATGAACGTCAGGACTTTGCCCCTGCATCCGTTAGCGAAAAGCCCTGCCGACATGGAGTTCAATGAAGACAGGCTTGGCTTCGAGTGGCAATACCTGCGCAACCCGGTGCGCGGGAACTATTCGCTTACCGACCGGCCGGGGTTCCTTCGTATCACGGCTTCGGCCTTTACGCTCGATGAGGCTGAGCCTGTTTCTTTTGTCGGGCGGCGTCAGACGGAGCATGACTTCGCGGCGGCCGCGTCGCTGGAGCTTGACGCCCGGTCGGGAGACGACGAGGCGGGCATGACGCTGATCCAGAACAACAGTCACCACTACGACCTCCTGCTAAGGAAATCGGGCGACCAGTGGATGGTACAGTTGCGCGTACGCCTGGGTTCGCTTTCCTACATCGCGGCCGAGAGGGTTGCCGGCTCCAGCCGCGTGTCACTGCGGATAGAGGGAAACGCCTCCCGGTATGCCTTCTATTTCGCCGGCCGCGAAGGCCAACCGTACACTGAACTCGGCAGGCTCGACACCCGTTACCTCAGCACCGAAGTGGCAGGAGGCTTCACCGGCGTGATGATCGGCCTGTACGCCTCGTCAAACGGTAAGCCCGGAGGGTCAAAGGCTTATTATGACCGCTTTGAGTACAGGGTTAATGAATAAAATATTACCTTTGCCGGCAACATCCCGGATGTAACATCTATAAAATTATGACTGCAATATGGTGAAACAAGCTGCCTGTGCATTGCTCTGTCTGCTTCCTCTCGTGCAGGCCGTGGGGCAGGATGAAAAAGAGAAACGAAAGTTTGATTACTTCTTCTACGAGGGCCTGAACCTGAAAAACGCAGGCAAATATGATGCGGCTTTCGACCTGTTCACACACTGCCTGTCTATCGACTCTACATCGGCCCCGCTACTATACGAATTATCTGTATTCTACCTTCACATACAACAACCCGCCATAGCCGTTGAGGCTCTCAGGCAGGCCGTGATGTACGGCGGTGGTAACTCTGTCTACAAAATTGAGCTGGCTTCCGTGCTGCGTAATCTCGGTATGTCGGCCGAGGCTGTGGATACGTACAAAGAGCTGGTGGCCGCCTATCCCGAAAAGCTGGACCTTTACTACTATATGGCCGACGCCATGGCGAATGGAGGCGATATAGCCGGCGCTATCAGTACGTACGACATGCTCGAGTCGGTAAGTGGGATGAGCGAAGGATTGTCAATGCAGAAGTATAAGCTATACAACATGCTCAAGGAAGACGATAAAGCCTTCAGGGAGGTTGAGAAGCTGGCCGACAAATTCCCGATGGAGGCGCGCTTCACTATTCTCGTAGGCGACTTATACCTTGAACAGGGGAAGACGGCCGAGGCTTACGAGGCTTACCGAAGAGCGTACGACGCAGAGCCATCCAGCCCCTACTACATTGTGGCTATGGCCAACTACTATGAGGCGGTGAACGACAAAACGGCCGCCGAAACGCAGATAAGGAACGCCCTTGTAAATGACAGGCTGGATGTAGAGACAAAAGTGGGAATCCTCTCGCGGTACATCCTCGGCCTGCAACAATCGCAGAAAGAAGTAAAGAACGCGGCCGCTCTCTTTGAGACCCTTATAGGGCAGCATCCCGAAAAAACGGAGATCAGACTGATGTACGGCGATATATTGCTGGACGGGGGAAAGGATGAAGAGGCCGGCTTCCAGTTCAGCCTGGTCACCGAGATGGAGCCGGAAAATGCCGGAGCGTGGCAGCGACTGCTCAACGCCGCCCTCAAAACCCGGAACAGCCGGGAGATCATCAGGATTTGCACAAGGTGCACAGAGCTTTTCCCCGCTTCGCCTGAGTATTACTTTTACCTTGGTATAGGTTACTATCAGGAGGAAAACTACGAAAAAGCCCTGGAGACGTATCGCGAAGGCCTCGGCATTGTGCCGGTGGAGAATAAAGAGCTTAAATCTACCTTCTATACCCAGATAGGCGATATATGCCACCAGCACGGACAGGAGGAGGAGGCTTACGCCGCCTATGAGCAGGCGCTTGAACTGAACGACAAAAATATCCTTGCCCTCAACAATTACGCCTATTTCCTCTCACTGGCCGGTAAAGACCTGAAAAAAGCCGAACGCATGAGCGCCCAGTGCATCAGGCTGGAGCCTGATAACGCCACTTACCTCGACACTTACGCCTGGATATTTTTCAGGCAGGGCAACTATACGCTGGCTAAGTTTTACATAGAAAGCGCCCTGACCAAAGATAATTCCGGAAGCTCGGAGCTTGTAGACCATTACGGCGACATCCTCTTCATGTCAGGCAACAAGGATGAGGCCCTTGTACAATGGAAAAAAGCCAGGGATATGGGCAAGAACACCGGTACGCTGAACCGTAAGATAACAGAAGAGATATTCATAGACGATGAAGAGGCAAGGTAACAATCCGCATATACGCCCGCTCATGCTATGCGCAACGGCGTTATTATTCGCCCTCAGCGGGTGTAAGACTTCGCGGCGGCTTACCGTTGCCGGGGAGCCGTCGTCTGTGGTAAAGGAAGCCGGGGAGTTCTTCGCTTCGATCGGCGAACGCTCGTTCCACTACCGTACGCTCTCGGCGCGCACACGGGCGGAACTGAGTTTCGGGGGAAAAGAACTGAGTTCGCGGGTAGACATAAAGATGGTCAAAGACAGCGTCATCCAGCTCTCCATACTGCCGATGCTGGGAATAGAAGCCTTCAGGATCGAGTTTGGCACCGACAGCGTAAAAATAACAGACAGGATGAACAGGCGCTATGCGGCCGAAAGCTACGCCCGCCTTAAAAGCGGCATGCCGGTAGACTTCAACCTGTATAACCTCCAGGCGTTATTCACAAACAACATCTTTGCACCCGGCGAGCGCGAGGTTACGCCCCGGCAGTACGGACGCTTCACGCTCCGCCGCGACGGGGCTGTCACCGAGGCGCAGATAAAAGGAGGATCGAGGATTCTCTACGCCTTCAGGGCCGACGGTGAAGAGAAGCTGCTGTCCACCAAAGTAGCCGACGCTTCCGAGCGTTACGCCCTGCAATGGATATACGACGACTTCAGGATAGCTGAAGGGCAAATCTTCCCGATGCAGATGGAAGCGCGGGCGGTGGCCGACGGCGCCACGGCCGTAGAACTCAGGCTGTATTTCTCACGCGTGCAGCGCGATGTACCTGTGGACGTAAACCCGGCCATCCCTGAAAGGTATAAACGTATTGACCTTGCCGACATAGTAAAAGGGATCAATCAGATGTGAATATGATGAAGTTCGTTTACATAGCAGTATGTTTGTTTTCCGTCATGACGGCTCCCGCCCAGAGGTCCGCAAGGATAAGGGAGCTGGAGAATCAGCGCAAAGCTGCTCTGAATGAAATAGAACTCGCCAATCGCCTGCTGTCCGAAACCAATGAGTCGGCCAGGAACTCGCTCAACCGGCTCAACCTGCTCTCCAGCCGGCTTCAGCAACGTAAACGTGTAGTCTCACTGCTTAATCAGGAAATAGGTATCATCGACAGGGAAATAGTCACCCTGCGCGGCGAAATATCCTCCCTTGAAAAAGAACTCAGCGCCAAAAGGAGCAATTACGGGGCTTCCGTCAAAAAACTGCAAAGCCACTATACCACGCAGGATAAACTGCTGTTTATCTTCTCTGCTCAAAACTTCGCCCAGTCTTTCCGCCGTATGCGTTACCTCAGAGAGTATGCCGACTGGCAGAAGAAGCAGGCTAACGAAATAACCGGTAAGCAGAATGCAGTCAAAGCCAAATGGGCCGAACTGGAAATAACGCGCAACGAGAAACAAACACTGCTCTACGCCCGAGAAGAGGAAACAAGAATGCTACAGGAAGAAGAAGCCACGCAGCAGAAAGAAATAAATGAACTGAACAGGAAGCAGAAACGCCTGCAGGACGATCTTAAAAAGAAAGAACGGCAGGCTGCATCCCTGCAACGGCAGATAGAGAGGCTGATTGCCGAAGAAGTGGCCAGGGCCGAGGCCGAAGCCCGTGCAGCACGCGAACGGGAAGAAAAAACCGCCGAAGGGCAGAAGAGCGACGCCGATAAGCGCGTGGCTGACAGCAAAGGCGGATACGCTATGACGAGGGAAGAAAAGCGGCTGTCTGACAACTTCGCCTCCAGCCGCGGACGCCTGCCCGTCCCCGTCACCGGACAATATTCCGTCGTCGGCGTATACGGCGAACAGCAGCATCAGGATCTCAAGTACGTCAGGGTGGTGAACAACGGCATCGATATTCAGGCGACAGCCGGCTCCGACGCCCGCGCCGTGTTCGACGGCAGGGTATCTTCCATCCTTGTCGAACGGGGGTACAACAACTGGATCATCGTACGACACGGGAACTACCTGACCGTCTATTGCAACCTGAGCGAGATATACGTGAAACGCGGCGATGAGGTGAAAACCCGGCAGGCTTTGGGCAGGATCTTCACAGATAGCGAAAACGACAACGCTACCATCCTGCATTTCGAGCTTTGGAAAGAAAGAGAAAAACAGAACCCACAACCCTGGCTCAGCCGGTAATACAATGATGGAAGACAAAATTCATAAAGAAGTACGGGACAGCTTTTATTCTTATCTGAAAGAGAAGCATGACACCGACAAGGGGCGGCGTAAAACCGAGGAGAGAGATACGATCCTGGATGAGATATGTAATTTCAAAGGCCACTTTGACATTAACATGCTCCAGAGCAAGCTTAACAACACCAGGTTCCACGTCAGTAAAGCGACCCTGTACAACACGCTCAATGTGCTGATAGACGCCGGACTTATCGTACGGCACCACTTCGACGCCGGCTCCATCGCCCACCGCCCCCACTCCCCGTCGATACCCGTAATGTATGAACTGCGCAGGAAGGCCGACACTCACCTGCACTTCATCTGCACCCAGTGCCACAGCATACAGGAGGTAAAGAACCCTCCTTTCCTGAAAGAACACATAAGCGCGCTGAAAAACAGGTTTGCGCCCGATTACTTCTCTTCATGCGTATACGGCACCTGTAAACGGTGCAAGAACAGGGTGCAGAAAGAAGTGCAGGAAAACAACCGGACAATCACATAATAACATAGTGAAAAATGAAAGTAGATGTATTACTGGGACTTCAGTGGGGCGACGAAGGTAAAGGCAAGATCGTAGACGTACTGACGCCCGCATACGACGTGATAGCCCGCTTCCAGGGAGGCCCCAACGCAGGGCATACGCTGGAATTTGAGGGTCACAAATACGTCCTCCGCTCAATACCTTCGGGCATCTTCCAGGGAGGTAAAATGAACATTATCGGCAGCGGCGTAGTTATTGACCCCCTGCTGTTCCGGCAGGAAGCCGAAGCCCTGGCCGCCTCCGGGCACGACCTGACGAAACGCTTGTCCATATCAAAAAAAGCCCACCTCATCCTTCCCACCCACCGCCTGCTCGATGCTGCCTGGGAAGCCGCCAAAGGCGACGGAAAGATCGGCACCACCGGCAAAGGCATCGGCCCTGCCTATACAGACAAGATAAGCCGCAACGGCATCCGGGTAGGAGACATACTGCACGGCTTTGACGTCAGATACCAGGCGGCAAAGGCCAAACATGAGGCGATACTGCGTTCGCTGGATTACCCCTCTGACGATCTCGACCGGCTGGAAGCCGAATGGCTGGACGCCCTGGAGTATCTGAAACGGTTTGACCTCATTGACAGCGAAAACCTCATCAACCGCTACCTGAAAGAAGGTAAATCCATACTGGCCGAAGGCGCACAGGGCACGATGCTGGATATAGATTTCGGCTCATACCCTTTTGTCACCTCCTCCAATACCGTATGCGCCGGATGCTGCACCGGACTGGGAGTGTCGCCTCACATGATCGGACAGGTGTACGGCATCTTCAAAGCCTACTGCACACGTGTCGGCAGCGGCCCCTTCCCTACCGAACTGTTCGACCCTGCCGGCGAAGCGATTTGCCGCGAAGGCAACGAGTATGGCTCTGTCACAGGACGTAAACGCCGTTGCGGGTGGATAGACCTCGTGGCCTTAAAGTACGCCATAATGATTAACGGTGTAACGCAGCTTATAATGATGAAGAGCGATGTGCTCGACGCCTTCGACACCATCAAGGCCTGCGTCGCTTACGTCATCGACGGCAGGGAAACGACAGCCTTCCCTTACGAAGCGGCCGGCGACCTGGAGCCTGTTTACGTAGAACTGCCCGGATGGCAGACCTCTATGACCGGAGTGAAGAGCGAAGATGAGTTCCCCGAAGAGTTCAACGCATACCTCTCATTCCTGGAAGAAGAGCTGGAAGTCCCCGTCAGGATCGTATCCGTAGGCCCCGACCGCGAGCAGACCATCATACGGTATACCGAACAGGACTGCCCTGACCTTATATAACAGCCACTGCCACTTTTTCCGTGGCAGGTTTTTTGTTTACCATATTGAAACTTAAAAACGATTGATTATGACTCTTTATTGGATTTTATTCATTGGTATAGCTCTCCTAAGCTGGCTGGTTTCTTCTAACCTGAAGAACAAGTTTGAGAAATATTCGCATATCCCCATCCCCAACGGTATGACCGGAAAGGAGATAGCAGAGAAAATGCTGCACGATAACGGCATCTACGACGTCAAAGTGATCTCTACGCCCGGACGGCTGACAGATCATTACAATCCCACGGATAAGACGGTCAACCTCAGCGAGTCTGTTTACGCCTGCAATAGTGTAGCCTCAGCCGCCGTCGCAGCCCACGAATGCGGCCATGCCGTGCAGCACGCCACCGCCTATGCACCGCTTAAGATGCGTTCGGCGCTGGTCCCGGTCGTCAGTTTCTCCTCCAACATAATGACATGGATATTGTTGGGCGGAATGCTTCTGCTCGACAGATTTCCGCAGCTCATGCTTTTCGGGATCGTCCTGTTTGCCGCCACCACGCTGTTCAGCTTCATAACGCTGCCGGTAGAGATCAATGCCAGTCAGCGCGCCGTAGTATGGCTCAGTCAGGCGGGCATCACCAACAGTCAGACTTATGACAAGGTGACAGACGCCCTGCGTTCGGCAGCCTACACCTATGTAGTAGCCGCCCTCGGCTCACTGGCCACCCTGGCATATTACGTAATGATATTCCTCCGCAGGGACTAACGGCCTTATCCCCTGCTCCATACAGGCTATCCCGCGCTGCGCCGTGGGATAGCCTGTATTTATATTACCGGTATAAGCTCACACGGCATAACTCTCCGCCCCGCCGCCATGATCCGGTTTCCGTATTACCGGCATGAGTTCGATGTAACCCAAATTGGCCATTAGAACCTGAACTCGGGATAAGGGGTTATAAGAAAAAGAGAATAGGATAAAAATAAGCGTATTCCAGCCTCCAGTCTGTCGGTGCAGGTTAACACTTCAACCCAGGGCTGACGCATCTCTAAATATATTTTCATTTGATCATTATATGTAATGCTACTGCAAAAAGCAACGGGCGTCTTTCCCCGGATTCACCCGGTGGAAAAGACGCCCGCCCCGAAAAACGCAGATAGTCACATGTTAAGGAAGGCCCTGGATATTACTCCAAATTGGTTTTATATTATTGTTGTACGCAGCGTACCGGCATAGCCATTCCACGGGTAACACCTGCTGCGTAGCTTACTACAACTATTTTTTCCTGAAGATATATGAACTGCCCGTTAGCCTCGTTGGCAGTTGATCCGGTGCCGGCGCTGCCCAGCCACGAGCTTCCATTATTACCGTTATACGCCGTGGTCGCATAATATCCTCTTGGCGCAAAATAAACATACTCACCCTCGTTATCACCCTTTAACCGGAATCTTTTATCACTAGCGGAGATGTACGCACCCTGAGCGCCACCATAAGTTTGTGTGACGGGATCGCTGTCTGCCAGGGTAACGACCCTCCAGCCGTCGGGGCAGGGTCCCTGCGCATTTGCGCCCGTCCATAGACCGTCATTCCCCGGAGATAACCAGTCAACCACGAGACTGGCGCTGGGGTTTCCAATAGCTTTATTTGCGTAATCAGCGCTTTCAGCGACCTCAACACTTGCGACAGGGCCGGCTACTCTTGTCAACGCTTTCCCCGGCCCATCCTCAGGATACAGCGGAGTATTGCGTCCCCACTGGAAATAATAACCGCCCTGTGCTAATGTGGCTATGGTAGCAGTACTCACACCCAGTTCGGTAGCGCCCACGTTCACCGGCGCCCAGTATCTTCCGCCGGCAAGCACCGGCTTGAGCCCCGGTTCTATCTCATACCTTGGGTCGGTATAATCCGGCACGCTTATAACGCTGACGGTCTGCGCATCGCCGCCGTTGCCGGTGAGCCTGACTTCGAGGTCAACGGGTACAGTCGTTTTGGGCAGACTGATAGTGACAGTGCTCATGTAGCCTGCGGTGCCGGCGTAAGTCACCTGTACCGGGTTGCTGATGCCGACGATGATAGCATTCGCATGCGTACCGTGAAGGGGTTCAACCGTGGCGGTAGGTTTGGTGCTTGTCGTACTCACATAATACAACTGTGCGGATGCAGAGCCGGTAGCTTCTGAATAATCCACGCTGTAATTGTTGATGCTGACGCCCTGGCTGGAGGAAACAACAGAATTAAATCCGGCCTCGACGCTTCCCTCTTCGAAGGTGGGCAGGTTATCGGCATCGGCCCAGTCGGCAACCACAAGCTTAAAGGTCAGGTCGGAGCCTGTTGCACTCTGGGTGACCATTATCCGGTACAGCTTGTTGGCGTCTATCGGCTGATCGGAAGGAAGGGTGATGGAGTACGTCTTGCTCTCAGCCGTGACGGTAATAACCGTACCCGTGCTGCCTGCACCAAGTGTAGTCGGATAGAGATAGAAACTCTTACCGGTGTTAGCCAGATTTCCTCCCGTGATCTGATAAGTAAGCCCTGAGTTGGGAGCGGCCACGTTGTCCGCATGATCCAGTACCCTGCCGGTAGGAGCGGCATTGGAGATACTCACATTAGTAATAATGATACCATCTGCAATAACGTCAAACCTTGCCACACGCCGTTTGAGCGATACGGTGATGTCGTTGGTCTGGCTTTCGATATCCGTTACTTTTACGTATAGCTGATCGGAGGCCAGAGCGTTAGACATCACAAAAGGAGCCGTGAGTGGTGAGCCTGTAGTGTAAGGCGTCGTAACGGCTGAAGCCAGTACGCCAATTAAATCCCCTGCGGTAATAGAGGGCAGTGAATGGCTGGCAGGAACTTTGACGAAGACAAACCGTCTTTCCCCCGAGCCGGTGACGGAGACTGTGAACTTACGCCCTCCGGACTCCGGCGTACCATCGCTGTAGGTACGCGTAGTACGGCTGATGAATTTATCATCCGCGTCAAACATGTAAATGCCGAGGAGATCATTATCGGCGCCGTTTTCGGCGTCTATACCCGGGGCATAAGTAACTGCCCTCCCGGCATCGGGAAGGATGAAGGCGA